>DAOUJL010000053.1:0-59872 GCA_034422735.1 Dehalococcoidia bacterium | reverse complement strand
AGCTTGAGAAGCTGGCATGGAGGCGTGGCGACCCCCTAAACTGGAACACCGCTGGTAACCGCAATTTTGAGGTCGCACCTCTCGTTCGGTAACCATTGATTTTGAGGTCGCGCGAGCCGTTTCGGTTGAGAGTCAGAACTGGAAACGGGTTCAGGGGTTGACAAGCAGCAGGGCCTTTGACGACAATGATTGCAATATAGCCCCTGGTGTCCCACTCAAGACGGCCTGTCGTGCAACTGTAGGCGTTTAGCCAACGAGCGACAGAGCACTGTACGCGGTGGCATGTCAGGTGAATTTTCCAGATGTTGCGAGCGCAACAGCAGGGTCGGAGGGTTCAACTCTTCGGCCCTTTTTTTGCCTTATTTAGGAGTAGGGAGAGGTCATGGCAAGGTTGGCGATATTCATTGATGGCGGATACATGAGAGCAGTTGCTTACAATGAGTATTCCGTCAGGGTCGATTACTCCAAGTTCGCCAACGAAATCCTGATTGCTGTTGCGAACAAGACTGCTGACCCGGTAGATCTGCTGAGGACTTACTATTATGACTGCTTGCCGTTTCAATCTGAGAATCCGACGATCGAGGAGCGAAGCGCACTTTCTGGCACTCGCAGTTTCTTTCACGCGCTGCAGAGAATTGAAAGATTCACAGTCAGAGAAGGACGATTAGCCTTTAGAGGGCTAGACTCAATGGGAAAACCAGTCTTGCAGCAAAAGCGAGTTGATCTCATGCTGGGCCTTGATCTTGCGACATTGAGTGTGAAGAACAGGATTACTCACGCAGTATTGGTCGCAGGGGACAGCGACTTCTTGCCGGCGGTCGAATTAGCGAAACAAGAGGGAATCGCAGTCTGGCTTTTCCACGGTCCCAGAGTGGACAGCAAAGGCGATTCGACCTTCGCCGAGGAGCTTTGGCTCGCCTCTGACGAACGAGTTGAGTTGACCAAAGAGCTCTTGGAGAGTGTGGCGCTCTAGAGCGTTTTGTGCGCCTGATTTTTTGCTTGACACTGCTGGCCGCGGTGTGCTAGCGTAGTAAGAACCATTTATGATCCCCAACCGCATTGCCGCACGTGCGGCCATCTACGCATCTCCCGCTGGCTTGCTCCGGCGGTTTTGTCATGTCCGTCATCCTTCGCCTCGCAAGGCGTCCCGCGATAACGTCTCTTTCCACACCCACGGCCATTAGGCCTGTCTCGGATTAACCACCCTTAGCCCCAAGCATTTAAGGAGTGTGATTGCGGATGGTATCAACCATTTTGCGACCTGGCACCGACGCCGCAGACGACAAGAGGTCCTACGCCCGTATCCCGTCCGTGTTCGACGTTCCAAACCTGTTGCAGGTACAACTCGGATCGTTCAACTGGCTGAAGACCGACGGACTCCGCGAGCTGTTCGAGGAGATCTCGCCCATCGAGGACCAGACTGGAGACCGGTTCGAGCTGACCTTCGATGACCACTACTTCGAAGAGCCCAGGTACACCGAAGAAGAGTGCCGCGAAAAGGAGGTCACCTATACCGCCGCGCTGTACGTTACCGTCACCCTCAGGATCAAGGCCGCCGGCGCGGGCCAGGGTGAGATAAAGGAGCAGACGCTGTTCCTGGGCGACATCCCGATGATGACGAGCACCGGCACGTTCATCATCAACGGGGCCGAGCGCGTCGTGGTGAGCCAGCTCGTAAGGTCGCCCGGCGTGTACTTCACCGCCGACCTCGACCCCAACACCGGCCGGCCGCTGGCGTCCGCCAAGCTCATCCCCTACCGCGGCGCCTGGATGGAGTTCGAGACGAGCAACCGCGACGTCATATCCGTGAAGGTGGACCGCAAGCGCAAGACCCCGGTCAGCACGCTGTTGAGGGCGCTCGGCTTCGAGACCGACCGGCAGATAATGGAGCTGTTCGAGGACATCGACACCAACGAGGAGCATCCGTTCGTCGCGACCACCATCGAGAAGGACCCGGGCGTCACCAATCAGCACGAGGCGCTCATCGAGTTCTACCGGCGGTTGCGCCCCGGCGAGCCTCCCAGCGCCGAGAACGCCCGCACGCTCATCAACAACCTGTTCTTCAACAATCGGCGCTACGACCTGGGCCGCGTGGGCCGGTACAAGCTCAACCGCCGGCTGGGCCACAGCCAGGACGGCGACATTCGCACCCTCAGCGAGGAGGACATCGTCAACCTCCTCAGGATGATGGTGAAGATAAACAACGGGGTGGAGGACGCCGACGACATAGACCATCTGGGCAACCGCCGCGTCCGCGCCGTGGGCGAGCTCATACAGAACCAGATTCGCGTGGGCCTGCTGCGGATGGAGCGCGTCATCAAGGAGCGCATGACCACGCAGCTCGACGCCGCGAACACCACGCCCGCCGCGCTGATAAACATACGGCCCGTGGTGGCCGCGGTGCGCGAGTTCTACGGCGGCTCCCAGTTGTCCCAGTTCATGGACCAAACCAACCCGCTGGCCGAGCTTACGCACAAGCGCAGGCTGTCCGCGCTGGGCCCCGGCGGACTGTCCCGCGAACGCGCCGGCTTCGACGTGCGCGACGTCCACCACTCCCATTACGGGCGAATATGCCCGATCGAGACCCCGGAAGGGCCGAACATCGGACTGCTGGGGTCGCTGGCGACGTTCGCCCGCACCAACGACTTCGGCTTCATCGAGACGCCCTACCGGAGAGTATTGAGAGAGATCTCCAGCAAGTCGCCCCTGCTCGAGGGCCGCAGGATCACGGAGGACGTGGTGGCCGCGGACGGCCGGACCATCCTCAAGGCCGGCGGGGTAATATCCAAGGGCGTCGGCACCAGGATAGCCTCCCAGCCCGAGCATACGATATCCGTGGCGCCATACGTGTCCGACGAGATCACGTATCTGCCCGCGGACGAGGAGGAGAGCGTACACATCGCCCAGGCAAACTCGCCTATCGACCACCTGGGCCAGTTCCTGGACAGCGCCATAGAGACCCGCATGGGCGAGCACATGTCGGTGGAGTCCCCGGACGACGTGGAGTACATGGACGTTTCGCCCATCCAGCTCGTGAGCGTGTCCACCGCGCTGATACCGTTCCTGGAGCACGACGACGCCAACCGCGCGCTCATGGGATCGAACATGCAGCGCCAGGCGGTGCCGCTGCTGCGCCCCGAGGTGCCCCTGGTGGGCACCGGCATGGAGGAGCGCGTGGCGCGGGACAGCGGCCAGGTGGTGCTGTCGCGCACGAGCGGAGTGGTCAGGGAGGCGACCGGGGAGCGCATAGTGGTGGCCAACGGCGACGGCAAGGCCGAGGAGTACCGCCTGCTCAAGTTCGTTCGCAGCAACCAGGGCACGTGCCTCAACCAGCGGCCCATAGTGTCGCGCGGCGACAGGGTGGAGCCGGGTCAGGTGCTCGCCGACAGCTCGTCCAGCGGAAGGGGAGAGCTGGCGCTCGGCCAGAACGTGCTCGTCGCCTTCATGAGTTGGGAGGGCTACAACTTCGAGGACGCCATCGTGATCAGCGAGCGAATGGCCAAGGAGGACAAGTTCACCTCCGTCCACATCGAGAAGCACGAGGTGGAGGCCCGGGACACCAAGCTGGGTCCCGAAGAGATCACGAGAGACATCCCCAACGTGGGAGAGGACAGCCTGCGCGACCTGGACGAAGAGGGCATCATTCGCATAGGCGCCGAGATCGGCCCGGGCGACATCCTCGTCGGCAAGATCACGCCCAAGGGCGAGACCGAGCTGAGCGCTGAGGAGAAGCTGCTGCGCGCCATATTCGGCGAGAAGGCGCGTGACGTGAAGGACTCGTCCCTGCGTGTGCCCCACGGCCAGAGCGGCAAGGTAATCGGGGTGAAGGTGCTGGACCGCGAAGACAGCACCGAGCTGCCGACCGGCGTGAACAAGCTGGTGCGCATCTGGATCGCGCAGACCCGCAAAGTCACCGAGGGCGACAAGATGGCGGGCCGCCACGGCAACAAGGGCGTCATCGCCCGCATACTGCCGGAAGAGGACATGCCCTTCCTGCCCGACGGCACCCCCGTCGACATCATTCTCAATCCTATCGGCGTGCCCTCCCGGATGAACCTCGGCCAGGTGCTCGAAACCCACCTCGGCTGGGCAGCCGAAAAGCAGGGTTTCCGGGCGGTTACGCCGGTGTTCGACGGCGCACAGGACGTCTCGATCGAGGACGAATTGGCCAAGGCCTGGATAATTCAGAAGTCCGGCGCGGTCTCCAACGGGACGAACGGCCAGAACGGCCAAAACGGCCTCCACTACATCGACGTGGACAGGGTGTCCGCCTGGCTTTCAGAATGGGGTTACGGCTACGACGCGGTGTTCGAAAGCGGCGAAATGGGCGCGGCCCGCGCGGCCTGCCTGGATATTTGGCTGCAAGACGAGCGCGGCATGGACACCGCGGGCATGACGGCCGAGGACATGCGCCAGGAGGCCGTGCGCCTCAACCGCGACTCGCAGGTGTCCGCGCCCATTATGGGCAAGCAGGAGCTGTGGGACGGTCGCACCGGCGAGAAGTTCGACCAGCCTATCACCGTGGGCTACATCTACATGATGAAGCTGATACACCTGGTGGAAGACAAGATCCACGCGCGCTCAATCGGCCCCTACTCGCTGATAACCCAGCAGCCGCTGGGCGGCAAGGCGCAGTTCGGCGGCCAGCGCTTCGGCGAGATGGAGGTGTGGGCGCTCGAAGCCTACAGCGCCGCGCACACCCTCCAGGAGATGCTCACCGTGAAGTCCGACGACGTGGTCGGGCGCGTGAAGACCTACGAGTCCATCGTCAAGGGCGAGGACGTGATGCAGCCCGGCATACCGGAGTCGTTCCACGTGCTGCTCAAGGAGCTACAGAGCCTGGCCCTGTCGGTCGAGCTTCTGCACGAGGAGCCGGAAGGCATGCTATTGGACGACGAGTCGATGGATATGGTGGACGGCCTGGACAGTTACGTCATGGACCCGTTCCCCGCGATGGACATGCTGGGCGGCGAGGAGGCCGCGCTTCCTCCGATTTTCCCCGAGCCGGCCTGGCCCGGCGACCTGCTGGCCCAAGCGCCGCCGGAAGACGACCAGCCGCTTTCGGAAATCGACCCGTCCCTGCCGGAGCCCGGCCAGTTCCCGGCGAACCGCGCCGAGCTTGCGGTCGAGGAGCCTCCGGCCCCGGAGCCGGCGGACCGCGCCGAGCTTGCGGTCGAGGAGTCGCCGGCCCCGGAGCCGCCGGCCCATGAGCCGGAGGAGGCCGACAGCTAACCCGGCCGCTGCCGTCCCGCGACGCGCGGGATGGCAGCTCCGAACCCTCCATCCGATAACCCTCCACAGGAGAGTGCTAAATGGCGCAAAACGGCAACGATTTCAACGCTATACGAATCTCGTTGGCCTCGCCTGAACAGATCAAGACCTGGTCTTACGGAGAAATCACCAAGCCGGAGACCATCAACTACCGCACGCTCCGGCCCGAAAAGGATGGGCTGTTCTGCGAGCGCATCTTCGGTCCCACCAAGGACTGGGAGTGCTACTGCGGCCGGTACAAGAAGATTCGCTACCGCGGCGTGATATGCGACCGCTGCGGCGTCGAGGTGGCGCGCGCCAAGGTGCGCCGCGAGCGGATGGGACACATCGAGCTCGCCGCGCCCGTGGCCCACATCTGGTTCTCCAAGGGCACCCCCAGCCGGATGGGCCTGATGCTGGACCTGTCGCCCCGCAACCTGGACCGCGTGCTCTACTTCGCGCAGTACCTCGTCACCACCGTGGATGAGGACATGCGCTCGTTCGAACTCGACCGGCTCAACAAGGAGCTCGACGAGGCGATGGACGAGTACGATATCGCGGCAAACGAGCAGCTCGGCCCGGCGCGCGCGCAACTGGCCGAGTTGCAGGCCGCGCTGGAGGAGGCGAAGTCGCAGCGAGAAGCGGCTGCCCGCGAGGCCGAGGAGCCGCTCCGCGCCAGGTTGGCCGACCTGGAAGGCGACGACGATAGCGCGGCCGAGATCGAGGAGCTCCAGCAGGTTCTCGCGCAGGCCGAGCAGCGACTCGAAACCGAGAAGGCGGAGCTCGAGAGCGAGCACGGCCCCGCGATCGAAGAGGCCGAATCCCGCCTCGCCGAGCTGGATCAGCACGTGGGGCAGAAGCGCGACGAGCTGGAGGACGACCTCGTCCGCGAGCTGGAGGACCTGGAGGGCATAAGCGTCGGCCAGCTTCTCACCGAGAGCCGCTACCGTGAGCTGCGCGCCAAGTTCCCAGCCGTGTTCAGGGCGGGAATGGGCGCCGAGGCTGTGCGTGAACGGCTCACGTCGATCGACCTCGACGCCGAGCGCGACAGGCTCCAGGAGGAGCTTACCGACAAGTCGGGACAGAAGCGTAAGAAGGCCATCAAGCGGCTGCGCGTGGTCGAGGCGTTCAGGAAGAGCGGCAACAAGCCCGAGTGGATGGTGCTCACCACGCTGCCGGTGCTGCCGCCGGAGCTCCGGCCCATGGTGCAGCTCGACGGCGGACGCTTCGCCACGAGCGACCTGAACGACCTGTACCGGCGCGTCATCAACCGCAACAACCGCCTCAAGCGCCTCATGGACCTGATGGCGCCGGAGATTATCGTCCGCAACGAGAAGCGGATGCTCCAGGAGGCCGTGGACGCGCTCGTGGATAACGGGCGCAGGGGCCGCCCCGTGTCGGGCAGCCACAACCACCGGCTCAAGTCGCTTTCCGACCTGCTGCGCGGCAAGCAGGGCCGCTTCCGGCAGAACCTGCTCGGCAAGCGCGTGGACTACAGCGGCCGCTCGGTTATCATCGCAGGCCCGGACCTCAGGTTGAACGAGTGCGGACTGCCGCGCCGGATGGCGCTGGAGCTGTTCAAGCCGTTCGTGATGCACGAGCTGGTGATGAAGGGCTACGCCCACAACATCAAGAGCGCCAAGCGCATGGCCGACAGGGCCACGCCGGAGGTGTGGGACATCCTGGAAAACGTGGTGATCGACAGGCCGGTGCTGCTCAACCGCGCGCCGACGCTCCACAGGCTCGGCATCCAGGCCTTCATGCCCAGGCTCATCGAGGGCAGCGCCATCCAGGTGCACCCCCTCGTGTGCGCCGCCTTCAACGCCGACTTCGACGGCGACCAGATGGCCGTGCACGTGCCGCTTTCGAGAGAGGCCGTGCTCGAGGCCAACCGGATGATGATGAGCACCTACAACATGCTCTCGCCCAGCTCCGGCCAGCCCATCGTCGCGCCGACGCTCGACATGGTGCTCGGCTGCTACTACATGACTATCATTGTCCCCCACGCGGAGGGCGCCGGGCGCAGGTTCGGCAATCTCGACGACGCCCGGCTCGCCCACCAGATGGGCATCATCGACCTGCGCGCCCCGATCGAAGTGCTGCGCCGCAACGAGCAGGGCGAGACCGAGTGGATCGAGACCACCGTTGGCCGGATCATCTTCAACGACCAACTGCCCGCCGAGATCGGTTTCCGGAACAAGGAGATGGACCGGGGCGCGCTGCAGGAGGTAACCGCCGCCTGCTTCCGCACGCTGGGCAACGAGGCCACGATGGGGGTGCTGGACGGCATAAAGGCGCTGGGCTTCCACTACGCCACGAGGGCGGGCATAACCATCGCCATCAACGACATCGAGGCGCCCGCCAAGAAGGCCGAAATCCTGAGTGACGCCGCTGAAAAAGTCAATGACCTGCATGAACAGTACATGGACGGTCTCATCACTGAGGATGAGGAATATGAGAACGTAGTGAAGATCTGGACGGATGCCAACGACGACCTGACCGAGGAAATCGAAAACACGCTGGAAAACTACGGCGGCATCTACCTGATGGCCAGGTCCGGCGCAAAGGGAAACATCGCCCAGATCAAGCAGATGGCCGGCATGAGAGGTCTGATGTCGTCGCCCAAGGGTCGCATCATCGAGCGGCCCATCAAGGCCAACTTCCGCGAAGGGCTGAGCGTGCTCGAGTACTTCCTCTCCACGCACGGCGCCCGCAAGGGCCTGGCCGACACCGCCCTCCGCACCGCCGACAGCGGCTACTTGACGCGCCGCCTCATCGACGTCGCCCAGGAGATCATCGTGATGTCGGAGGACTGCGAGACGGAAGGCGGCGTCTGGATCGCCGCCGAGTCGAGGGACAGCCAGCTTCCGCAGTTCGTGGACCGCGTGAGAAGCCGGTACGCGGCCGCCCCGGTACCGCATCCGGAGACCGGCGAGATTCTGATGGACCGCAACGAAATCGTGGACGAGGAGGCCATTGAACGCCTGCGCGAGGCCGGCGTTGCCGAGATAATGGTGCGCTCGCCCCTGAGGTGCCAGGCCGAGCGCGGCGTGTGCCGCATGTGCTACGGCCTGTCCCTGGCCACCATGAAGCCCGTAATGCTGGGCGAGGCGGTGGGCATCATCGCGGCGCAGAGCATCGGCGAGCCGGGCACGCAGCTAACCATGCGCACCTTCCACACCGGCGGCATCGCGGGCGTGGACATCACCAGCGGCCTGCCCAGGGTGGTGGAACTGTTCGAGGCCAGGGTGCCCAAGGGCGAAGCGGTGCTGTCCGAGATCGAGGGCGAGATCGAAGTCGTCGAGACGCCCGGGTCGCGCACCATCCGCGTGTCCAGCATCCAGGAGTACAGCGACGAGTACGAGCTGCCGGAAGGCTACGAGTTCCGGGTGAGCGACGGCGCCGCCGTCAGCATCGGCGCGACGCTCGCGGTCCCCGTGGCCGGCGAGGAGGACGAGTCGGAAGACGGCGCGCTGGCGCTGCCCTCCGAAAACCTGGTCGCCAGGGAGTCGGGCGTCGTCAGCCTCGGCGAGGGCAGCCTGACCATAGCCGGCGTCGACGAGGACGTGCGCGAGTACACCATCCCCGCGGCGGCGCGCATCATCGTGAGCACCGACGACGCTGTGCAGGCGGGAGACGCCCTCACGTCGGGCAACCTCAGCCCCCAGCGGATACTCGCCATCCTCGGGCGCGAGGACGTGGAGCGCTACCTCACCGACGAGGTGCAGAGGGTGTACGTCAACCAGGGCGTGGTTATCCACGACAAGCACATCGAGGTCATCATCTCCCAGATGCTGCGCAAGGTGCGCATCGACGCCACCGGCGACACCGAGTTGCTGCCCGGCGAGTACATGGACCGCCAGCAGTTCAGGGAGACGATGGACGGCGTACTCGCCGAGGGCGGCGAGCCGGCCACGGCAAGCCCGGTGCTGCTGGGCATAACCAGGGCCTCGCTCAACGTGGAGAGCTTCCTCGCGATGGCCTCCTTCCAGGAGACCACCCGCGTGCTCACCGAGTCGGCCATCAACGGGGAAATCGACTACCTGCGCGGGCTGAAGGAGAACGTCATCATCGGGCGGCTCATCCCGGCGCGGCTGGACGACACCGAGGAGGGCCGCGAACTGCTGGGCATCGACGACGAGGAGCTGGTTCCGCCGGAGCCTATCGGGATGTTGCCCCAGTTCCCGGGGGACGAGAGCGACATGCCCTTCGGCGGTTACGACCCTTCGGACTCACTGGACACGCTGAGTACGCTCGACCCGCTGGAGGGCGCGCCCGCCGACGACTAGGGCGCTGCGGACCCCTATCCCCCGCTTTCGCGGGGGCAGGCTCTAACCTTCCCCCTGCGAGGGGGAAGGGACTGGCGGGCGGTAGGCCGGTTGACCGGCTGGCGTGCCATTGCTAAACTTTATCTGTCTTTATTCGTAATGGAGGGCGGTTAGCTCAGCGGCCTAGAGCGCTGCGTTGACATCGCAGAGGTCATAAGTTCAAATCTTATACCGCCCACCACCCTTTCACCGATACACCGAGTGAGGACGCACATCGACAGCGCCAGCGGTTCGCCAACCGAGCAGTCCCCCGACGCGGAGCACATCCGCGAGGACACGCTCAGGCGCCTGGTTCTCGACGCGGTGTCCCCCGACCTGGGGCTTTCCCCTCTGCGCGGGTTCAAGATGGACCTGTCCGCCAATCCGGGATTCCTCAAGGTGTTCTTCGCCGCCAGGTGCGAGTGCACGACGGTAGCCCTGCTGAGCGTGGAGGCGTCGGCGGAAAAGACGGTCGCGGAGGTGGAACGCGCGCTGCCGTCGCTGGTCGGCAGGCTTGAAGCGCAGGCCCGCGCATTCTACAATATGAGTTGTGAGATGCATGAGAGGATGAGGCTGGGACCGGCCGCGGGAGGCCCCCGCTAGCCCGGCCAGCGCCGTGCAAGCGTCACAGGAGGTGCCCAATGCCCCCACGCAAACGACGCGAGTTGACTGAAGAAGAGGCGATGCAACGCGCCGTCCGGTTCTCGGAACGGTACGTCGAGAAAGGACCCTACGAGTTCTTCCCCGAAGCCGACGTCGTTACCGTCGTCCAGGAGGGGCTCGCCGAGAACGAGCGCAAGTACGGTTACCGGTACTGCCCTTGAATGCCGCTGAGCGGCGATCCGGTCGAGGATCGCAAGAAAATCTGCCCCTGCGAGCGGCACCACGAGGACATCGAGCGCGACGGGTTCTGCATTTGAATGTTCTTCGTGAGCGAAGAGTTTCTTCGCAAGTATGAGCTGGGCGAGGATTTCGTGCAGACGGTCGATGAGGCCGTGCCGGTCGGTGAGGAGCTTTTCGCCGACACCGGCGGAAAGCGCGAGTTCAACGAGCGCCGCCGAGCGGCCGAGGACGACACGAAAGCGGAACAGGAATAGCGAAGGAGTGTTGCATATGGAAAACACCGTACAGGTCTACAGCTCGACTGGTTGAGGCCCCTGCCACATGGTGAAAGTGTATCTTTCACGCAAGGGCGTAGAGTTCGACGACTTCAACGTCTCGACAGACCGCAACGCGCTCAAGAACCTGGTCGGCATGGGCTACCGCACCACGCCCGTCACCGTGATCGGCGACAGCCAGGTGGTGGGCTACAGCCCGGCCAAGCTGGACGAGGCGCTGCAAGCCGCAGGCATGGCCTAACGGGATTCGCGGGGGTCGACGCGCGGTTTTGCCGTTGACCCTTTGCCCCTCCAGGCTGTAAAATTGGGCGAGGTGGGCGAGGAACGCCCACCTCGCGTATGTGGCCCCGTGGTGTAGTGGTTTAACATACTGCCCTGTCAAGGCAGAGATCGCCGGTTCAAATCCGGTCGGGGTCGCCACCCTCCCATCATCCCCATTCCCGCACACAATACCGGTCTGACACGTCCGTGAGCGTGCGCACACCGGCCGCGAGGTACTCACCCATGCACATCCAGAAGCTGGCCGACAGCCCCAGGAACCATCGCGGCGGGCAGGTGTCACACCTGATGCTCGCCCCCGGCCAGTTCGGCGCGCAGAATCTGCTCGTGACCTGGGTCGAGGGCGCTCCCGGCAGCGAGCAGGCCACGCACGCCCACGCCGACAACGAGCAGGTGTACGTGATCATCCAGGGCCGGGGCGCGATGAACGTGAACGACGAGACCGAGGAGGTGGGCCCGGGCACGCTGGTGTACGTGCCGCCGGGGGCGTCCCACTCCATACGCAACATCGGCGACGAGCCGCTGGTGTTCATCTCCCCCACGGCGCCGCCATTCCGCGTGCCGGCTGAGAACAGCCCGTGGCGGGTTGAGTCCTGACGACACCTCCATCCTGACCTTCCCCGATCAAGGGGGAAGGGACTGTAGGATAGCTCCTTTACTTATCGTCGGTTTCGGCCTCACCCTGCTCGAACAGGAAGCCCCGTATCGCCTCCTGGTAGCGCTGGTAGAGGAATCCGCCCGCGAGCAGCAGCGCGCCCAGGCACATGAACGCCGCCACCCGGTAGCCCTGCTCCAGAGCGAACGAGTCGGCCAGGAACAGCTTGACCACCGGCACCGCCAGCAGCCCGAGGCTGGCTATCCGCACCGTGCGCAGACGCCGCAGCACGCCGATGGCCAGCGCCGCGCTCGCGTACACGGCCAGCACCAGGCTTAGCGACAGGCTCTTGACGTAGAACTCCGCGTCGCCGGACACGTCGATAATCCCGCTGTCCACCAGCGCGAATGCCTCCGCGGCCAGTATCCAGAGCGTCAGCGCGCTCGCGCCGGTCAGCAGGGCGGGCACGAGCAGGACGCGTTCGCGCTCGGACACGCGGTCCGGTCGCCCGCGCAGCATGGCCACCGCGGCGTACAGCGCGGCGATGCCGGACGCGAACGCGAGCATCCGTCCATTCAGAACCGGCGTAAATCCGTCCGTCTCGATGGTCGTCTCCCAGCCGACCAGCCGCGCCGCCAGGACCGCGAGCAGTACGCAGCCCGACCAGCGCATCTCCCGCAGGTCCAAGAATCGCCACGCCAGCACCATCACCACCGCGAGCGCGCTCCAGGCTACCGGCAGCCACGTGCTGCCGAGCTGCGTGGCGAACAGCGCGGCGAGCAACACGTTGGCCGTCGTCAGAACTGCGGGGAACTCAGCCCACTCTTTCTCGTGCAGCGTCTCGCGCCCGCGCCAAAGCAGGTAGGAGACCGCGTAAAACGCCGCCGCCGCCATGGCGAACGAGAGCGCGTAGGCGTTCGCGAATGGCGTAAGATCCTCGGTCAACGCCATCGGCACGCCGTACAGCAGCAGCGTCAGCGCCCCCAGCGAGAGAGCCAACAGGCCGGCCAGCCGCGTGTGAATACGTCCGAGCCGGAACGACAGGCCCACGAGCACGACGCCTTGTACCGCCCATGCCGCGCCGAACCAGGGGCCGCCCAACTGCACCGGCGCAACTATAGCCAGCATGACCGCCGCGATGCCCAACGCCATCAGCGCCAGGTAGTACTGCTCGCGGCCCCTTCGCATGACGAACGCGCCCAGCACCGCGTAGAACACAGCCAGTCCAAGCGCGAGCAGCCCCATCCATTCGCGGTAGTCGTCCCACAGCGTGCCGTAGCTGAGCGCCAGATAGGCTCCGGCGTTGAGCACCATCAGCGAGTGATCTAAGGCCTGGGGCACCCTGCGCCAGATCACGTGGTACAGCGTCGTCGCCGCCACGAAGGTCAGGAAGATGCCGGTGAGGAACGCCTGGGAAACCGCAAGCTCGACGGACGGTTCCGCGTAGTCGTACCACGCCATGAAGGACGCCAGCGACGCGACGAGTGCGAGCAGCGTGAACCAGCGCCAGTTGCGGAACGTAGACAGCGCGACAACGCCGACGTTGACCAGCAGCGTGTACACCACCACCTCGTAGCTTGTACCCGAGCCGCCCGCGCCCTGGCCGGTCGTCTCGTCGAGCGCGCCTATCAGGAACGGCGCGAAGTACGCGCCCACGATGCCCAGGATGGCGAGAGAGGTCGACTCGTAGCGAAGCGCCAGCGCTGCGGCGCTCACGCTGATGAAAGCCAGAACGCCGATGGCGGGATAGGTGGCTATCAGATCGTAGAATGCGAACGCGGCGAACACCGACAGGTAGAGGATGGCGACCCCGCCGCCCACGAGCGCCTGGGAGTAGATGGGATAGCGCCGCCTCCAGTACTCGCCCGCGCCGACGAGGGCCAGGCCCCCCACTATTCCCAGGAGGACCCTCTCGGTCTCCCCGATCCAATCGTTGTCGAAGGCGAGCTTTAGAAAGAACGCCGTGCCGATGATCAGCGCCAGCACGCCGACCCGCGCCAGCCAGTTGCCGCCGAGAATCAGCTCCCAATCGATCGCGCCCCAGCGTTGGGCCTCCGGGGCCGCAATCTGTTCCCCTGGTTGCGACGCCTCGGGAGCCGGATCGGCTAGCGGCCTTCTGGGTGGCACGGCCCTGGCGCGCCCCGCTTCGCGACGCGCCGTCAGCCCGTGTTCCGCCATGGCGCGCCGCAGCTCGGCCACCTCGACGGTCAGGCGGCGAACGTCCGCGTGCAGCGCCTCCACCGGGTCTTCCGGTTCGGCGCCGGGTGCGGGCTGGGTCGCCTCCAGCGGCGCCCCGCAGTGTATGCAGAATCTGTGGGTGTCGGCGTTTTCCCTGCCACACGCGGCGCAGCGCATCGGCGCACCTCCCACCGACTGAAGTGGCGCAACGATACCACGCCGCGCCCCTTTATGCCATGCCCGATCGCCGATGGCCCCCGGCAGACGCCAAAAGTGTTATCATCGTGTGCGCGTTCCGGCCCCGGCGAGCGACCTCGCGCCGGAGGTTCCCGCCACGTCCGGGGCCACGAACCCGTGACACCACGCCGCCAGCACTACGCTGGCCGCCCACAGCCCGGAGGCCCATGCCCCTGATACTCAGGCTCTACAACTGGCGGCCCCGCACGCCCTTCTACTACGGCTGGCTGGTGCTGGGCGCCGCCGCCTTCGCCACCATAGGGGCCACGGGCGTCGCGCAGGTGGTGCTCGGCGGCATTCAGGACCTCATATTCGAGGACATGGGCTGGGACCGCAGCACCGTCGCCTACGCCGTCACGGCCGGCACCTGGATCGGCGGAGGCATTTCGCCGTTCGTCGGCAGGCTCGCCGACCGCTACGGTTCCCGCTGGATGATGCCCGCCGCGTCGCTCCTCACCGGCGTCTGCCTGTTCGCCGCCGCCGGCGCCGGAGGGGTGGTCCAGTTCTCCGCCGGCTACATCATCGCGCGCGGCCTCGGCAACACCATCCTCATCTCCGTGGTGCCGAGAACCCTGGCCGTCAACTTCTTCCAGAGGCAGCGCAACTTCGCCATCGGCCTCATCAGCATGGCGCGTCCCGTCGCGGGCGCCGCCAACATCCAGTTCTTCGCGCTGCTGGCGGGGGCGGGCTACTCCTGGCGCGTCGGCTACCGCGCCCTCGGCGTGTTCGCGCTGCTGTTCACGCTGCCGCTGCTGCTGATTCTTCGACGCCGCCCAGAGGACATCGGCCTGCTGCCCGACGGCGCGCCCGCTCAGCGCGCGGCGAATCCCCGGCCCGCGCGAGCGACCGGCCCGCAGCGCCGCCCCGCGGGCGACAGCGAGTACAGTTGGCGCGTGGGACAGGCGGCGCTCACGTTCCCGTTCTGGGCCATCGTCACCGCGGAGTCGTTCTCCATCCTCACGTCCGGCGGGCTCGGCTACCAGATAGTGCCCTACCTGCTGGACGCCGGCGTGCCCCGTCCGCAGGCGGCGCTCGCCCTCAGCATATCCTCGCTGCTGGGGGCGTTCGCCAACCCCACGTGGGGATTCCTCTCGGACAAGTACTCGCCGCGCGTGTTGGCAATGGCCGTGCTGGTGCTGGCGCTCGCGGCCACCGTGCTGCTGCTCGCAATCGAGCTGGGATGGCTGGACACGCTCGGCGTCAGCGCGAAAAGCCACGGCACCATCGTCGTAATCGTGTGGGGCGCCGCCTCCGGCGGAGTGGGCATACTCGGCAGTATGATGCTGGCGCAGTACTACGGCAGGGCGCACTTCGGCGCGATCATCGGCCTGGTCGGGCTGTTCCAGACCGCGTCGCTCGGAGCGGGCCCGTCGTTCAGCGCGGTGCTCTACCGGCTCACCGGCGGACAGCAGACGGCGCTGTTCGCGTTCGGGTCGTTCGCCTACACCCTAGCGACCGTTCTGATGTACTTCGCGCGACGTCCGAGCACGCCGCGCGAAGCGGCCCGGGAGCGCAGCCCCGCCGCATAGGACACACCCCCACAGGAGGCGAGATATGGCAGACCTTTCGGACGTGGTAGTAATCGGGGCGGGCGCGGCGGGCTGCGCCGCCGCCTTCTGTCTCGCGGAGGCGGGCATACGCACGACAGTGGTCGAGCGCCAGGGCGTGGCGGCGTATGCGTCCGGCTACTCCGCAGGCGGTCTCAACCCGCTGCAGGGTGCGCAGATACCCGGCCCGCTGGCGCCGATGGCGCGGGCGTCATTCGAGATGCACCTGGCGCTGTGGGAACGGCTGACGGAGGCGTCCGGCATCGACTTCCGCGCCGCGCGCGTCGGCTCGGTCGACGTCGCCTTCGACGAGGCGGAGTTCGCCCGGCTGGAGGAGACGCAGGCGCTGTTCGAGGCGGCGGAAGGCTTCTCGGCGGAGTGGGCGGACGCCTCCGAGCTGCTGCGAGACGAGCCGCGCCTGTCCGGGGACGCGCTGGGCGGCCTGCGGCTGTTCGGCAACGCCGTGCTCGACAGCGGCCTCTTCACGCAGGCGCTGCTCCGCGCCGCCGGGTCGCTAGGCGCGACGGTGCGGCACGCCGGCGTCACCGCGCTGGAGACGAGCGGCGGGTCCGTCCAGGGCGTGGTTCTGGACGACGGGCGGATTGCCTGCGACGCCGTCGTGGTGGCCACCGGCCCGTGGAGCGGCGACGCCGAGAGCTGGCTGGGCGTGCCCGTTCCGGTCGAGCCGCTCAAGGGCGAGATTCTGCGGCTGCGCCCGCCGGGCGGGCCGCTCGCCCACGACTGGGCCGGCGCGGGAGTGTCGTTGAACGAGAGGGCGGGCGGCCAGGCGTGGGTGGGCGCGACCGAGCAGTGCAGGGGATGGGACGTCAATCCCAGCGAGTGGGCGCGCCGGACGCTGTCCGCCGGGGCCGCGCGGCTGATGCCCTCGTTCGCGGACGCCGAGGTGGTGCTCCACACCGCCTGCCTGCGTCCCGTCACGCCGGACTGGCTGCCGATACTTGGCGGAGCGCCCGACTGGGACAACGCCTACCTGGTGACCGGCGCGGGCAAGAAGGGCATACTGCTCGCGCCCGCGATGGGCCACGCCGTCGCGGACCTTGTCGCGGCGAGCGCGCCGTCGCTCGACCTGTCGCCGTTCGCGCCGTCGCGGTTCGCGTAGCGTCCGGCTACTCCGCCATGTGGCGGTCGTACCACTCGAGGGTGCGCTCGAACCACTCCTCGCGCATCTTGGGGTGACCGGTGCGGAAGAAGCCGTGCGGGCCCGATGGGAACCGGACGAACTCCACCTCTTTCCCCAGGCGCTTGAGCGCCACGAAGTACTGCTCGCTCTGCTCCATCGGGCAGCGCAGGTCGTCCTCGCTGTGCATCAGCAGCACCGGCGTCTCCACGTTGGGCGCGTAGGTGAGCGGGGAGTGCTTGAAGTACGTGTCGAGGATGTCCTTTCTCATGCCGCCCATGTTGGCTTCCATGAACCACACACCGATGTCCGAGGTCCCGTAGAAGCTGGAGTGATTCGTTACCGGCGCGCCCACGATCGCGGCCGCGAACCGGTTGGTGTGCCCCACGACCCAGCTTGTCATGTAGCCGCCGTAGCTGTAGCCCTGCACGCCCATGCGGGACGTGTCGACGTAGGGGCGCGCCGACACCTCGTCTACAACTCCCATGATGTCCAGGTAGTCCTCGCCGCCCCAGTCCTCCTGCACCGCCGCCATGAAGTCCATGCCGTAGGTGGACGAGCCCCTGGGGTTGACCGTGAGCACGATGTAGCCGGCCGTGGCCAGCGTCTGCTGGCGCAGGTCGAATGCGTGGTAGAAGGCGCCGTGCGGCCCGCCGTGAATGTCCACCACCAGCGGGTAGCGCCCCGAAGGGTCGAAGTCGGGTGGGAACCAGAGCCAGCCGTGCACCTCGTACCCCGCGCGCTCGATGGAGAGTCGCTCCACGCCCGCCGGCGGGTGGCCGGCGAAGTATGCCTCGTCGTAGGAAGTCAGCGCGCTCTGCGTGCCGTCCCCCGCATCCACCAGCCGCAGCTCGTCCAGCGACGTCGGCGAGCTCGCCGACACCACCGCGCGCTCTGCCTGGGAGTCGAACGCCGCGCTGTTGTACTGCGCGCCGCCTCCGGCCAGCACGCGGTGCCCCTCGCCGGATACCGGCGCGTCACAGACGTAGGACTCGCCGTGCGCGTCGCCCAGAAAGACGATCCTGTCGTCGTCTGTCCACACGAGGTCCGGTGAGGCCGTGTTCGGCCCGCCCGCCTTCAGCGTCAGCGCGCCGTCCGTGATGCGCCTGGGCGCGGCCCCGGCCTCGAGCACGTAGAGCATGCCGCCGTTGGACGCCGACAGCTTGTAGTTCTCCGAGCCGATGGTGATGACTCGCTTACCATCGGGCGACCATACGACGCCTCCCGCAAATGCCAGGCCCTCGGACCAGCACTCCACGTCACCGCCGCCGGAGGGTACGACGTACACCTCGGTGAAGCTGTGCATGTCCCTGTCCTCCCGCCGGCTGGAGACGAACGCGATTCTGCTGCCGTCGGGCGACCACGCCGGGGAGCAGTCGTCGCCCTCGCCTTCCACGAGCTGCCGAGTCTCGCCGCCCGCCGCGTCGACGACGAACAGGTGGCGGAAGGCGTTGCCACGCCAGCCCACCGAGTCGGCGCGGTAGCGAATCCTGGTCACCACGCGCGCCTGCGGGTAGCGGGTGTGGTCGTGGTCGTCGGGCAGCCTGTCGGGATCGACGTCTGAGATGAACGCCAGCGTCCGCGAGTCGGGCGACCAGGCGAACTCGACCACGCCGCCCGGCTCGGAGGTGAGCCTGCCCGCCTCGCCGCCGTCCGCGGGAATCAGCCAGAGCTGGCGCAGTCCGGCGTCGTCCGGCCTCAGGAAAGCGACCGTCTGGCCGTCGGGGGAGAACTGCGGGCTGGCGTCCTGGTCGCCGGACGTGAACGCCCTCGCCTCGCCGTTGGGCAGATCCTGCATCATGATGCGGGAGCGGTACTTCATCGCCTCCCTGTCCACGCGCGTCTCCACGAACAGCAGCCGGCTGCCGTCCCTCGATAGCTTTGGTGACGACGCGCTCACGTGCTCATACACGAAGTCCGGCCCGATTGGCTTGCCCATAGCTCTCCTCCTCCTCGACGTTCCTACCTCTACTGTCGCGGTGACGGCGCGGCGAACGTCATCACTCTGGCCGGGTTGTCCACCAGGATCTTGCGAATCGCCTCGTCGGTGAAGCCGCGCTGCCGCATACGCGGCACGATGTGGCTGAGGATGTAGAAGTAGCCGTGCCCGCCGTACACCGTCAGCCTGTCCTTGGAGTCGATGTCGTGGGCGACCACGATCTTGTCCTCGTAGCCCTCCGACGCGATCCAGCTTATGTCGTCCATGCGCTTGGCGTCGCCGGGCATGTCGATTTCGGTGTTGGCGCCGTAGTACGACTCCTCCTTGCCGAACAGGTCCCACTCCATGTAGATGCCGCTCTCGGCCATCCGCCGCAGCGTGGACTTCTCGAACACCGTCCGGTCCAGGTGGCCGATGATGGTGCGCCCCAGGTCGGCGCCCACCTCGCTCAGCACCTCGATTATCTCCAGCGGCGCGTGTTCGTTGCGCCCCGGGTGGATGAGCAGCGGCGCGCCGGTGATGCGTTGGGCCCTGCCGGACGCGCGCAGCACCTTGCGCTCGTTGTCGGTGAGCGGCCAGGTGCAGCCCACCTCGCCGATGACGCCGGACCTTATGCCGGTGCCGTCCACGCCCTCCACGATGTCCTGGACGATCTTCTCTACCAGCTCCGACTCGTCGCGCTGGGACATGTCCGCCGGATGCGCGGCGTCCACGTAGAACGAGCCGCCCATGACGATCTTGACGCCGGTGGCCCTGGAGATGCGCGCGAGGCCCACGGGGTCGCGGCCTATGCCCATGCTCGACGGCTCGACGATAGTGCCGCCGCCGTACTGCTTGAACAGGTTGGCCTCGTCGATGGCGAGGCCGACGTCCTCCAGGCCGGACACCGCCTCGACTCGCCCGAAGTGGTACTTCCGGTACGCCAGCGACTCCAGGGTCACGGGCTGGCTGTACAGGTGGCGCGCGCTGGCCTCGGCGGGCCGGTCCACCATGTGGTCCGTGGACACCAGCAGGTGGTCGTGCGTGAACGTCACGCCAAGCTCGCCGGGATCCACCAGGCCCAGCACTGTCTGCACCTTGCCCTCGATGTTGAATCCGGCCATCGTCTATCTCCTATCCGGCGTGGAGCGCCGCTACTGCCTGTTCCGTATCCTGGCCCACCTGTCCCGCAGCGTAACCGTGCGATTGAACACCGGCGCGCCCGGTCTGGAGTCCTCGGTATCGACGCAGAAGTAGCCCTGCCGCTCGAACTGGAACTTCGCGCCCGGCTCCGCTTCCGCCAGGCTGGGTTCGATGCGGCACGAATCCAGCCGCGTCAGCGAGTCCGGGTTCACGTTCAGGTCGTCGTCCGGGTCCCAGCCGGGGTCGTCCTCGTCCAGGAAGAGGTGGTCGAACAGCCGCACCTCGGCGGGCAGCGAGTGCTCCGCCGACACCCAGTGCAGCGTTGCGCGTACCCGGCGCCCGTCCGGGGCCGAGCCGCCTTTCGTCTCCGGGTCGTATTCGCAGCGCAACTCCACCACCTCGCCGGTGGCCTCGTCCTTGACCACCTCCAGGCACTTGAGAAAGTAGGCGTAGCGCAGCCGCACCTCACGGCCCGGAGCCAGCCTGTAGAACCGGCGTGGAGGGTTCTCCATGAAGTCCTCCCGCTCCACGTACAGCACCCGCGAGAAGGGCACCATGCGCGTGCCTGCGCTCGCGTCCTCCGGGTTGTTCTGGGCCTCCAGGTACTCCACCTGGCCTTCCGGGTAGTTCTCGATTACCACCCGCAGCGGATCAAGCACCGCCATCCTGCGCTCCGCCCGCACGTTCAGGTCCTCGCGCAGCGCGTGCTCGAGCTGGCTCACGTCGATCACCGAGTTGGTCTTGGCCACGCCCACGCGCTCGCAGAACGCGCGAATGGACTCCGGCGTGTAGCCTCGTCGCCGCATCCCGGAGATCGTGGGCATTCGCGGGTCGTCCCAGCCCGACACCTGGCCGCTGTCGACCACGCGCAGCAGCCTGCGCTTGCTCAGCACGGTGCGGCTTATCTCAAGCCGGGCGAACTCGATCTGCTGCGGATGGTACAGCCCCAGCTCCTCCAGCAGCCAGTCGTACAGCGGGCGGTGGTCCTCGAACTCCAGCGTGCAGATGGAGTGGGTGATTCCCTCCAGCGAGTCGGAGAGGCCGTGCGCGAAGTCGTACATCGGGTACACGGCCCAGTCGTCGCCCGTCCTGTGGTGGGGCGGCGTGCTGCGGATGCGGTACAGCACGGGGTCGCGCAGGTTGATGTTGGGCGACGCCATGTCGATCTTGGCGCGCAGCACGTGCGCGCCCTCCTCGAACTCGCCGGCGCGCATCCGCTCGAACAGGTACAGGCTCTCCTCCGGCGAGCGGTCGCGGTGGGGGCTGTCGCGTCCCGGCTCGGTCAGCGTGCCCCGGTGCTCGCGAATCTCGTCCGCGCTGAGCGAGTCGACGTAGGCCTTGCCCTTCTTGATGAGCTGCACGGCCATGTCGTAGAGTTGCTCGAAATAGTCGGAGGCGTACAACTCCCTTTCCGACCAGTCGAATCCCAGCCACTGTATGTCGGCCTTCATCGAGTTGACGAACTCGGTGTCCTCGGTCGCCGGGTTGGTGTCGTCGAAACGCAGATTGCACATGCCGCCGTTCTCGGCGGCTACGCCGAAGTTCAGGCATATCGACTTGGCGTGCCCGATGTGCAGGTAGCCGTTGGGCTCGGGAGGAAACCGCGTGTGAACGCGCCCGCCGTACTTGCCCGACTCGTTGTCTTCCGCGACGATCCTGCGGACGAAGTCCGAACTCGCCTCTGGTGTTTCCTGACTCATTCGCTCACCTGGTGATTGCCAAAAGTCCCTTCCCCCTTGATGGGGGAAGGTTAGGTTGGGGGTGAAAGCGCTCGCCTCATCAATTCCGAACGGCTACCATTCTAGGCCATTTTCGTGCCCCGCGCATGGGTGTGTTAGACTAGGGTGCGGCGAGACGCCGCCGTCCCGCGAGGCGTCGAACCCCATCCTGACCACTGCGGAGCGCGCCGCGCCCACGCGTTTGGCGCGCGGCACTAACTGACCGACATGAAGATTAGCCAGATTCTCAAGGACGAGCGCAGCATCTCGTTCGAGTTCTTCCCGCCCCGGAATGAACGGGGCCACAGAGCCTTCTTTCGCTCTCTGGACCGGCTTTCGGTGTTCCGGCCCTCGTTCGTGTCCGTGACCTACGGCGCGGGCGGCTCCACCAAGGAAGTCACCGAGGAGATGGTGGTAAGTGTCCTGCGGGACACGTCGCTGCTGCCCATGGCGCACCTCACCTGCTCGGCGCAGACCCGGCACGAAGTGGACGAGGTGCTGAGGCGACTCGCGGCCGCCGGAATCGAGAACGTCCTGGCGCTGCGCGGTGATCCTCCCAGGGGCAGCGACCGGTTCGTGCCCGTCGAGGACGGTTTCGCCCACTCCACCGACCTGATCAGCCACATCCGCGAGAACTACGACCTCGGCATCGGCTCGGCGTGCTATCCCGAGACGCATCCGGAGGCGGTCAGCCCCGAGGCGGACTTGGAGTATGCCAGGATGAAGGTCGAACTGGGCGCGGAGTTCCTGGTTACGCAACTCTTCTTCGACAACGCCGACTTCTTCGGCTTTCTCGACAGGGCGCGCCAGGCGGGCATACAGGCGCCCATCATAGCAGGCATCATGCCCATCCTGAGCGCGTCCCAGATACGGCGCATGACTGCGCTGTGCGGCGCCGGCATACCGCCCGCGCTGGACGCGAAGCTGTCCAGGCACGAAGGCGACGACGACGCGGTGCGCGAGCTGGGCATAGAGCACGCCACGCGCCAGGTGAGGGAGCTGTGGGACAACGGCGTGGACGGCGTGCACTTCTACGTGCTCAACCGCGCCCGCTCCGTGTCCCGCGTGCTCCACGACCTCCGTCTGCCCGGCCACGAGGGTGAAGGGTAGGGCGCACTCCGTGTGGCGTCAGTCCCCTCTCCCAAGACTGGGAAAGGGTTAGGGTGAGGGTTGAAGTCATGCCCAGCTACGCCGTAATCCTGCTGTCCGGCGGCCTCGACTCTACCACCGTCGCGGCCTACGCAAAGGACCGCGTCGACAGCCTGGCGGCGATCACTTTCCACTACGGCCAGAGCCACGCGAAAGAGGTCGACTGCGCGGCGAAGATCGCGGGAATCATGGACATCGAGCACAGGCTGCTCGACATCTCTTTCCTCTCGGAGATTGCCTGGTACTCCGCGCTCACCAGCCCCGACCGCTTCCCAATGCCGTCGGGCCGCGCCGGCGAAGAAATAGGGCACGGCGTGCCGATAACCTACGTGCCGTTGCGCAACACCATCTTCCTGGCGCTCGCCGCGGCCTACCTGGAAAGCAACGTGCTGCACGCCATCGAAGTGGAGGGCGTGGCCCCGGCCGAGGTCGCCGCGTCCGTCTACATGGCCCCGAACGCCCTGGACTACAGCGGCTACCCCGACTGCCGGCCCGAGTTCTACGACAAGGCGCGGCAGACGCTGGACGCCGGAAGCAAGCTATGGACCGAGTACGGCGTGCCCATCGGCGTGGAGACCCCGATCATAGACCTGTCGAAGGCCGAGATAGCCGCGCTGGGCACGCGCCTCGGCGCGCCGCTGGAGCACACCTGGAGCTGCTACGAGGGCGGCGACGTCCCCTGCGGCACGTGCGATAGCTGCATACTGCGCGCCAGGGGCTTCGCCGAAGCGGGCATCCTCGACCCGCTGCTGGCGCGGCTGGAAGCTACCCCTCGAAGCGCTTGAACACCAGGCAGGCGTTCTGTCCGCCGAATCCGAAGCTGTTCGACAACACCGTGTCCACCCGCGTCTTGCGCGATACGTTGGGCACGTAATCGAGGTCGCAGTCCGGGTCGGGGTGCTCGTAGTTGATGGTGGGATGAATCTCGTTGGTGGCGATGGACTGGATGCACGCCACCGCCTCCACCGCGCCTGCGCCGCCCAGCGCGTGCCCGATCATCGACTTGGTCGAGCTGATGGGCACGTCGTAGGCGCGCTCGCCGAAAAGCGACTTGATCGCCAGCGTCTCTACGTGGTCGTTCTTGGGCGTCGACGTGCCGTGCGCGTTGATGTAATCGACCTCGTCGATGCCGACGCCCGCGTTCTCCAGCGCCCAGCGCATCGCGCGCGCCGCGCCCGCGCCGTCCTCGTCCGGCTGCACCGCGTGGAAGGCGTCCGAGGACACCCCGTATCCCGCAACCTCCGCCAGTATGTTCGCCCCCCGGTCGATGGCGTGCTCCAAGCTCTCTATGACCAGCACGGCCGCCGCCTCCGCGGGCACGAAGCCGTCGCGCTTGGCGTCGAAGGGACGGCTCGCCTTCTCCGGCTCGTCGTTGCTGCGCGTGAGCGCCTTGATGACGTTGAAGCCGCCCAGCGCGAGCTGGCAGATTCCCGCCTCGCAGCCGCCGCCCAGTATCACGTCCGCCGCGCCCCTGCGCACCGCCTCCGCCGCCTCGCCAATCGCCTGGTTGCCCGCGGCGCACGCCGTGATCACCGTCGAGGTGTAGCCCTTCAGTCCGTACAGCCGGCTCACGTTCGCCGCCGCCATGTTCGGCAAAATCATGGGAATGAAGTACGGGCTGACTCGCATGCCGCCACGCTGCATCATGATGCGGGCGTTCTCCTCCGTCACCGGAAAGCCGCCGTTGCCGTTGCCCATCACCACGCCCAGCCGCTCCGGGTCCTCGCTGGACAGATCCAGTCCGCCGTGCTCGATAGCCAGCCCAGCCGCGGCCACTGCCATCTGCGAAAAGCGCGCGATTCGCCGGGACTCCTTGCGGTCCATGAAATCACCGGCGTCGAATTCCGGCACCTCGCCCGCGATCTGGCACGGGAAGTCGCTGTAGTCGCACATCACGCCCGGGGCGATGCCGGACTTGCCGGACACGAGGTTGCCCCAGTACTCGCCGATTGTCGTGCCGAGGGGCGTTATCGCCCCCATGCCGGTAATCACCACTCGCCGTCTGTGTTCGTTCATGTCGTTCACACCCTGTTTGGCTAACCTCACCCCCATCCCAGCCTTCCCCCATCGAGGGGGAAGGGACTCTTGTCATCCCCTGGACGGGGGCAGCTTGATTGTCGGGTACAGCTCCGGGGGTATGTCTCGCACGTGCTCGATGATCTCCGCGGCCACCGTGAGCGAGCCGGTGCCCAGCACCAGGTCGCCGTCGCCGGCCATCTCCAGCGCGCGGCGCGTGCCCTCTCCCACGTCCTCCGTCCGGTGCGCGACCGTCACGCCTCTGGACTCGAACAGGTCCGCGATGCCCTCGGATGCCGCGGACCTGGGATGGCGCGAGCGCACCGCCACGACCACCGGCGAAAGCTGGGCGATTGCGTCCGCCATGCCCTCGGCGCTGTGTCCGCCCAGCGATCCAAATATCAGGATAACACGATTGAACCGGAAGTTCTCTCGAACCGCCTCCACCAGCCGGCCCATGGAGTGGGGGTTGTGGGCGCCGTCCACCACCAGCGTGCTGCCGTTGGTGGATAGCACCTCCAGGCGCGCGGACCAGCGGACGTTGGCTATCCCGCTGACGATGCTCTCCGCGGATACGGCGTAGCGGTCGGGCAGGGACTCGACGGCCGCTATGGCGGTCGCGGCGTTGGCAAGCTGGTGGTCGCCGAGCAGGGGAGTGCGGAGCCGGTAGACGCCGCGCAGTCCCTCGACCACGAACGACTGGCCGGACATGTCGGCGTCCAGCTTGGAAACCGACAACTCGCGCTCGACGCGCACCAGCGGCGCGCCCCGCTCCTCAGCCACGCGCGCGATCACACCCATCGCCGCCTCGCTGTAGGGCGCGGCGGCCACCGGCACGCCGGGCTTTATGATGCCCGCCTTCTCGAACGCGATCTTCTCCACCGTGTCGCCCAGGGTGGCCACGTGGTCCAGGCTGATGGACGTTATCGCGCACACCTCCGGGCGCACGATGTTGGTGGAGTCCAACCTGCCGCCCAGTCCGACCTCCATCACCTGGAAGTCCGCGCCGATGCTCGCGAAGTGGACGAACGCCATAGCGGTGAGCGCCTCGAAGGTCGTGGCGGGGCCGTAGGGCCCATCCTCGTCGAGGCTGAGCACGGCGGGCCAAATGCGGGTCACGACGGAGGCGAAGTCGTCCTCGCTTATGGGAGTCATGCCGACCCGGATGCGCTCGGTGGTGCGGTGCAGGTGCGGCGACGTGAACAGGCCAACCTTGTGGCCCTGCGCCGCGAGTATCGACGTCACCATGGCGGACGTGCTGCCTTTGCCCTTGGTGCCGGCGACGTGTACGGTGGGCGTCGCGAGGTGGGCGTTGCCGAGCCGCTCCATGAGCAGGTGCATCCGCTCCAGGTGGAAGCCGGAGTGGCCGGGGCTGGTCTTGGAACGCTCGAAGTCGGCGAGGCCCATCACCAGCCCCAGCGCCTCATCGTAGGTCAGGGAGCCGTCGGGTGGGCCGAGGCCCTGGACGCCGGCGTATTCGGCAGCGGAAATGGCTAGCCCCTCCATGCTGGCGGCGCGTCCCGCAGTCCGGGCGCTGCGCGTCAGAAGGAAATTCTATCCCAAGACAGGTGGTTTTGGCTAGGGCTGTGGCCGAAACGTCAGTCCCCTCTCCCAAGACTGGGAGACGGGTAGGGGTAGGGTTGGAGACGCAAGTCCCATCAAGTTTGAACAGAGGCACAAGAGGGCCCCCTCCCCAACAGGAGGAGGCCCTCTCTCATCGTTCCGGAGCCTGGATGGCCAGGCCAGGTCAGGGTCTCGCGCTACGAAATGGGCGCGAGCACCCTTGCCGCCGCGGCGTTGATGCCGGTCTCCGACGCGCCGTTGCTGGGAAGCAGCGAGTTGATGCGCTCGAAGAGTGACGCCGCGCGCTCTATTGTCGGATCGCTGATCATGCCGCGCAGGCGCGAGTGCTCCTGGAGCAGCAGAGCCGCCGGCCGGTAGGGATCGAAGCGCCCGCCCGCGATTCGCTGTCGCCTGAAGTACGCATCCAGGCGCTGCACGATACGCGGGTTGGCGTCGGTGATCGACTTCATCGTGACCGGCTCCCGAAGCTCGTTGGCGTAGGCCTCGTTGACCAGCTTCAGGTAGAAGGTAGGCTCGAACAGGTCCTCGATGTCGGCGGTGCGCACCTTGGCCACCTCAACCCACTTGATGGGGTTCTGGCGCTGCACGGCGGCGTTGCGGTTGATGTGGTCGAGCTTCATGCGGTTCTTGGTCGAAACATCCATCATCACCGCCACGCTCACGTAGTTCTCGCCGAGCGTCGAGATGAACGTGGGCAGGTTGTCGGCGCCGCCCACCGGTATGACGACCCAGCGCGGGTCCAGCCGCATCTGGCCGATGGACGCCACCGCCTCCCCGAGCACCTGCAGGTAGATGAGGTCCGAGGGGTAGTTCACCATCAGGCAGTGGGGCGCCAGGAACAGCGTCTGCGCCATCTGGTAGCCCAGGGCGACCTGTATCGGGAACACCGTCTCGCGGTCGTTGCTCAGCGTGTCGTCGCTCACAAAGGTGCCGCGGTCGTCCACGTCCTGCACTGTGCGCACCGAGCTAAGGTTGTCGAGGTTGATCATGAACGGCGAGTGCGTCGAGTACACCACCTGGTTCTTCGGCGCCAGCCGGTCGTCTATGAAGCGCAGGAAGTCGCGCTGGGCCATGGCGTGAAGGTTCAGGCCGGGCTCGTCCAGCAGCAGGATGAGGTCGGCGTCCTCCTCCTCCTCCAGTGTGGAGAAGTACGACAGGAACGAGAAGAACCACACGAAGCCCTTGGAGCGTTCGTCGAACGGCACGGACACGCGATGCCTGTTGTTCCAGATGCGGACGTGCAGTATGGTGCCCTTGTTCAGCGGCGGCTGGTCGTTGGGGTTGGCCTGGGACAGGTCGAACTCGACCCTGAGCTGCTTGTTCTGGTTCCAGAACTCGAATATCTCGTCGGAGATCTCGATCGAGGCCGACTCCAGCTCCGCCTTCAGGTACTCGTAGTTGGTCTGGTGCTCCAGGTCCTCGAGCTTCGCTCCCACCAGCTTCAGCAGCGAGAGGAAGGTGCGGTCCGCATCGTCGAGATGCTCGCCGTTCTCCACGCGCCTTCGGATGTCCTGTATGGAAATCCGACCCCGCATCGCGCTGTAGTCGTCGAAGTACACGAAGTGCGGCAAAAACGCCGTCATGCAGTCTTCGACCATCGTCCTCTTGAGGCCGCCCGAGAATCGAGAGTTGATCACTTCGAGCATCGACTCCACCGAGGCCGACTTGACGGGCAGGTCCTCGAGGCACGCCGTCAAATCCTCCAGCGAGTTCGAGTCCCAGGCGTGCTGTTGTATCTCCACCGGGAGGTTGGCGTTGGCGAGGATGTTCTCGATCACCATGCGCTCGTTCGCCTCGAAGTCCCAGTGCAGCTTGTTGTCGTACCCCTTGGATACGACCACGGTGTTCGAATCGAGCACGCCCTCGCCGTAGACGCTCTCGACCTCTTCCACTTCGCTGTCCGTGAGCTTGAACTCGGCCGCTATGACGGTTGCGGGGCGGTCGGGGTGTATGCGCTTGTATCGCACGTAGCCCTTGCGGGGGTAGTCCTTGATGTCGAAGTCGCCGTTCACGCCGGTCACGGGGCTGAGGCGCCTGAGCGCATGCAGGAACGCGGTCTTGCCCGACTCGTTTTTGCCCACCATGCACGTCACGTCATCGATGGTGACCCAGCCGGTGTCTTCTATGCTCTTGAAGTTGGTCACCCTTGCCCGAGTAAGCTTCATCGGTCCGTCCCTCCTGAATCCCGAATCCCTAAGTAGGTCAGTTCGCTGCCGGTTGGCGCCCGCCTCACGCGCCGGCACTATGGAGCGCAGCGCGGGAGCGGCAGACCGGCCATTGCTTCGCGGTAGCTGGGATGGCCGCCTGCGGAAAATATCCTTAACCAGCCTGCTCAAGACGATATTGTACGAATCCATACTTATTCAAGGCTTTTTCTGGTACTATTCTTGTAAGTAAACGGAAATGAGGCACGCGCAGACCAAGCCTGAATTGCGGGGGAATCTTGTGTCCCAACTCCGCCGCGAGCAGGGCGAATGGGCCTGTCCGAAGGCGCGAGTTGTGGCCGGGAGGCCCGCGTCCGGCGGCTCCGTGAGGAAAGGGCGTGAGGGGAATACCTGCCGCGGCGGTGTGCCGGGGCGTCCGGTCGGTCAGGAGTCTTCGCTGTTCCTGATCCGCGACTCCAGGCGCTGCAGCGCCTCCTGGGTGACGCGCAGTTCCCGCAGCAATTCGTCTCTGCTCACGGGCCGTTGCAGGTCCCGCAGCTTGTCCAGCTTGGCCTCGTCCAGGTTGTTGACGATAATCGCGATGAACAGGTTGATGACCACGAAAGTGCCGATTACCACGTAGCTCACGAAGTAGATCCACGCCATCGGTTGAACTTCCATTGCCTTGTACATCACCCTGGCCCAGTCGTCCAGCGTCAGCATGTTGAACAGGGTGAGCACCGACTTGCTCAGGGACCCCCACGCGTCAGGGTCGTTCTCGTGGAACATGTAGTAGCCCATGATGGCATATATGTACACCACTATGCTCATGAGCATCAGCACGTGGAACACGCTGGGAATAGAACGCACAAGGGCCGCGACAATCAGCCGCAGGTCGCGAATCGTGGTAATGAGCCGCACAACCCGCAGCAGACGCGCCAGCCGCGCGACGAGGGCCAACTGGCCCGTGGCAGGGATCAGGGCCAGCACGATCACCAGGAAGTCGAACACGTTCCAGCCGTCCCTGAAGTACCTCAGAGGATGCGGCCAGAGCGCGAACATCTTGAGCGCCGCCTCGGCAACGAATATGCCCAGCGCCACCTGGAAACCCAGCCGCAGCCAGTCCGCGTAATCGAGCTCTACTCTGGGCGCGGTCCCAAGCCCCAGCAGCGCGGCGTTTACCAGTATAACGCCGATGATGATCATCTCGAACAGGTTTGACCGGACGATGCGATCAGCGCGTTGTGCCCAAAGGTCCATCGTTTAGCGTCTCTGGCTCCTGTAAGAATCCGGTGTCTGCTCCGCCGGTTCACTATCTCAAAACGCGCCGCGTTCAGTCAAGCAAGCCCTAGAGTTCCGAGCCCCCTACGGCCACAGGCTCGTAATCGCCTGCCACCAGTCCACGACGACGTCTATCGCCGCGTATCCATCGAACCACTTACCCCAGTGAAGCGCGTACTCCTGAAACACCTTCAGGGCAGCCAGGGCCGGTAGCCAAAGCGCCGCGCGCCTCCACGTAATCTCGTAGTCCGGCTTGACGCGGTTCAGGCCGGCAACGAACAGGAACCAGAACTCGAACACGTTCGGGAAGAACAGCAGAATGCCCCGCCAGGAATCGATGAGCTCGAAGTAAGCGAATCCGACGAGCCTGTAGCCGAACAGCCCTATCGCCACGTGTCGCGGCACGCCATTCCACCGCAGCGCTACCACCAGGAACGTCAGCATGTACACTTGGTCGACCCATTTGTCGAACGCCTGGTAGTCGCCCACCCCGCCGAGGTCCAACAGGTTCATCATGAACAGGTCGGAAAAGTCCACCAGCACCGCCACCACCCCGCCCGCAAACGGCCACCGCAGCACCGGCAGGGATCCGGCAATGCGAGCGGCCGCAATGACTACCTCTTCAAGGGTAAGAAGCATAGTTTGCAGTCGCCGATCTTCTTGAAGTCGTCCTCGATGCTGCCTTCTCTGACTGAAATGACAACAAGTGCATGATAGCACGTCAGTCGTGCCGGTCCGGCACGGCTCCCGCGCCGCCAGGCCGCTTGACTGGCGGCCAAGCGGACAAATAGAATTGTCCCACTATCAGTTGGCAAGGGAATTCATGGAAAACACGCGACAAGTCGTGCATATGGAGTCCGCCGGGGGCGTCGTGTTCCGCGAAACCGCCCGCGGTGTGGAGGTCGTTCTGTGCGGGGTGCGAACCCCCCGGATGTGGAGACTGCCCAAAGGCACGCCCGACCCGGGCGAGACGCGCGAAGAGACGGCTCTGAGGGAAGTCTGCGAGGAGACGGGGCTGGAAGTGGAGCTGCTCGACACCATCGGCAGCATCGAGTACGAGTTCGCCCGCCCGGGCGACGGCGCCACCTGCCACAAGACCGTGCACTTCTACCTGATGGCTCCCACCGGCGGCGACCTGTCGCTGCACGACAACGAGTTCGACGTGGCCGAGTGGTTCGCCCTCGGGGACGCTCTGGAATCGCTCACCTACAAGAACGAGGCCGATATTGTTCAAAAGGGTATTCGGGAAGTCGCCCAAAAGCGCTGACACCGAAAAGCGGACGGTAGAGGGCGGCGAAAAGGTAGTGCTCCGCGAAAAGATGCTGAGCGATGCCGAGGACGACTACGGGTGGCGCACCGACGAAGAGCTGGCCACCCTCGACGCCACACGCCCGCTCCGAATGTCGTTCAACGACTTTCTGCGCTACACTCGCGAGGAGATCGACTATCCCAGCCAGCGCTCCCGGCGGTTCGCCATCGACACCCACGATGGCAAGCATATCGGCAACTGCATGTACTACGACATCGATCTGAGGCGGGGCCAGACGGAGCTGGGCATCATGATCGGCGACCGCGACTACTGGAGCAGAGGCTACGGCACCGACTCGGTGAACACCCTGCTGAAGCACATCTTCAACTCGACCACCATCGACCGCGTGTACCTCCACACACTGGAGTGGAACCAGCGCGCCCGCAACTCCTTTGCGAAGTCGGGATTCAAGGAGCTCGGGCCTGTTCGCCGCAACGGCCTCGACTTCATATACATGGAGGTGTGGCGCACCGAATGGGAACGCCTGGCTGCCCTGCGCGGCGCCCCGTCCTCCGAAGAAGCGCCCGAACACGCCTGACCCCCCTTCGTCCTTCCGCCGCCTTGACCGCGTTCGGCTCACGGCTTATATTTACGCCCAGCGCGAGGACGTTCCGTCGTCCCCGCCCGCGCACTCGCTCGTAGGAGGTCTACACTCATGGCGTTCGGCAGCGGAGACTACACCTTTGAATTGGATGAGAACTGGGGCAGGCTCCCGGAGGGCTACGAGTTCTTCCAGGTCGCCGGCGTGGCCGTGGACAAGGACGACCAGGTATACGTCTACAACCGCAGCGCACACCCGCTGATGGTATTCGACCGCGAGGGCAACTTCGTGAAGTCGTGGGGCGTGGAGTTCGCCAACCCCCACGGCATCCACATAGCGCCCGACGGCAGCGTGTTTCTGGCCGACCGCGACGCCCACGTGATTCTGAAGTACTCGCCCGATGAGAGCCTGTTGCTCACCCTGGGCACTCGCGATAACCCGTCGGACACCGGCTACACCCTGCCCGAGCGGGTGGTGCACCGCGCCGCCGGCCCGTTCAACCTGCCCACGGGCATCGCCGTCACGGCGGACACGGGCGACATCTTCGTATCCGACGGATACGGCAACGCGCGCGTCCACAAGTACAACAGCACCGGCGCGCTCATCACCTCCTGGGGAGCGCCCGGCAGCGCCAATCCCGTCGACTTCCACCTGCCGCACGGCGTGACGCTCGACAACGAAGGCAACCTGATCGTGTGCGACCGCGAGAACAACCGCCTCCAGGTATTCGACCAGGACGGCGAGTTCCTGTACATGCGGCAGGGCTTCCGCCAGCCGGCCGACGCCGTGGTGGGGCCGAACGACGAGATATACGTCGCCGAGTTGGGCCACCGCCTGACCATAATCGACGACGATGGCAACATCCTGGCCCGCTGGGGCGACGACAGCAGCCACGACCCCGGCCAGTTCGTCGCGCCGCACGGCATCGCCATCGACTCGCGCGGCGACATCTACGTCGGCGAGGTGCTCGAAGGCCAGCGCATCCAGAAGTTCGTGCGGCAGCGGTAGGAATCGAACGCGGGCGTTGCAGTCCAGCAAGTCCGCTTGGCATGGCGTCTTTGTATACGCGCTCACATCGCAGTGGAGGCACGACCATGACATCCGCCAGAGCGAAAGCGACCGCGAAGTCCGCGCGGCCGCCCGCTGCCGATGACACTCCCTGGTACGAACTCATAAGCGAGGTCCCGGAGCCGCCTGAAGACGCGATGCAGCAAGCCGACACCATACTCGAAGTGATGTCCATACTCAAAGCGCGCTATGAGGACGACCCGACCACCCTCGTGTCAGGCCAGTCCAACGTCATCTACGACTCGAACACCCCCGGTTCGGTGGTTGAGCCGGACTGCTGGATCGTGCTCGGCCTGAACGTCGATGCCGAGACCATCAAGCGCGAGCGCCGCAGCTACCGAATAGACGAGTGGGGCGTCCCGCCCGCGTTCGTCCTCGAAGTGGGGTCTGCGAGCACGGCCGCCAGGGACCTGAGCGCAAAGCGCGAGATCTACGCTCGGATGGGCGCGAGGGAGTACTGGCGGATGGACAAGATCGGCGAAAGCTACCCCGAGCCGCTGGTGGGAGAGCGCCTCGTAGACGGTGAGTACGTGCGCTTCGAACTGCACACCGAGCCGGACGGCCAGGTCTGGTCGCGCAGCGAGGTGCTGGGCGTGGACTTCTTCTGCCGCACCGAGGACGGTATCAGCAGCTTCTCGCTGCGCGACAGCGCCACTGGCGAATGGCTGAACCCACTGGGTGACGAGATTGCGGCAAGGAAGGCGGCCGAAGCGCAGGCACAAGCCGCTGAGGCTCGCGCAGAAGAACTCCAAGCGGAACTGGAACGCCTACGCCGCCAACTCGAACGGCAATGAACGGAGACCGGCGTCTCTCCACTGACACGAAAGACTAATTGAGGAACCAAGGAGAAGCATCGAATGAACGGTGACCAGGCTATCGCGAAGATTCTCAAGGCCGAGGGCGTAGAGTGGCTTTCCTGCTTCCCGGCGCAGACGCTCATAAACGAGGCGTCCAAGGAAGGCATTCGTCCCATACTCTGCCGGCAGGAGCGCGCTGGCGTGAACATGGCCGACGGCTACAGCCGCGTCAACAACGGCCAGAAGATAGGCGTCTTCACGATGCAGACCGGACCCGGCGCCGAGAACGCATTCGGTGGAGTGGCGCAGGGCTACGCGGACTCCGTGCCGTTCCTCACCATACCCGGCGGCAACCCCGGCCCGCGCCAGGGCGTTCACCCCAACTTCGAGTCCGTGCCCAACTACCAGGGCATTACCAAGTGGGCCGGCTTCATCAACATGGTCGAGCGCATCCCGGAGATGATGAGCCGCGCCTTCACCCACCTCAAGCACGGCCGGCTCGGACCCGTGATGCTGGAGTTGCCGCGCGACGTTGCCCTGGCCGAGTACCCCGGCGAAACGCTGGACTACACGCCCGTCCGGCAGTACAAGTCCGGCGCGTCCCAGGAAGACGTCCAGGACCTGGTCGCCGCCATGCTCGCCGCGAAGTGCCCCATCATCAACGTGGGCCAGGGTGTGCTTTACGCCGAGGCCACGCCTGAGCTGGTCGAGTTCGTCGAACTCACCAACATTCCCGTCATGACGACGCTCGCCGGTAAGAGCGCCTTCCCCGAAAACCACCCGTTCTCGCTCGGCACCGGCGCGTCCTCCGGCACGCTCATGGCGAGCCACTTCCTGGACAAAACCGACTTCGTGCTGGGTCTGGGCACCAGCTTCACCATCTCGAACTTCAACGCTCCCATGCCCGCCGGCGTGACCCTGGGCCACGTGACCAACTGCGCCGAGGATGTGAACAAGGACTACCGTGTGCAACTCGGCGCCATAGGCGACGCCAAGCTGGTGTTGGGACAGATGATTGAGGAGGTCAAGCGGCAGGTAGGCGAGCACGGTCGCGGTGACGTCGAGGGCGTGGCGGACGAGATAGCCCGCGTCCGCGGCGAGTTCATGGCCGAGTGGGATCCGCGGCTCGCCTCCGACGAGGTGCCTATCAGCCCCTACCGCGTCATCAGCGAAATCGCCAACGCCGTTGACGTGCCGAACACCATCATCACCCACGACTCCGGCTACCCGCGCGAACAGATAGTCCCGTTCTGGCAGCCGGTCCGACCCAGGGGATACCTCGGCTGGGGCAAGTCCACGCAGCTCGGCTACGGCCTGGGACTGGCGATGGGCGCGAAGATAGCCCGGCCGGACATGACCGTCGTGAACCTGATGGGAGATGCCGCGTTCGGCATGGCCGGCATGGACATCGAGACCGCCGCGCGCTCCAACATCGGCACGCTGACCGTGATACTCAACAACGGCGTGATGACCCACTACTACGACCACTTCCCGCACGCCACCGAGCACTGGGGCAGCAACAAGCTGGGAGGCCACTACGCCACCGTCGCCGAGGGCCTCGGCGCCTACGCCGAGCGGGTGGACGCGCCCGACCAGGTCGGCCCCGCCCTGCGGAGAGGCCTCGCCGCCACCAGGAACAATCAGCCCGCCGTCATCGAGATGATAACCAAGGAAGAGGAGACGATCCCCCGCTACTGGCGTTAGCGTTACGAGGGCTGGCTAGAATTCCCTTCCCCCTTATGGGGGAAGGTTAGGATGGGGGTGAAGAACAGGCTTACCCCACGCGCCCCGGCCCGGATAGGATCTCCCGCACGTCATCCGCGTACTTAAGCTCCGAGTCGTCCTCCGGCTCGTAGCCGAGCACCTGTCTCACGTTGGTCAGCGACCAGAACGCGCGCGTGTTGCCGCTGATGCCGTACACTACCTGCCAGGGGACGCCGTGCTCGTTGTCGATGTTCGGCGTCTCCATCCCGCGCCGGAATAGCTGCGCCAGGTCGCGCGGGCTGATGTAAGCTCCCAGGTCTCGCTTGTACCCCGCCGGGTCGCCGCGGTAAAGCTCCGGGTCCAGTTCCCGCGGCGCGCCGATACGCACCATCACCACACCCATCCTGCGACCCACCGGCGTGCCCGAGACATGGCTCTCGCCGCCGTCCGCGTCGCCGAATCCGCCCAGCCCGCACGCGAACAGAAAGCCCAGGTGCTCGTAGGTCGCCTTGGCCCACCCGTAGAAGTTGTCCGACAGCGGCAGCGCGTAGGGGTCGAGCGACTCCAACTTGCGTGCGTGTATCAGGTTGTGCTCGTACCAGTCCGCGGCGTGGTTGGAGCTCGCCATCACGACGCGCGGCACACCCGCGTCGTAGGCGGTTCGCAGCACGTTGTAGGCCATCTCCACGTTCGCCTTCTCATCGAAGAAGTGGTCCAGCGGATCGCCCGACCTGCGCTTGTAGCCCAGGTGCACCACCGCGTCCACGCCCTCGAACAGCGCCGCGTACTTCGAACGGTCCGGGTCGATCAGGTCGGCGATCTGCACGCCGTCGATGGCCTCGCCGCGCGGGTTCTCCGCCTTCACGTCCACGAGCGTCATCTCGTAACGTTCGCGGAACGTCGGCAGCAACTGGTTTGCGATGTAGCCTGTGGCGCCGGTCATCAGCACCTTCTGGACGTTGTTGGACAAGACCCGCTCCTCTCTTTACGCTGCGGCCCCGGCGGTTTCAGCCGAGCCGCTTCACCATCTCGATGTGCTCTATGCCGTCTTCCATGAACGGCTCACCGTGCGTGACGTACCCGTGGCCTTCGTAGAACGATGTAACGTAGGTCTGGGCGTGAAGCGTCACGCTATCCGCGCCGGCCAGCGCCGCCTGCTCTTCCAGGAAGGTCAGAATGAGGCCGCCGATACCCTCCCGGCGCATCGCCAACTCCACCGCCATGCGCCCAATCCGCGTCTCCCCCGACGGCAGCGTGAACATGCGGCCCGTGCCGACTACTGCGTCGTCCGCGACGGCGGCCGCGTGGACTGCCCCGGCGTCATGCTCGTCGAACTCATCCGCGAGAGGCACCCCCTGCTCGCAGACGTACACCCGCACGCGCAGGCGGCGCACGGCCTCCCACTCCTCGGGTGTCTCTACGAGCTTGACGCGAATGTCCATGCGTGGTGTAGCGTTGGTGAGGAGAGTTCCGGGGACGGATTCCTCTGTACCTCCTCTCCCTTGACGGGAGAGGATTGAGAGCCCGCCCTGAGCCTGCCGAACGGGTGAGGTGAAACTGGGACCCCTCTACGGCATATACATCTGCGCGGAGGCGGCCACCGACAGCTCGATGTCGTAGATGGCCTGCGTCATCGCTTGGCCTATAAGGTCGAGTTGGCGCACCTGCGCGATGCGCTCCGACGCTCGGTCCAGCTCCTGGCGCGGCAACAACCGGTTGAAGATTCGGCAGGCGTCCACCAGGCATATCAGCATCACGTCCCGCGGGTCGGGGATGTCTTCGCTCAGCAGCACGCCCATGATGCGCAGCTTCACCTCGCGGTCGGCCTGGCCGTCCACGAGCGGATAGCGCCTGGTGCGGAACACCCACAGCACCCGGTCGTCCTCGCGCTCCAGGATGCCGCGGTCCACCAGCCGGTTGAGCGCCTCCTCGTGAATCGCGGCGGCGCGCTCCGCGGTGCGCTCCACCCAGTAGCGCGTGGTGTGCTTCTCGCCCGCCGCGATTTCGGCCAGCGTCTGGTCCAGCAGATGGTCGCCGGTGGGCGTGTCGTCCAGCAGCACCAGACCGTCCAGGTCGGTGTCGATGCGGTCTTCCATCGCCAGGTCCATCAGCACGCCGCCGGCCAGAGCGTAGTCCAGCGACCACCTGGGCACGTTGACGAACCTGCCTCCCTCGTCCCTGAGAAGCATCAGAATTATCTCTTCAACGAATCTGAGCATATCCCTCATCCTGGCGCAGTTGGGGTTAGCCGGCCACCGTTTAGGTGTGGCTTGGTGTATGGCGAAATAGTAGCACAACGCCCTTGGGCGAACAACACGCCGCCGAAGCGCGACGGACGGCGCAACGAGGCCAGCCACTTCATCACCCCGCGTTCCGCCCTCGCGGTTGACAAGAGCTATTGTGTGAGTCACCATTCAACTGTTGACTGAGAATTAAGGCGGACAACAAAGATTGGAGCACGTCAATTGATGCGATTCAGGATAGACGGACTTGGTGAGAACGACGCTTTCATAGAGGTCGAAGCGACGACGAGCGGCCTCCGGCTGGGAGTTGGGTACACCGATGCTATGCGCCGCGCCCTCGTAACCGACGTAACTCCGGACCAGCTGTCGGCCCTCGCCAAAGCCCTCGAAGCGGTCGTGCTGGTGTCCGACGAAGTCGATTTCGACTATGACGAGGATGAAGAGTAGTACCCCCGTGCCTACCTACTCCACCTTCTCCAGCGGCGCGAACCCCAGCAGCAGCCGCTTCACGCCGTGCCCCTCCTTGAACGCCACCGTGACCTGGAAGTCGCCGCCCGCCGCCGGCTCGCAGCTCATCACGATGCCGTCGCCGAACGCGGGGTGACGCACCTTGTCCCCGGCGGTGTACGCCGGCGCCGCGGCGGGCGCGGCCTCGCGCCGCTCTCGCCTCCGCCGGCGCGCCCGCTCCACCTCCGGCCGCGTCTCGCCTCCGCCGTTGGCCGACGGGCGCGGCCTCGGACGCATCCTGGTCTGTACGCTCTCCCGGGCTGCCGGGCGCGCCGGCGCTGAAGGCTCGACTGGCGTCGCACCCTCGATCAGGTCCCGCGGGACGTCGTCCAGGAAACGCGAGGGATCGCTCGGCCCAGAGCCGCCCCAGAATCCCCGGCGGAACGCCCGCAGCAGGTACAGCCGCTTCTGCGCCCGGGTCACCCCCACGTAGCACAGCCGCCGCTCCTCCTCGATCTCCTCCGGCGTGTCCATCGAACGGGAGTGGGGAAGCAGCCCCTCCTCCATGCCGACAATGAACACCACCGGAAACTCCAGTCCCTTGCTCTGGTGCAGCGTTATCAGCGTGATAGCGTCCGGCTGCTCCTCGAAGCTGTCCACGTCGCTCACCAGGCTGACGCCCTCCAGGAACGCCGTCAGCCCCTCGTCCACGCCCAGGTGCGTGAACTCCCGCGCCGCGCCGCGAAACTCCTGTATGTTGTCCAGCCTGTCCTCCGCCCTGTCCGAGGTCTCCGCGGACTCCTCGATGTGGCGCTTGTAGCCAGTCTGCTCCATCACCTCGTCGATCAGATCCATGAGATCCAGCGTCCGGCTCTCCTCGGTCAGCCTGCCTATCATCTCGCGGAACCTGGTCAGCGCCTGCGCCTGCGCCGGACGGAGAGGGAAGGGGCCGCCGCCGGATTCGCCCATGCTCTCGATGGCCGCGTACATGGACGTGCCCCGGTCGCGGGCGGCGCGGAGCAGGTTGTCCACCGTGCGCTGCCCGATGCCCCTGGTCGGCACGTTGATGACGCGCGACAGCGCCACGTCGTCGTGCGGGTTCGAGACCAGCCTCAGGTATGCCGCGACGTCCTTGATCTCCTGGCGCTGGTAGAACTTGATCCCGCCCACTATCTGGTACGCCACACCGAAACGCCGGCAGGCCTCCTCCAGCGCGCGGGACTGCGCGTTCACCCGGTACATCACCGCTATGTCGCCCAGCGCGAAGCCCTCGGACTTCGTGAGCCTGTGCACCTCCCGCACCACGTACTGCGCCTCCTCCCCCTCGTCGTACTCCTCGCGCACGACGATCGGAGCGCCCAACGCGTTCTCCGTTCGAAGGCTTCTTTCCACGCGCTGCGAATTGGCGGCTATTACGTTCTGGGCCACGTCCAGTATGGTCTGCGTGGAGCGGTAGCTCTCGTCCAGTGTGATTCGCTTCGCCGTGGGGAAGTCCTGCTCGAAGCTGAGGATATTGCGAATGTCGGCGTTGCGCCACGAGTAGATGGACTGGTCCGGGTCGCCCACCACCGCCAGGTTGTTGTGACGCTCCGCTATCCTGCGCGCGATGGCGTACTGGGCGATATTCGTGTCCTGGAACTCGTCGATCATGAAGTGGACGTACCGCTCCTGGTACTTCTCGGCCACCTTGGGGAACTCGGCAAGCAGTGTGTAGGTCCTGAACAGCAGGTCGTCGAAGTCGAGCGCCGAGCTCTGCGCGAGCATTTGCTCGTACTGTTCGTACACGCGGTGGGCTATCTCATCCAAGTAGTTCTGCTTGCGCAGCCCGAACCCCTCCACGCCCACCAGCTCGCTCTTGGCCTTCGATATCATGGAGAGCACCGCGCCCGGCGAGAACATCTTCTGATTGACGTCCACCTCGGACATCGCCCGCTTGATGGCCGCGGTCTGGTCGGCGGCGTCGTAGATGACGAAGTTGCGGTCCAGCCCCATCGCCTCGCCGTCGGTGCGCAGCAGCCGCGCGCAAAACCAGTGGAAGGTGCCCACGGAGAGGCCGGAGTTTCGGGCGTGCGGGCCCAGCAGGGGAGCGGCGGCGGCCTCGCCGGTGGCGCCGTACAGCCGCGCCTGCATCTCACGCGCGGCCTTGTTCGTGAAGGTCAGCGCGGCGATGCGATACGGGGATACGCCCGCGTCGCCGATCAGGTACGCGATGCGGTGGGTGATGACGCGGGTCTTGCCGCTGCCCGGCCCGGCCACGATCAGCAGAGGCCCGCCAATGGACTGCACGGCCTCGCATTGGCGTTCGTTCAGCCCGTCACAGGCGGCGGAAGGCATGGCCGGCCCCTAGGTGACGAAGATGGGGTCGTCGCGCGTTATCGTCCGCGTTTCGGCGGCCAGCACGGCCCGCATGTACTTGGGCAATGAGAACATGCCGCGGTGGGTTATGCCGTCGTAGTAGCGCAGATCGCCGTCGATTCTCCCCGCGATCCCCGCGTCCACCTCGGCCTCGCCCAGCGCCGCCGGGTCCGGCCCCAGCGAGCCCAGCGCGAAACCCCACGTGGACCCAAACGACGGCACGAACGCCTCACAGGCGTAGAACTGCGGGAAGACGGACCCGACGGTGTTCGCCACGGCCGAGAAGCACTGCTCGTAGAACGCCGGCCCGGTCGGCCCCGACTGCGCCACCATGATGCCCCCCGGATTGAGACGCTCACGCAGCAGCTCGTAGAACTCCACCGTGTACAGCATCACCGCCGGCCCCTCCTCCAGCGGATCGGGCACGTCGATGATGACGACGTCGAAGCCGCGGTCGGTCTGGTCGAGATAGGCGTAGGCGTCGGTGTGGTAGAGCTCGAGGCGGGGGTCGTCGAAGGCCCCCCGGTGGAAGTCTGTCAGGTGCCGCCGGCACAGCTCCACCACCTCGCGGTCCAAGTCCACCATCACCGCGCTGCGGACGGTATTGTGCGCCAGCGCCTCGCGCGCCGTCGCGCCCTCGCCGCCGCCCGCGATGAACACGTCGCGCGGGTTGGGATGCGCCAGCATGGCCGGGTGGGTGAGCGCCTCGTGGTAGATGAACTCGTCGACGGCCGTGGACTGCGTCTTATCGTCCAGGATGAGGCTGCGTCCGAAGCACGCCGTGTCCTGGATCACGACGCGCTGGAACTCCGTCCGGCCCTCGTACAGCACCTCCACCACACGCTCCGCCTGCACCAGGTCGGGTGTGATGGTCTCGTAGTGCCACGCGCCTTCTCTGAGGAGCTCCTCGACACTCATTGAGGCACGCGCATGGGCGACACGATTCGCCGCTCGATGAAACCCCGTCGTACCTCTTTCAGGGTGGGATTGGCGCACTCGAAACTGTCTATCAGCAACTCGGCGGCCTTATGCGGGCTGAACCCCTCACCGCAGGTGAATATGTCAACCGCCGCGAAGCCGTACTCCGGCCACGTGTGCACGCCCATGTGCGACTCCGCTATGGCCAGAATGCCGGTCACGCCCACGGGCTGAAACCTGTGAAAGGTCTCGCCCACTATAGTCGCCCCCGCCTCGCTCGCCGCGCAGATCAACGCCTGCCTGACGTGTTCCACGTCGTCGAGCAGCACCGGGCTGCAGTCCTCCAGGTCGAGCAACAGATGCGTCCCTAGCGCATTCAATCACCTACCCTCCGTTCGTTCTTCCGGTATTGTTTGGCTGGTGGCTGGAACTGAGATTATACATCAACGAAGGGCGAGATGCGACGCGCGGCACGCGCGGCTAGTCCGCCAGTTCGACGATAACCTCGATCTCGATGGGGATGTTGTTCGGCAGCGAGCCCATGCCCACCGCGGAGCGGGCGTGCTTGCCCTTGTCCCCGAAAACCTCCACCATCAGGTCGGAGCAGCCGTTGGCTACGGCGGGCTGCTGCGTGAAGTCGGTCGTGGCGTTCACCATGGACAGCAGCTTGACCACCCGGTTCACGCGGTCCAGGTCGCCCAGCTCGCCCTTCAGCCGCGCCAGTATGTTGATGCCGGTGAGTCGCGCGGCCTCGTATCCCTCTTCCACGCTCAGGTCCTGCCCCACCTTGCCGGTCGGCGAGGTGCCGTCGGGCCGGGCCGCCGGACCCAGACCCGCCAGGTACAGCAGGTTGCCGGTTCGCACCGCGGGCACGTAATTTGCCATCGGCGCCGGGGAATCTGGCAACTCGATCCCCATCTCTTCAAGTTTCGCTTCGATCGCGGACATCGCTTCCTCCTGACCATTTTGGACGCAGTCAATTCTATCTCAAAACCGACCCTTTGTGAAACCGGACGCCGTACCTCAATCCCTTCCCCCTCGCAGGGGGAAGGTTTAGGATGGGGGTGACGCGGTGCTCAGACCTAGACCCAGTAGGGGTTTCAAACCCGCCCCGTTTTGTGCCGAGCGCCCCTCCCGTGATACATTCCGCTTGTCCCACACCCGCGGCGTCGCGCCGCGCAATCGAGGAGCATCCCATGAACCCACGTGACGACGCCATCAGGCTGAAGAGCGTGAACCACCTGACCTACAACGTGACGGACAAAGACCGCGCCCTCCGCTTCTGGGAGGACGTCCTGGGCGTCAGGCAAATCCCCAGCCAGGTGGACCGCGACCACATCATCTGGCTCCAACTACCGAGCGGCGCGATGGTGCACCTAGTCGAGACGTCCGAAGCGCCCTCCGCGCCCTCGCATCACGGCGCGTTCGAGGTGGACGACATCGACGCGGCGGCGGCGTACCTGCGTTCCCAGGGCGTCGAAACCACCGACATCACCACCCGCAACGACGGCCAGCGTGTCATCTTCATCGAAGACCCCGACGGCAACCGCATCGAGATCTGCACCAAGTCCGGCTTCGGCGTCCTGGTGTAGCGCCCCTACGCGAACGCCAGCACCCGCGCCGGGTTGTCCACCAGGATCGCCTGGATGTCCTCCCGGCTAAACCCCTTCCGGCGCATCCGCGGCACTATCCGCTCCAGGATGTACCCGTACCCGTGCCCGCCGTACTTCACCAACCGATGCTTCGTGCAGATGTCCTGCGCCACCACTATCTTCTCGCCGAACCCTTCGTCTATCAGCCGCTTTATCGCGTCCAGGCGCAAGGAATCATTCGGCATGTCGATGTTCGATAGCGGATAGTACGACGTCTCGATGCCGAACAGGTCCCACTCCATGTAGCAGTCCGCGGCCGCCAGGTCGAGCAGCGAGTCGATGTCGAATATGGTGCGGTCCAGGTGGCCCATGATGACCCGCGACAGGTTGGCGCCCGCCATGGTGAGCACGTCCAGTATCTCGAACGGCGCCTGATCGCTGCGTCCCGGGTGTATCAGGATGGGCGCCCCCGTCACGAGCTGCGCCGCCGCCGCCGCCCGCAGCACCTTGCGCTCGTTGGTCGTGAGCGGCCAGGTGCATCCGATCTCCCCGATGATCCCCGCGCGCACGTCCGTGAAGCCCACGCCCTCCCTGATGTCTTCCACTATCCGGCGCGCTATCTCCAGCTCACTGCGCGTGTCCATGTCCGCCGGGTGCACCGCGTCGACGTAGTAGCCCGCGCCCATGATGATGTTCACGCCAGTCTCGCGGGAGATGCGGGCCAGCGCCAGTGGATCGCGCCCAATCCCTATCGTCGTCGCGTCCACTATCGTGCCGCCGCCGTGCCTCGCGAACAGCGCCGTCTCGTCGATGGCCGTGTCCTCGTCAGTCAGCAGCAGATTGTCGTGGTAGCTGTAGTAGTCCTGCCGCACGCGCCCCAGGTTCTCGATGGTGATCGGCTCGTAGACGCGCCCCAGGTCGGACGCCTCCTCGGGCGGCGTGAACATGCACAGGAAGTTGATGAGCAGGTGCTCGTGGGTCATGGTGGGACCGAGCGTCTCGGGCGGCACCGGCCCGAGCACTGTCTGCGCCATTCCGCTAAGCTCGCTCAACGACATGTTAGCTCCTCTTGGATGTAGATTTGAGAACGCCCTCTTCCGCTCCATCCCGCAACGACGCCTCGAATCTCCGAAGCTGGTCCATCTGCGGCGGCATGATGTGGATGAAGGGGCGCGTCTCGCGTATCAACGCCACCGCGTCGTCCAGGGTGTACCCCCGGCTGATGAAGTAGGCCGCGGCCATCGTCGGCGCCCGGCCTACGCCCCCGCCGCAGTGGATGTACACGCTCCCGCCCGCCGACACCGCGCCGTCCACGAACTCGACGCCGCGCCGCAGCTGATCCAGCGTGGGCGCCTCGTCGTCCACCGTCGGCAGGTGGCAGTAGTGCTCCGGCGCCAGGCCGTGCTCGGCGTCGTCGAACTCGATCCGCATGTTCACGCAGTACCGCACGCCCATCTCCGCCAGCCGCCGCAGTCCCGCCTGACGGTGCTGCGGCCCAACCAGCACGCCCGGCGCTATGATGCTGTAGCGCATCATTGGCGCGCCGGTCAGCGCCGGTACACCGCGGCCGTACAGCCAGAGCAGCGAGATCCTCAGCCCGTCGCGCCTCAGCCGCTGCACGAATATCGATGGCATCCTTGCCAGTATTCCCATCGCTCCCGTCTATTCCGAATTGTCCCTTCCCCTTCGCAGGGGGAAGGTTAGGATGGGGGTGAAGACCCTGTCAATCGAGCTCGTCCTCATCGTCCCCCAGGAGGTAAGGCGAGGCGTCCTCCCGCATCCCCATCTGCTCGCCGTAGGACGTGCGGATGCGCGAGATGCGAAGCTCGGCGGACGTCAGGATTTCGTTGCACACCCGCGCCAGCTTGACGCCGTCCTCGTACAGCTTCGTGGCCTCCTCCAGGCTCAGTCCCCCCGATTCGAGCGCGCGCACCGTCTCTTCCAGCCGGCCCAGCGCCTCCTCGAAGCCGAGGCTCTCGATGTCCGACTTGCCGTTAGCTTCCGGTTGCATCGTCGCCTCCAGAGCGCACGTCCGTCACGCTCGCTTCCACAGACCCGCGTCCGAACGTCAACTCCACCGCCTCGCCCGGCGAAAGCTGCGAAGAGTCGGTCACGATTCTACCATTTTCGGACGCGGTTACTATCGAGTATCCCCGCCGCAGTATCACGCGCGGATTGAGCGCCGTCAGCCGCGAGCTCAGCCCGTCCAGCCGCTGCGCCTCCATCTCGACGCCGTGCCTGGCGTGCGCTCCCGCCGCCCGCAGCGCGTCGTCCACCCGCTGCCTCAGCCCGTCCACGTCCGGGCGCCCGCGGTCCAGCCGCGCCCAGAGCTGCCGCGCCGTCTCGCGTCCCACCGTCGCGCGGCCCGCCGCCCCCGTGTGCAGCGCCTGCACCGCGCCCGCGATCTGCCCGGCCAGCTCCGCCGCGCTCGGCACCGCAAGCTCCGCCGCCGCCGAGGGAGTGGCCGCGCGCACGTCGGCCACCATGTCCGAGATGGTCGTGTCCGTCTCGTGGCCGATCGCGCTTATCACCGGCGCGCGGCAGGCGTACACCGCTCTCGCCACCGGCTCCTCGTTGAAGGGCCAAAGGTCCTCCAGCGAGCCGCCGCCGCGGGCCAGGATCACCACGTCCGTCTGCGGTGCTTCGTCCAGCGCGTCGAACGCCCCTACGATGTGCGCCGCCGCCTCCGCGCCCTGCACCTGCGTGGGCGCGATCACCAGTTCCGCGATGGGATACCGTCGCCCGACCACCGTCTGTATGTCGTGCCACACCGCGCCGGATGGCGACGTGACCACCCCGATGCGCCTCGGAAACCTGGGCAGCCCGCGCTTGCGGGACTGCTCGAAAAGACCCTCGTTCTCCAGCTTGAGCTTGAGCTGCTCCAGCCTCATCTGCAGCTCGCCCACGCCCTCCGGCTGAACCACGTCCGCCACAAGCTGCACTTCGCCGCGCTGCGTGTAGATGGACACCCGTCCGTGCACGACGACCGCCGCGCCGCTGGCCAGGTGCTGCATCCCGCGCGAGCGCTGCCGGAACATGACGCACCTAAGCTGGGACCTGTCGTCCCTCAGCGTGAAGTACGCGTGACCGGACGCCGCCCGCGTGAAGTTGGCGACCTCCCCGCCGATCCAGATGTCGGCGAGCAGTTCGTCCCCCTCCAGCAAGTCGCGCAGATGGGAGGTTACTTGTGAGACGGCATAGACGGGCATAGTTGTTCCAGCGGGGTCGCTTTGAGTTCCTTGTTGTCCCTTCCCCCTCGCAGGGGGAAGGTTAGGATGGGGGTGAAGATGGCCCTACACCCGCGACAGGTAACTCCCGCTGCGCGTGTCCACCTTGATCCGGTCCCCGCGGTTCACGAACAGCGGCACGTTCACCACCAGCCCCGTCTCCACCGTCGCCGGTTTGGAGCCGCCCTGCGCCGTGTCCCCCTTGAAGCCGGGATCCGTCTCGGTAACCTCAAGGTCCACGGAGACGGGCATCTCGATGGCGACCGGGTTCTCGCGGAACAGCACCAGATCCACGTTCGTCTGCTCCACCAGATACTGGAGCTCCTCTTTGATCTGGTCTTCGGACAGCGGGAACTGCTCGTAGGTTTCGTCGTCCATGAAGTAGTGGAAACTGTCGTCCTGGTAGATGTACTGCGCGCTGCGCCGCTCCACCGCCGCCAGCTTGAACCCCACGTCGTAGCCCGAAAACGTGCGATCCATGAGCCGTCCGCTCACCAGGTCGCGGAACTTGATGCGCATCACCGGCGCGCGCTGCTGCATCTTGCTCCGCTCGTAGTCGACGACGATGTACGGGTCGCCGTCCAGCTCTACGGCCATGCCCTTGCGCAGCTCTCCATAGCTTAGCGTCATCCCGGAGCCTCCTTCCAAAGAGTCCCTTCCCCCTCGCAGGGGGAAGGTTAGGATGGGGGTGAGTCGGACAGGCCCTAGACCGCCCTCTCCCGCTTGTGGGTGGTGGTGATGATCCGGGCGCGCCCGTTCTCCAGCACCACGTTGTCCTCGATCCTCACGCCGCCCCAGCCGGACAGGTATATGCCCGGCTCGATGGTGAACACCATCCCGTCCTCCAGCACCTGGTCGGACATCGCGCTCACCCTCGGCTCCTCGTGCACCTCCAGCCCGATGCCGTGACCCAGGCTGTGTCCGAACGCCTCGCCGTAGCCCGCGTCCGCGATGATGTCGCGCGCGATGGCGTCGACCTCCTTGCCGGTCATGCCCGACCGCACCAGGTCCTCCGCCTCGAGCTGCGCCCGCAGCACGGTGTCGTACACCCGCCGGAACGTCTCGTCCGCCTCGCCCACCAGCACCGTCCGCGTCATGTCCGACGTGTACCCCTCGTACACGCACCCCATGTCGATCACGATGGCGTCGCCGTCGCGAACCACCGTGTCGTCCGCGCGGTGGTGGGGCAGGGCGCCGTTCGGCCCCGCGGCCACGATGATGTCGTAGCCCAGCTTCTCCGCGCCCCGCTCGCGCATCGCCTTCTCCATCTCCCAGGCGATCTCCTTCTCGGTGATGCCCGGCTCGATGGTGGGCGCCACCTCCGCGAACGCCTCGTCGCCGATGTGGATCGCCCGCGTCAGCAGCGCAAGCTCCTCGGCGTCCTTGATCGCCCTCAGCTTCTCCACGATCCCGGAGACGGGGACGAGCTCCGGCTTGTTCACGCCCTCGGCCTCCTCGATGGCCTTGAGGAACGCCGCGTTCGTGGCGTAGGTCATCTGCGTGGACTCGAACCCCACGCGCCTCGCGCCAAGCTCGGACGCGAGCTGCGGCAGCCAGCTCACGCTCGCCCGCACCTCGTGCACCCGGAAGTCCGGGGACTGCCGCCCCGCCTGCTCCACGTACCGGAAGTCGGTCGCCAGCACCGCGTCCCCCTCGCTCACGAGCAGGTAGCCCGCGGAGCCGGTGAAGCCGGAGACGTATCGCCTGTTCTCCGGCGTGGACACCAGTATGGCGTCCAGCTCGTTCTCGTTCAGCGCGGCTCTCAGCCGGTTCACCCGTTCGCTCATTTTGCGTTCACCCTCTGTTCCTGAATTCGTCCGCGAAATACTCCAGCGCGTACAGGTATCCCTTCCACCCCAGCCCCGCGATCTGCCCCACCGCTATGTCCGCCACAACGGAGCGGCGCCGGAACTCCTCCCGCGCGTGGATGTTGGACAGGTGCACCTCGACTATCGGAAGCCGCGAGTCTATCAGCGCGTCCCGCAGCGCCAGCCCGTAGTGCGTCAACGCCCCCGCGTTGACGATGACGCCGGAGGCGTCGGGCGCGCTGGCCTGGAGGAAGTCGATTATCGCCCCCTCGTGGTTGGACTGGAACGTCTCCAACTCCACATCCAGGTCGCGCGCGGCTTCCTCCAGCGCCTCCAGTATCTCCCCCAGCGTCTTGACGCCGTAGTGGGACGGCTCCCGTGCCCCCAGCATGTTGAGGTTGGGGCCGTTTATCACGAGCACTCTCATCGCGCTGGGCGTAACCGTCGCCTAGCCGGCGGACGCCCGCGCGGCGATGGTGTCCAGCGCCGCAAGCTCCGGCGAGTCGGCGTCCGCGTCCTTCCAGCCCTGCCTCACGTTGTCCACGCCGCCGAGCGCGTCCTCCGCCCGGCCCGTGCTCACCTGCGCGCTCGTAAGCCACAGCGTGTCCCGTACCGACGTGCGCTGCTTCAGCCGGGTTCGCAGCAACTCCTCCGCTTTGTCGAACTGGTCGGAGCGCAGGTAGGCCGCCAGAAGCGTGTCCTCGAACACCTCGCGCTGCGCGTGGCTCCCGCCCAGCCGCACCAACTGGCTGTGCACCGACTGCAGCAAATCCGCCGCCTTCGCGTACTCACCCTGCGAAAACGCGCGAATACCCTTCACGACGGGTAGCGTGACCTCCGCCGCCTGCGCGTTGCCCTCCGCGCCGTACTCGCGGAGTCCCTCGATCATCCTGTCCAGGCCCTCGTCGTCGCCGCTGCCCACCAGGGCGAACGCCGCGTGCGCTATGCCGAAGCCCGGCCCTCTGCCCGCGACCGCGAACTCCGCCTGGTCCCGCACCTCCTGCCACGGCATCGCGGGAGAGGTGTCTCCGTACAGCTGCATCCGCCACATTATCGAGCAGCTATCCGCTATGGAGCTCGCGTTCTTGGACAGCACCGACGGCCGTATCGCGTCGCCGTACAGATCCAGCACGTTCCCGTAGCGGCCCAGCGCCAGTTGGAACAGCGCGTGGTGCCAGGACAGGTGGACGAAGAAAGGCCCCCGCCTGTCGTAGTCCTTGATCCACTCGCCCAGGAAGCTCTGTCCCGCGGCGTGGTCGCCGACCTCGAAGTACACGTGCGCCACCGAGTGCGAGGCGTTGCCGTTGTCCGGCCGCTGCTCCAGCGACCGCTCGGCGTACCGCAGCGCGTCGTCGAAGAGACCCGACTCGTGGTGCGCGAAGGCGAAATTGCCCAGGAACGACCACTCCTCGCCGTAGGCGTGCTCCACGCTCTTGAGCAACTCCAGCAGTTCCGGCGGGTAGTTGGGCACGCCCGCCGCGCCGCAGCCCATCACCAGCAGCCTGTGGCCCGCGTTCAGCGCCATCGCGTCGTTCGGGTACTCCCGCAGGTGTTCCCGCACCCGCGCGTAGGCCTTGCGGCCCTCGCCGCCTACCCACATGTCCACCGTGTCCGCGTAGCCCTGCACGCGCCTCGACTGCGACCTCGCGAGCTCGGCTCCGCGCTCCGCGTTCCGGCGCGCCTCCTGCTGCTCGCCCGCCTGCTGTTGCAGCACCGCCAGCGACGAGTGCGCCACCGCGAACCCCTCGTCCTCCTCGATAGCCGCCTTGTACTTGGCGTCCGAGCCGAAGTTCCGTGAGAGCGCCAGGTCCACGCCCTCAGAGTAAAGCTGGGCCGCCTTCTCAGAGGTGGTCCCAAGTTCCACGCCGAATCGGTCTTCCAGTCCCTTCTGCATCGCGCTCGCCTCCTTTACTCAGAGTATCCGCAACCCGGACCCGCCCGTCGCCCATGCCACGCAGCCGGACCCGTGCCGCGCCCACCGATTATGCAACACAACTATGGTACACAATCCCACGCCCCCAGTCAGCACTTTGGCCGAAATCGAAACCGCGCCACATAGGCCCACGAACCTGCTATAATGCCAATCGACAACGTGAACGTCTGTGCTAAGTCCGCTATATTATTGAGGGGGCGGAATGGTGGGGAGATGGAGAGTTCAGGAGGAGACAGATGGCTGAGCAGTATCTAGAGAAGTTCGTTACGGTGAACGGGGTGCGGCTGCGGTACCTGGACTGGGGCAGCGAGGGAAAGCCGCCGCTGGTGTGCCTGCACGGGCACACGGGACAGGCGCACATCTGGGACGAGTTCGCGGAGGAGGCATCGTCCGCGTACCACGTGTACGCGCTGGACCAGCGAGGCCACGGCGGCAGCGGACGGGCGAGCGACGGCTACGCGCGGGACAGGTTCGTGGAGGATGTCGCCGGGTTCGTGGACGCGCTGGGGCTGTCGAGGTTCACGCTGGCGGGGCTGTCGATGGGCGGCTGGCACTCGCTGCTGTACACAGCGGACAATCCGGACAGGGTGGAGCGCATCGTGATCGTGGACATCGCGCCGGAGCCGAACCCGGCCTCTGCCGCGTCGCGCGCCAGTCGCCCGCCGACGCCGATGGAGTTCGCCACGCTGGACGAGGCGGTGGCGTGGGCGCGGGAGGGCAACCCGTGGGCGATCGACGCTCGGCTGCGAAAGGACATCGAGGACAAGACTAGACAGCGTGAGGATGGGTCGTGGACGTGGAAGGCAGACCCGGAACTGTTCAACAGTCCGCTGCCGGACATGACCGACGCGGGCCTGATTGGCCGGTACTGGAAGGCGGTGGAGACTATCCCTTGCCCCATCCTTGAGGTGCGCGGTTCGGAGAGCGGGCTGGTGGCGGACGAGACGCTGGAGCGGATGAAGCGCGTCGGCGCGGCGTTCGACTGGGTGGACGTGGCGGACGCGGGACACGTGGTGACGGTCGACAAGCCGCTGGAGTTCATCGACGCGACGCGGGGGTTCCTGGGGATGTAGCACCGCTCCGATCCCCGGCGGGCGTGATTCGCGTTATAATGGGGCCGTAGTACGCCACACTGGAGCCCGCCATGTCCGCACAGACCGTGCTCATCGTCGAGGACGAGGAGAACATCCTGGAGGCCGTCAGGTACAACCTCGAACACGAGGGGTACCGGGTGCTGGCCGCGCAGGACGGCGAAGAGGGCCTCACGCTGACCCGCCAGGACAGCCCCGACCTGGTGTTGCTCGACATCATGCTTCCGCAGCTCGACGGGTTCGAGCTGTGCCGCATACTTCGCCGCGAGAGCGACGTGCCCATACTTATGCTGACCGCCAAGGGCGAGGAGATCGACCGCGTGGTGGGGCTGGAGCTGGGCGCGGACGACTACGTCACCAAGCCTTTCAGCATGAGGGAACTGGTGGTGAGGGTGCGCAACCTGCTGCGGCGCTCCGCGGCATCCTCCGGGCGCGAGGCGCAGGCCGCCTCCAACAGCGTGCTGAGCGCGAACGGCCTGGAAGTGGACGTGGACGGCCACACCGCGAGGCTGGACGGGCGGCCGCTCCAGATGAAGCCGCGGGAGTTCAGCCTGCTGGCGCTGCTGATGGAGAACATGGGCAGGGTGTTCACGCGGGAGCAGATCCTGGAGCGGCTGTGGGGGTACGACTACATCGGCGACGCACGCACGGTGGACGTGCACGTCCGGTGGCTGCGGGAGAAGATAGAGCCGGAGCCCGGCAAGCCGCGGAGAATCGTGACCATACGAGGAGTAGGATACCGATTCGACGGCTGAGACTGCCCCGCTCGCTCCAGTGGCGGATCGCGCTCGCGTACACCACGCTCATATTCGTGACGATGGGCGTTGTCAGCATCTACCTGGTGGGTTTCATCCGCGACGCCTTCTACGACAACCTCGAGCAGCGGCTCCAGGCGGAGGCGGGACTGCTGGGAGAGGGAGTGTCGCACCTGCTTGCCCATCCGGTCGATTTCGAGGGTCTGGAGCGGACCGCCCGGCGCACCAGCGAGATCGTCGACGGGCGGGTCACCGTGGTGGACTTGCAGGGCAACGTGCTGGCCGATTCCGCGGGCGCGTCCTCGCCGGGCGAGTCGTTCGTAGACCGGCCCGAGTTCCGCTGGGCCGCGGGCGTTGGAGTGAGCGAGGTGTCCCGCGCGAACCCGCAGACCGGCGAGGACACGCTCTACGTGGGCACGCGGGTCGACGCGGGCGGCCTGCCGATGGGCGTGGCCATCATCGAGGTGCCCGTTTCGCGGGCGCAGTCCGGCGTCGACCGCATAATCGCGACAATCGTCCTGGCCGCCATGGTGGTCGCCTGTCTCTCGGTGGCGCTGGGCTTCTACCTGGCGCGCCGCACGTCCCGCTCGGTCAAGTCCGTCGCGGAGGGCGCGCGCCGGCTCGCACAGGGGGACCTGGACCACCGGGTGCGCGCGCTGTCCCTGGACGAGACGCAGGAGCTGGCTACGGCCTTCAATACGATGGCGGCGTCCCTGCGGGAGATGGTGGACGACCTGTCCGCGGAGCGGAACAAGCTCTCGGCGGTGCTCGACGTGATGAGAGAGGGCGTGATCGTGGTGGAGGCGAACGGCGAGATAGCCCTGATCAACGAGGCCGCGGGCGAACTGCTGGACTCGAGCATTAGCCGCGCGGAGGGAAGCCGTCTCGTCGAGGTGGTGCGGGACCACGAGCTGCAACAGCTCATCGCGCGCGCGCTGGCGACGGGCGAGCCGGTGCAGGGGGAGGTCGAACTGCTGCACCGCCGCCGCTTCCTGAGCGCGACCGCTGTGCCGCTGAGCCAGGGCGCGCAGGGCGGGGTCCTGCTGACGCTGCACGACCTCACGAGCATCCGGCAGGCGGAGACTACGCGCAAGGAGTTCGTGAGCAACGTGTCGCACGAGATGCGCAGCCCGCTGGCGTCGGTGAAGGCGATGGTGGAGACGCTGGAGGGAGGCGCGATAGACGACCGCGACGTGGCGCAGGACTTTCTGCGGCGCGTACACCGCGACGTGAACCGCATGACCGCGATGGTGAACGACCTGCTGGAGCTATCGCGGCTGGAGAGCGGCCAGGCAGAGCTGCATCCGACTGCACTAGACGCCGCGTCGGTGCTGGAGGACGCCGCGTCGCAGTTCCGGCTGCAGGCGGCGGCGATGGACGTATCCCTGGTGTCCGACTTCCCGCCGGAGCTGCCGATAGTGAGGGCGGAGGAGGAGAAGCTGCTCCAGGTGCTGGTGAACCTTCTGGAGAACGCGCTCAAGTTCACCCCCGCCGGGGGGACGATCCGGCTGTGGGCACGCGACGCCGGCGGGCGCGTGGAGATTGGCGTGAGCGACACGGGGGCGGGCATCCCGCGCGAGCACCTGCCGCACGTGTTCGAGCGCTTCTACAAGGTGGACCGCGCGCGGCGCGACAGGGGAGCCGGCCTGGGGCTGGCGATCGTGAAGCACATCGTTCACGCCTACGGCGGCGAGGTGGGCGTCTCCAGCGAAGAGGGCGCGGGCAGCACGTTCACCTTCACCGTGCCGCACGCGCTGCAGGAAGCCTAGGTCCCGGTCTCAGCGATGGGCGCGGCCCTGCTGCTTGGCCTGCTGCAAGGCCTGACCGAGTGGCTGCCCGTCAGCTCCCAGGGCGTGGTGACGGTCGCCCAGACCGCGCTGCTCGACCGCACGCTGGACGAGGCGGTGGCCTACGCCCTCTGGCTCCACGTCGGCACCGCGTGCGCGGCGCTCATCGCGCTGAGGCGCGAGGCGTGGGGCGTCGTGCGGGACGCGGCATCCACTCCCTTGCACCCCTCTCCCCGGCTCAGGTTCCTGGCGATCGGGACCGTCGTGAGCGCGGCGGTGGGCGTTCCGCTTCTGCTCGGCCTGGGCGAGATTTCGGACCGGATCGGCGCGACGGGCATGGGCGTCGTGGGGCTGCTGATGGTGGTGACCGGCGCGCTGCAGTTGTGGCGTCCATCCGGCAACCGTCATTCCCGCGAAAGCGGGAACCCACAAACGGGGCAGGCGCAGGTCCGGACGAAGCCGACGACGGTGGACGCGCTGGCGGCGGGCGTCGCGCAGGGGTTGGCGGCGCTGCCGGGGCTGAGCCGGTCGGGCCTGACGCTGGCCGCGCTGCTGGGCAGGCGCGTGGAGCGGGGCGAGGCGCTGGTGCTGAGCTACCTGATGAGCATACCGGCGAGCCTGGGCGCGGGAGTGCTCGCGCTGGCGGACGGCGGCGCGGCGAGCACGTGGCCGGCGCTGGCGGCGGCGGGAGTCGCGTGCGTGGTGGGCCTGGTGACGATCAGGGCGCTGCTGGCGTTCGCGCAGCGCGTGAACCTGGGCGGGTTCGTGTTGGCAGCGGGCGTGGTGATGGCGGCGGGGGCGGCGTGGCAGGCGGTGGGGTAGGCTTGCCGGCACCCCCATCCTAACCCTTCCCCTGCGAAGGGGAAGGGACTAGCGGGCGCCTTCGAAGAAGCGGCGGGGATTGTTGACCATGATGTTGTCGACGTCTTGCTGGGTGGCGCCCAGCTCACGCAGGCGAGGCAGCACCTTGCGGGTGATGAAGAGGTAGCCGTCAGGGTTGTAGCGCTGGCGGTCGGCCTGAGCTTCGAGGCTGGCGATGCTTAGCGTGACTGACCAGTCGTGCCCCAGCATGATGCGGTGTGCATAGCCGGCCTCGATGAGCCGCATGGCCGTCTGTGTGCGGCCCTCCCAGTCGGGCGTGCCGGGATAGCGCCCGCCGGGATAGCGGTCCAGGCCGATCCACACGCCCTTCTCCAGCAGGCCGACGAGGTAGCCGGTGTCGGTGGTGTCGTTGCTGTGGCCGACGTAGACGCGGTTGAGGTCCACGCCCTCGTCCTCGAATATGCGCACCTGCTGCTCGCCCACGCGCTCGGGCGCCCAGGTGTGGGTGGATATGGGGACGCCGGTGGCCTTCTGGGCCCTGGCGGCGGCGCGCAGGATGATCTCGCCCTCGGGGGTAACGCCGCCCATGTCGTTGGCGACCTTGATGATGGCCGCCTTGATGCCGGTGCCCTCGATACCCTCCTCGATCTCGCGGATGTACAGGGGGGCGATCATGTCGGGTGTGGCGGTCCAGAAGACGCGGGGGATGTCGCGCCAGGTGCCGGTGGCGCAGATGATGTTGACGCCGGATTCGCGGGAGACCTGCTCGAGCATACGGATGTCGCGGCCCAGATCGATGGTGGTCACGTCGATGATGGTGCGGAGGCCCTCTGCGCGGGCCTCGCTGAGCTGGGCGACGGCGCGCTCGATGGTGCCCTCGCGGTCGATGAACTCGGGGTAGACGTACTGGATGCCGGCGGAGGAGACGATGACGTGCTCGTGGGACAGGGTGAAGCCCATGTCAGCGGTGTCGATGGGGCCGAGGACGGAGTCTATCGTTGCCATGGGGCGGGCCTCCCTACGGGTCTACTCCCTGACTATGGGGTTGGCGAGGGTGCCGACGCCGGATATGTCGATCTCGACTACGTCGCCGTCTTTCAGGTTCTTGGACGAGCCGTCGGTGCCCATCCAGATGACGTCGCCGGGGTAGAGTGTGAGGTAGCGGCTCATCGCGCTGATGTAGGTCTCGACACCGAAGACCATGTCGTTAGTGGGAAATTGGATTTGCTCTTCGCCGTTCAGCCTGACGGTGGTCTGCATGGATTCGAGGTCGGCGTCGGTCTCGATCCAGGGTCCCATGGGCTTGAAGGTGTCTGTGTTCTTGGCGCGCCACATGGTGCGGTCGGACGCCTGCCAGGTGCGCTCGCTCACGTCGTTGCCGACAGTGTAGCCAAGCACGCAGGACAGGGCGTCGGCCTCCGAGAGGTTCTTGGCCTGCTTGCCGACCACGACGACGAGCTCGCCCTCGTAGTGGACGCGCTCGGTGGCGTCCGCGGGAACGACTATCGGCTCGCCGTGGGCGATTATGGCGTTGTTGGCGCGGTAGCCGATGTCCGGCTTTTCGGGCAGGTTGGGCTCGGTGCCCAGCAGCGCGGCGGCCTCGCGGACGTGCGCCTCGTAGTTGATGCCGGCCGCGTAGAAGGTGCGTGGGATGACGGGCGCGAGCAGCTTGATGGAATCCAGGCTGACCGTTTCGCCCGACCGTTCGTAGTCTCCGAAGGGGCTACCGGTCATGGGCTGAACGCGGTCGCCCTCCACGATTCCGTAGACGGGTTGACCGTTAGATTCGTACCTCACCCAGCGCATGATGGCGTGGACCTCCGTCGGGAATGGCGGCGTCCGGCCGCCGGATGCGGGCTACTATAGCAAGGCGTGGGCAGGCTTTCAAACGGGGCGGCGAGTGGGAAGGGGCTATGCGGTGTCGTCGGGTTGCTCGTCCTCGCCGGCGCGGGGGTGGGCGGCCTCGTACACGCGGCGGGCCTCCGCGCCGGTGACGTGGGTGTAGATCTGGGTGGTGGCCGGGCTTGCGTGGCCGAGCAGCTCCTGGACGACGCGGAGGTCGGCGCCGCCCTCGAGCATGTGGGTGGCGTAGGAGTGGCGCAGGATGTGCGGGTGCACCCAGCCGCCGAGACCGGCCTGTGTGGCGTAGGAGCGCACCTTCTGCTGGATGCTGCGCTGGCTGAGGCGTCCCCCGAACCGGTTGAGGAACAGGGCGCCGTCGGAGTCCGCGGCGACGAGCGAGGATCGGACGTCGCGCAGGTACAGCGAGAGGGCGTCGCGCGCGGGGACGCCGACAAGCACGACGCGCTGCTTGGAGCCTTTGCCCACGACGCGGAGCTCGCGGGCCTCCAGGTTGAGGTCGGCCACGTCCAGGTCGCGCGCCTCGCTGACGCGCAGGCCGGCGCCGTAGATGAGCTCGAGCAGGGCGCGGTCCCTGATCTTACCGGGGGACGTCACACCGGTCGCCGAGCCGGGGTCGGCGGCGTGCACCAGCTTCGCGGCCTCGTTCTGGGAGAGGAAGCGCGGCAGTCGGGAGTCGAGCTTCATCACGCCCCGGCGGGGCAGCGGGTCGGCGTCGATGAGCTTGAGGCGCACGAGCCACCGGAGCAGGGTGCGGAGGGCGCTGACCTTGCGGGCGACGCTGCGGCGGACGTAGCCGAGCTCGAGTAGCCACGCGAGGTAGGCGCGCAGCGCGGCGCGGTCGAGGGCCTTCAGGTCGGGGACGTCGTTCTTGCGCATGAAGTCGAACAGCGGCTCGAGGTCGGTGCGGTAGTTGCGCACGGTGAGGTCGGCGAGGCCGCGCTCGGCGCGCAGGTGCTGCTCGAAGCGGGTCATCAGGTCCCGCCAGTCGTGTTGTTCCATGGCGCGAGAGTAGCGCGGTGCGGGGACGGGTATCTAGCGAAAAGGGGGTGAGTTTGCGGCGGCGATGGGGGAGGGGACTTTGGAACGATCCCTTTGCGAGGCGCGATGCCCTTTACTGTCGTGAAAGTTGCGATATAATGGGGGCAGAGACGTAGTGCGGAGGATGACAGCCTTTGTGGAGGGTCTCGAGAAAGGAGGATGCGCATTGGACAGTAGTAGAACGAGGTGCGCCAGCTAGGTGTTCACTGGAGCACCTCTACTCGGTGGCCCCGCCTTGTGCGGGGCCACTTTTTTGTGGCGGCCTGAACAGCGGCAGTCAGAATGGTTAGAATTGACACAGCTGCATGAGCATCAGTCTTAGGCAATGTCAACAGAGTGCAGAATGAAGCGACTCGTAAGGACAACGGTCTTGAAGGCCAGCAGAATGAAGAGGGGCGTAACCGGGTGGGTGACCACCTGCATCCGATGGATTTCGATACTCCTTGCTTTAGCGTTAGCGGGGTTAGCTGTCTGCGCCCTGCTTTTCAAAACCACGGCTTGGCAGTGGCTGCCCCATGCCGACTCCGCAAGGTCACTGCTCGCCACCTTGCTTACCGCTCAGGCAGCCATCGCCGCCCTTACCTTGGCTGTCACTCTATTCGTCATGCAGGGAGTCAGCACAAGGAGAGACGCCGATGATCGTATGTACCGTGAATACACTCGGCAGTCCTGGGTGCGGCCAATCTTCTGGGGAAGCGTCGCGGCGGTCGGAATCACGGGTGTAGCGCTTTTGGCACAAGAATTCAGCAGAGGTGTCGACTGGATAGATAACAATGTGACTGGCTTGACCAACCTCACTCTGGTTGCGGGCATCTCATTTTTCGCCAACTTGGCACTGTCCTGCGCGCTCTTCGAGCGAGCACTCCGTCTGGGTCACCCTGAACGGTGGTCAACCCTTCGGCGAAGAGTTAATGAGCGGGATGTTCGCACATCAGTCCAGGCTTTTCTGGATAGGCACCGTCGCGCGGCAGACTCCCTGGCAACGAACGAAGCTGACTGGTCAATTCTGCTTCCGGATCCAAGTGAAGGTTCTGCCAGCGAAGCAATGAGAACATTGCTCGATGACGCCCTCCGAGCAATGGCCGAAAGCAGGCTTCGAGAGTTTAAACATTCGATAGAATCAGTTAGAGGACTCATAGAAAACGCGATGGACGAAATTGAGAGGGAGGGTTTCTCCTGGGCTCCTCCCGGTGGCCAAGCTGAATGGCCACCCCTGAGGGAGTTGGGGCGCAATCTCTACTCATTTCGTGAAGAACTAATACGCGAGGGAAGCAACAAGGAATACCTGTTTGGCCTATTGCAGCTCGACTATTGGCTCACTAGCACTGGTGCACAGCGGCGCTGCGGTGATCTTTTCACAGCCGGTCTCGAAGGATATCGAAGAAACTATCAAATCGCATGCCGTATAGGTGATGCGGAAGTTTTGGAAGTCGTACGGGGACGAGTCTGGCCAAGTTCGCAGTCCATAGTTTCGAGTATGGGACCTGAAGACGCGCTTCCGTACGCATTAGAGTTGGTCCGGCATCAGGAACAAGTGCTGGCAGATGCGATGAATTTTGGCCGACCGGACGACTTCGAGATACTGGATAAGGAATTCGAGGCCTTCCTGAGATTCGTCCGGCGGAACCGGGAACACGGCAGTCAATCGTCGACAGAAGCAGCCAAACTCTACTGGGGATTGGAGCAGGAATATAGAACCGTGCTCATGGGTCTGGCGGGGCGCGCGATTCACCTTGCCGAGTCAGGTTCGCTGGCCGACCCAACCCGATACTTGGACGTGGCACGCGGAGCATATGGAAACAGTGATCGATTGGCCGCGGCCGCTGCTCAAGCACTGTTGCGAGCCAACGAGGTCCGGAATTCACAGTGGTCCGAATGGGAATGGGAGGGTGCCGAACCTGGTATAGCCCGAATGCTAAACCCGGAGAGATATCCATTGACGTTCCTCAGTGTTCGCCTCATGGAGTTGTCTTCTCAGAACATGCCCGCCCTAAATCTGAGAGGCAATGCAAAGAGAGTGCTGGAGTGGTTTGAAGCCAACTATGATCGACTACAAGCCTTTGTTGACGTGGAAGCTGCTGTGATCAATACACGCATTGACCTTGTCAGGGGCGCACTTCAGAACGCGGTTCGGCTGGACGAAGTTACGGAGGACGACCGAATCATCGCCAGCAAACTCAGTGATGAAAGAGTGTCTGAGTTCAAGTCCAGCATCTATGCGTCTGCGTTCGGTTCAAATGTAGTCGAACGACTTTTCGACGAGGCAGGGGCATTCGTATACCTTACGAGTGATTCTGTTCATGATGTCGAGAAGCGCGTGTTTCGCTCACTGGAGCCAAAGGCATTTCTTGCTGCCTTTCCAGCAGACTCCCGTCACCATTACGTGCCACTTGATGGGACTCTGTGGGGACGGGGCTTGGCGGACGATGTATTGAAATTGCTCTGCGAAACTCTCGGCGGGGCACCTGAAATCACGGCTTCGCTAAATGCGCCTGAAGAGATGTTGCGCGCTTTCGATATTGCAATCGACCAGATTAATCCGCTTGGCAAAGTAGTCGCGATTTTGGCAGGAGATTGGGAGGAAATTGAAATAGCCTTGTCATCTGATCAGCACGAAGGTTACGTGCCAGCGTGGCAGGTATCAGGTGCGGATCCAACAGCCGAAATTGGAAGGTACCGTGACCACTCACTTCTGATAGGACCAAGAGACGGAGACCGTCGGATGTACTTGTTGGAGCCGGGTTCATGGGGCTGCTTTGTGCGTGCCCAATGCGAAGGAGACCGAGACCTGTGCATTGATATCAGCCCTGTTTCGTCTGATCGAGCCCAAGAACTCTTGGAAAACAACCCGAATCACTTTTCTAGGCAGTGTTGACATTTGCATTATACTAGGTATATGTCAACAGTCACACTATCTCCCGAACAGTGGCCAAAGGTGCTGGAGTTTCTTCGTAGCCAGCCCGATTTGTACG
>DAOUJL010000052.1:0-95971 GCA_034422735.1 Dehalococcoidia bacterium | reverse complement strand
GTAGTCGGGCCATTTCACACCGCTCTTCAATGGTGAGTTGGTGATAAGAGCTTCGCATGGCAACACCTTAACAAGATGTTGCACTTCGTTTGTGAGTCTAACGAATCCAGGGGGTGTCCTCTTCTGCCAAGCGACGTGACGCTTATGCCCTGAATTGCCCATTCCGGCATTACAGAACTGAGCGCCGCAGCCGACGCCCCCAGCTACGGAATTGGCAGAATGTAGCAGAATTGAGCAGATTTTGCGTATATAATTGAATAATGGTTGACATCCTTTCGTGGCTGCTGGCGGTCCAGGTCATCGGCCTGGCCGCCTTTCCGCTCGCCTACTTCCTGTTTCCCAGGCTTGCCGACAGGGGCTACAGCCTCAGCAAGCCTCTCGGCATCGTTCTCGTCGCATACCTGTCGTGGGCGCTCAGCCAGGCGCACGCCCTGCCCAGCAACGGCGTCACCATCGCGGCCATCGTGCTCGTGCTGGCGGCGCTGTCGGGATGGTGGGCGTGGAGGAAGCGCGACGAGCTGATCGAGTTCGTGTCGCGCGAGCGCGTCCCGCTCATCGCGGGGGAGGTGCTCTTCCTGGCGGTGTTCGCGGCGTGGGTCGTGTTCCGGTCGCTCGACCCGTCCATAAACCACACCGAGCAGCCGATGGACCTGATGTTCCTGAACGCCTCGATGCGCACCGAGACGGGGGCGCCGGAGGACCTGTGGCTGAGCGGACATCCGGTTAGCTACTACTACTTCGGCTACTGGATGATGGGCACGCTCGCCCAGCTCGCGGCCGTGCCGTCCGCCGTGGCGTACAACCTGGCGATGGCGCTCGTGCCCGCTCTGGCGGCCCTCGGGGTTGCGGGCGTGGCGTACAACCTGGTGCGGGCGGACTCCAACCGGCTGTCCTTGGCGCTGGCCGGAGGGGGTGTCGCGGCCCTGCTGGCGGTGGTGGCGGGCAACCTGGCGGGCGTGTTCGAGTTCATGCACGCCAACGCGGTAGGCTCCGAGAACTTCTGGAGATGGCTGGCTATAGACGGGCTGGGGTGGCCCATCGAGAGCACCACGGGCACCTGGAGGCCGGAAGAGAACTGGTGGTGGTTCGGCGCGACGCGCGTGATAAACACCTTCAGCGAGACCGGCGCCAGCCTCGACTACACCATCCAGGAGTTCCCGTTCTTCAGCTTCATGCTTGGGGACCTGCACCCGCACGTCATGTCGATTCCAGTGGTGGCGATGTTCCTGGGCGCGGCGCTGAACTTCTACCGGACGCCCTACCCGGGGATGTTCTGGAGCCACTGGCGGAGCGCGCTGGACGTCGTGGTGCTCGGCGTGCTGCTGGGGGCGCTGGCATTCACGAACACGTGGGATCTGCCGGTGTTCTGGGCGCTGATTGCATGCGTCGCGCTCCTGCGGGCCTACGCCTCCGGGCTGGGCCTGTCCTGGCGCGCGGCACTGAGCGCGGGATATTCGGCTCTGACGGTGCTGGCGCTGGCGCTGGTGCTCTTCCTGCCGTACTATCTCACGTTCAGGGCGGGCGTGGGCGGCATAGGGGCGGTGTCGTGGGCGTCCTCCCGCCCGGTGCACCTGTTCGCCGTCTGGGGCCTGCTGCTCGTCGCGGTGGTGCCCATGGTGGTGGTAGTGTTCTGGCGCACCACGCTGACGACGGGCTGGTTCCGCATGACCGCGGCGGCGCTGTTCGCGGCGCTCGCTCCGTTCGTCGTGTGGGCGGCGCTCTATTCGGCGAGCAACGACAGCCTGGGCGCCGTCGCGGGGCGGTTCTTCCACGTCCTGCCGTTCGCGGCGCTGATCGGCATGGCCGTCTACGCGGCCCTCTGGTTCGCTAGGGAGCGGTCGAACAGCATCGCGGCGTTCGTCATGCTGGCCGTGTCGTTCGGGCTGCTGCTCATAATGGGGCCGGAGCTGCTGTACGTGAACGACTCGTTCGGTCCGCCCAGCGAGCGTATGAACACGGTCTTCAAGCTGTACTACCAGGCGTGGGTGATTCTTGCCACCGTTTCGGGCTTCGCAATATACTTCTGGGCGTCGCTGAGGACCGGGCAGCGTTCCGGGCGGCGCGCGCTCATCACGCTGTGGGCGGTGGCGTTCGCCGCGCTGCTGCTGGGGGCGATGTACTACGCGCCCGCCGCCGCCGCGAGCAAGGTGGGCCCGCCGGGAGGACAGCAGACGCTGGACGGGCTGGCCTACCTGCGATACGGCAACCAGGCGGAGTTGGACGCCATAGAGTATCTTCGGAAGCACGCCGGGGACGCGGTGATATTGGAAGCGGTGGGCGAGTGGCACGACGCGGGGCTTATCTCGCGGAGCGCGGGCGTGCCGACGCCGCTGAACTGGCCGGGACACCAGGCCCAGTGGCGGGGCGAGTCCTCGCTCATCACGCGGAGAAGCGCGGACGTGGAGCTGGCCTACGCGACACAGGACGTCTCGGAGGCGCGGCGCATCCTCGACAAGTACGGCGTGGAGTTGGTGTACGTGGGTCAGAGGGAACGCGACAAGTACGGCGAGGAGGGGGCCGCGAAGTTCGCGGAGTTCATGGACGTCGCCTTCAGCCAGGGTGGGGTCATCATCTACAGGCTTCCGCGGTGATAACGCTAACGGCGCGTCCGCAAATGCGTTACAAACACAGGGCGTTCAGGTTGTAAGGATTCGCTTGGAACAGATCAGGAACATACTAGATAAAGCGACCGCCCGCCTTCGGCGTCCCGACGCGGAGGACGGACTGCCGGTGCGGTGGTGGGAGCTGGCGGCGTACGCCGCGCTGCTGCTCACCGCGGCGGCGAGCCGCTTGTGGGATCTGGGGTCGCGGGCCATTCACCACGATGAGAGCCTGCACGCCTACTACTCGTGGATTCTCTCCAACGGCTCCGGCTACAGGCACGACCCGATGATGCACGGACCGTTCCAGTTCGAGGCGACCGCGGCGGTGTTCCTGGTGCTGGGCGACAGCGACTACACGTCGCGGCTGCTGTATGCGATGGCCGGAATCGCGCTGGTGGCGATGCCCTTCCTGCTGCGCGGGCGCATGGGCAGGCTGGGCGCGCTGTTCGCGTCCGCGATGCTGGTGGTGTCGCCGGCGATGCTGTACTTCAGCCGCTTCTCGCGCAACGACATCCTTATGGCCGTGTGGACGCTGGGACTCGTGGCGTGCGCCTGGCGGTACGTGGACGAGGGGAAGAACCGCTACCTGTACGTCGCGGCGGCGCTGTTGGCGCTGGCTTTCGCCACCAAGGAGACGGCGTTCATCATCACGGGCATGTTCGGCGCGTTCCTGGTCGCCCGGCTGCTGCTGCCGTCGCTGGCGCTCGCGGAGCTGCCGACGGCGGACGGCCGCACCTCTACGCCCGCCGCGCTGTGGGCATTCGCGCGCGGGATGTGGCGCGCCGCGTGGCGGTCTCGCCACGAACTGGGAAAGCGCGAGGGCACGCTGCTGGTGCTGCTGGCTACGCTGACCCTGCCGCAGTGGGCGGCGATGATCGGGCTGCTCCAGGACACGCAGCTTCTGCGGGATACGGGACTCGTTCTGGCCGGCCCTGTGGGGTCGCCCGCCATCGGGGCGCCGACCGGCGGCGGGTTGACGATCGCGGCGCTGGCGGTCGTCGGACTGCTGGGGGCGTCGGTGTACGCGGGCGCCCGCTGGGCGTGGCCGGTGTGGTGGCGCTGCGCGGCCATCTTCTACGCCATATGGGTGCTGCTGTACTCCACGTTCCTCACGAATCCGGCCGGTCTCCTCACGGGGATCTGGCGTTCCCTGGGATACTGGATCGTCCAGCAGGATGTGGCGCGCGGCAACCAGCCCTGGCACTACTACTTCGTGATAACGTCGCTGTACGAGTTCCTGCCGCTGCTGCTGGCGCTGGTAGCGGGGGGGTACTGGCTCTTCCGGCTGCTCAGGGGCCTGTACAGCGAAGAGGGATACGACCTCCGCGGCGAAGCGTTCACCTGGTTCCTGCTCTTCTGGTCGGTCGCCACATTCGGCGCGTACACCGTCGCCAGCGAGAAAATGCCGTGGCTGCTGGTGAACGTGACGCTGCCGCTGATCATCGTTTCGGGCAAGTTCCTGGGCGAGGTGGTGGAGTCGATCAACTGGCGATGGCTGGCGCGCAGTGGCGCGCTGGCGCTGGCCGCCATCCTGCCGGCCGCGCTGTGGCTGCTGTGGCTGCTCGCGTTCTTCGAAGTCGGGGAAGGCTCGGCGTCCGGGCCGGTCGAACTGTCAATGATCCTGGCGGGGCTTGTCGCGCTGACCGCGGCTGGGGCGTTCCTGGCCAGGCGGTACGGGTGGCGGGCTTCAGCCGGATTCGCGCTGCTGCCTGTGGTGGCCGTGCTGGTGGTGCTCACGGTGCGCACCGGAGTCCGCGCGAGCTATGACAACGGCGACGTGCCGGTTGAGATGCTGGTGTACACCCAAACGTCCCCCGACGTGACGCGGCTGCTGGGCGAACTGGAGCGCGCCGGCACCGGCCAGACCATCGCCATCGACACGACCAGCGGGTTCAGCTGGCCGTGGGTGTGGTACCTGCGAGGCCGGGACAGCGTGAGGTTCGTGCAGTTCAGCGCAGATCAGATGGAAGGGCCGGATAGACCGCCCCTGGTGGTGGTGCACCGCAACAATCGCGGCCACATAAACGATACGCTGGCGTCCGCCGAATACGGCGAGGCGCAGCGCGTGCGCCATCGGTGGTGGTTCCCGGAGACGACCTACCGCGGGCTGACCCCCGCCAAGATACTCGGATCGCTCACGGACCGGGAGGCGTGGCGCAGGGCGATGGACTACTTCATGCACAGGGAGGGCGTGCGCGACAAGCTGGGGAGCGAGGACTCCTACCTGTACGTGGCCCGTGACCTGCCCATCGAGTACCGCGGGGAGCAGTAGTCGCCCCATGTTGAGCAACGGCAAGCTGTGGATAGGCCTGGGCCTGAGCGCCGTGCTGCTCGGGATATTCCTGTTTACTGTGGACCTGAGCCGGCTGTGGAGCGAACTGGCGCACGCCAACTACTGGTTCCTGGGACCTGCGGTGGCGATGTACTTCGTCTCGCTTGTTTTCCGCACGCTGCGCTGGAAGATGATGCTCGGCCACATTCGCCAGATATCGGTGGGCAGGCTGTTTCCGGTGGTGGTGGTGGGATACATGGCCAACAACCTGCTGCCGATGCGGCTGGGCGAGCTGGTGCGCAGCTACTACGTCGGCGAGCGGGAGCAGATAAGCAAGACCTCGGCGCTGGTGACAGTGTTGATCGAGCGCGTTATGGACGCCCTGACGCTGCTGTTCTTCATCGCCGCCATCGCCGCGTTCGTGCCGCTGTCGGGCGTGGTCGAGGCGCTGGGAGACAGCGCGCGGATCGCGTGGCCCCTGTTCGTGGCCGGACTGGGCGTGCTGTTCATCGCCGCGTTCGGCACGCTGCTGCTGTTCGCGTACCAGCCGGCGCGGACGCGGGCGCTGGGGCTTGCCATAATCCGGCCGCTGCCGGCGCGCTTCTCGGCGAGGCTGGAGCGGCTGCTGGATATGTTCATGGTGGGTCTGCTGCCCCTGCGCAGCCCGCACAAGCTGGCGGGACTATTCGCGCTATCGGTTCCGATATGGCTGTTCGAGGCTGGGCTCTTCTTCTTCGTTGGGTTCGCCTTCGGCCTGGACGTTCTGTACGCGAACCTCGTGGACCTGGCGCTCGCGATGGTGCTGGTCACTGCCGTGGCCAACATCGGCAGCTCCATCCCGTCAGCGCCGGGCGGCATCGGTCTGTTCGAAATATTGGCGCGCGAGACGCTGGTGCTGCTTCCGTTGGCAGTGGTAGACAAGTCGACGGCGGCGGGCTTCGCGGCGGTGTCGCACTTCGCGCTGCTCATGCCCACCATCCTGCTCGGCCAGGTGTACCTGTGGGCGAACAACGTGACGCTGCACAGGCTGTCGCGCGGCGGTGCCGACACGGCGCGGTCCGCGGCGGGCGTGAGCGTCTCCGGCGGAGCGGACGAGGGAGACACGCGGTGAGGGTCGGGATCATCGGCGCAGGGGCGGCGGGACTCGCCGCGGCCTACCGGCTGGGCAAGCGCGGCCACGTCGCGGAGGTTTTCGAGCGGGCGCCGTTCCTGGGTGGGCAGGCGTCGACGTTCGACGTGGGCGGCGCCCGCCTGGAGCGCGGCTACCATCACTGGTTCACCAACGACACAGACATCGTCGACCTGATCCACGAGATAGGCCTGGGTCCCCAGGTACGGTGGATCGATTCCACAGTGGGCACGCTGTACGACGGCAGGATCTACGACTTCGTGACGCCTATGGACCTGCTCAGGTTCACGCCGCTGAGCCTGTTCGACCGCTTTCGCCTGGGCCTGGTGACGCTGTACCTGCAGCGCAAGCGGGACTGGAGGGGCTACGAGAGCGTGACGGCGGACACTTGGCTCCGTAAGCACGCGGGGCGGAGGCCATACGAGGTGTTCTGGGGGCCGATGTTGCGCGGCAAGTTCGGAGAGGCGCACTACGCCGAGGTCGGCATGCCCTGGGTGTGGGGCAAGGTGCAGACGCGGGTGGCCTCGCGCGGCAAGGGAATGGTCAAGGAGAAACTGGGATACCCTATCGGCAGCTTCGCCGAGATATTCGAGGTGTTGGCGGAGCGCGTCGCCGAGCAGGGGGGAGCGGTCAGCCTGTCCGCCTCAGTGGACCGCGTCGTGGTAGAGGACGGAATGGCGCGAGGCCTGGGAGTTTCGGTGGGCGGCTCGTCCACGGAGCGGAGGGAGTACGACGCGGTAATCGCCACCACGCCGTCTTACGTCTTCCCGCGCATCGCGCCGGGATTGCCGCAGGACTACCTGGATAGACTGGCGGGCGTTGACTACATGGCCGCCGTGCTCATCGTGCTCGTGCTGCGCAGACCGCTGTCACGGGTGTACTGGCTGAACGTGGCGGACCGGTCCATACCATTCGTCGGAGTCATCGAGCACACCAACCTGATAGGGCCGGAGCACTACGGCGGCAACCACGTGGTCTACCTGTCCAACTACCTGACCACGGACGACCCCATGTACGGAATGAGCCACGACGAGTTGCTGGAGACGTACCTACCCCACCTTCGCAAGATAAACCCGGAGTTCGACCGCTCGTGGATAGTCGAAAGCTACCACCACCGCGTCGACGCCGCGCAGCCCATAATCGGCGTCGAATACTCGTCGCGCATTCCGTCGCACCGCACGCCGATAGACAGGCTGTACCTGGCGAACACCACGCAGATATACCCAGAGGACCGCGGCACCAACTACAGCGTGCGGATGGGCAACGACGTCGCCGACATGGTTATGGAAGACCTTGGGTAGCTGCTACCAGCCGATGGCGAAGCCGTCGGCGCGCGGCTCGCTGCCTCCGCGCAGCACGCCGGTGTCGGGGTCGCGCTCGATGACTTGGCCGCTGCCGTACAGAAGGCCGTGAGGCTGCTCCACCATCAGCCGGTGGCCCCGCGCGGCCAGGCCGCGTATGGCGTCCACCGGCGCGGTGCTCTCGACGGCCACTCCCTGGCCCAGCCGCACGCTGAAGCGAGGCGCGTCCAGCGCGGCCTGCGGGTCCAGGCCGAAGTCCACCATGTTCACTAGCGTCTGCAGGTGGCCCTGTGCCTGCTGCATCGCCCCCATCACGCCGAAGGTCAGCCACAGCTCGCCGTCCCTGGTCGCCATGCCGGGGATGAGCGTGTGGAACGGCCGCTTGCCCGGTTCCAGCGAGTTGGCGTGGTCGGCGTCCAGCGAGAACGACGCGCCACGGTTGTGCAGCGCGATGCCGGTGCCCGGCACCACGATGCCCGATCCGAACCCCTGGAACACGCTGTTGATGAACGAGCAGGCGTTGCCCTGCCCGTCGGCGGCCGCCAGGTACACCGTGTCCGAGTGGACGGCCATCGCCCCGGTTGGCGCGAGCGCCATCGCGCGCTCGTCCGAGATGAGCCGGCGGCGCTCATCCGCGTACTCCTTGGACAGCAGCCGATCCACAGGCACATCGACAACCGAGGGGTCGCTGACGTAGTGCAGACCGTCTGCGAACGCGAGCCGCATAGACTCGATCATGTGGTGGAACGCATCGGCGGACTGGAAGCCCATGCCCCGCAGGTCGAAACCCTCCACCAGGTTGAGCGCCATGAGGGCGTTCACGCCCTGGCTGTTGGGCGGGCACTCCCAGCAGGTCACTCCCCGGTAGTCCACGCTGACAGGCTCCACCCACTCACGCTCGTTGGCGGCCATGTCTGCCGCCGTGAGCCATCCGCCCATCTTCTGTACGTGACCAGCGATGCGGTCGGCCAGCGGGCCATTGTAGAAGGCCCCCGCGCCACCCTCCGCGATGGCACGCAGCGTGCCGGCGAGCTCCGGCAGGCGCACCACCTCGCCCGGCGCGGGCGCGCGTCCGTTCGTCAGCAGCTCGGCGCCGGATGGATGCTGTAGCAGCTTGGGCGCGTTGGCGGCCCAGTGGCCGCTGATGATCTCGGACACGGGGTATCCGTGCTCTGCGTACTCTATGGCCGGGGCCAGCACATCGGCCAGCGTCATCGTGCCGCAGCGTTCCAGCACGGCCTCCCACCCGGCGACGCCGCCGGGCGCAGTGACGGAGTAGGCGCTGGTCGGTGGGATCCCCGGCATACCCTTGGCCAGAAGCTCGTCCCGCGAGGCCGCCTGCGGCGCGCGCCCGCTGGCGTTCAGCGCGAGCACGCGCTTCTCATCGGCCAGCCAGACCAGTGCGAAGGCGTCGCCGCCCACGCCGGTGGAGTGCGGCTCGACCACGTTGAGGGCCGCGGCCGTGGCGACCGCGGCGTCCACCGCGTTGCCCCCGTTCATCATCATCCGCACGCCGGCCATTGCGGCCAGCGGCTGAGTGGTTGCCACCATGCCGTTGCGGGCCACGATGTTGGACCGCCGCGAACTGAAACTCATTTGCATCGCTCCTTTCGAACGCCGCCTGCCGAGGCGCGCTCTACCTCTCCCCAGTCTTGGCAGAGTGGACTATAGCCGCGAGAGGGCGGAATCTGCGAACTGCCGGATCCTCTCCCGCAGTTCAGATGCGTCCACTGCCCTGCCCGGCATGGGTGCGGATGTCCATCCCTCTGCAATCCCCTCGAAGTTGGATGCGAAGACCAGCGCGGCGAACAGGTCCCAGTATATCAGGCTCCCGTCGTCCACCCGCGCGGCGTTCAGATACAGTCGCGTGAAGTCGCACATCGCGTCCCAGCCAAACGCCCACAGCACCTCCACCCTCGCGTTGGCCAGATCGGACAGCGGGTCGCCTGTCTTCGCGTCCTCCCAGTCGATGACGGCGGATAGCTCGCCATCCTTCCACAGCACGTTGCCCGGCCAGAAATCACCGTGCAGCAGCGTAGGCCAGTTGCGCCTGGGCGGAGGCCAGGCGGCGGACAGCGCGTCCACGATTCGGCGCTGGAACAGGGGGTCGTCCACATCACGCGAAAGCTCTTTCACGACGCTGGCAGACGAGTCAGATTGCGACGGCAGAAAACCAAGCCCCTCAGCCTGCGGGTCCACGCCGTGTATCGCGACGAGCGCGCTCGCCAGCCGGCGGAGGTGGCCGTCCAAATCAGCTGGCGCGAAGTCTGGCTCGCCGTTCACGCGCTCGACCACCACGAACGGAGTGGTCCAGTCGTCGTCCGGCTCGCCGAGCAGGATAGGATTTGGTACGGGCAGCCCCAAGCGCGAGACTAGGCCCAGCAATCGAAACTCGCACTCTGCGACTCTCGCATTCCGGCGCAGGTCCCGCTCCCCGTACCGCCGCAGCACCACGGACTCTGAGTTTCCATTCGTAAGCCGCAGCTTCAGTTCGAGCGTGAGCGCCGAGGAGCCGCCGGTCATGCTCCGCCAGGCCATAAGTCGGGCACCATCACGAATCCGAGTCGCCAGGCGTTCGAGTCTACCCTGCACTGCTCTCTCCTGTGTCCCACTGCTCCGCGAGGGAGCGCCGCGCCAAAGGCCGGGAGAACGCGCCACGTCACGCACACGACACTATAATATGTCTCCACACTTGTAGGGGCCACACGCGTCCCGGACTGTGCGAGGAGAGCCATGACTCAATATGCCCTGGCGTCGGATCTGGGAGGAACCCACCTCCGGGTGGGACTCGTCGACCGGGACGGCAATATCGTATATCGAAACTCGGTGCTTGCGGAGGCCTGGCGCGGGCGCGACCATGTGCTGGAACTGTTCGTGTGGGAGCTGGAGCGCGCCGCCAGGCCGGTAGACCGTCGGTCGATAGCCGGCATCGGCGTGGCGCAGGCCGGCCCGACAAACTCGGAAGACGGCACCATATACAATCCGCCGCACCTGCCGGGATGGGACGGATTCTCGGCTAAGCCCACATTCGAGCGGCGGCTGGGCCTGGTGTCGTCGCATGCCAACGACGCCACCGCGGCGGCGCTGGCCGAGTATGCCTACGGCGCCGGCCGGGGAGCGCGCTTTCTGCTGTACATAGCGGTGGGCACCGGAATCGGGGGAGGTATCGTTATCGACGGAAGGATCTACACGGGCGCGCGCGGGTTCGCCGGCGAGGTGGGCCACATTTCCATCGACCACAGCGGCCCCCAGTGTCTCTGCGGCAACAGGGGCTGCCTGGAGATGCTGGCTTCCGGCGACGCGCTGGGGCGCATCGCAAGGGAGCGGCTGGCTTCCGGCGAACGCAGCTCGGTCGCGAGTTACGCGGGCGGGGCCCCGGAGAGCGTGGCCGGCCCGGCGGTCGCCGACGCCGCCAGGGACGGCGACCCTCTGGCGCTATCCATCATGCGCGACGCGGGCACGCATCTTGGAGTAGGTATTCTGAGCCTGCTCAACGCGCTCGACGTGGAACGCGTGGTGCTGGGAGGCGGCGTGCTGGCGAGCATGGACCTGATGCTGCCCTGGGCCATACGCGCCATCGAAGAGCGCGCCATAGTCCCTTACGACGGGGGCGTGCCGGTCGTGGTGTCAGAGCTGGGCGATGACGCGGGCCTACTGGGTGCCGCCGCGCTGGCGTTCGACGCGTACGACAGGGGCGCCCGCGCTCCCGGACAGTGAGCCAACTTCCTCGTGGCGGAGCACGCAAACAGCTTCGAGACGAGGGTAAAGACTACTGGAAGCGGAAGCCCAGCGGGTCCTCGTCGAACTCAACGCTGCGCAGGGCGTTTCTGGCCGTCTCCTCCATCGCATCGTCGCCGAGCTTCATGCACTGAATCAGCGCCTGCTTGGCCAGAATGCCGCCGATGGCCCCGAGCGCCTGCACCGCGGATAGCTGCACCTGGTCGTCGTCGTCCTTCACGAGCATGATCAGGTGGGGCACGGTAGTCTCGTCGCCGAGTTGCCCTATGGCGTTGGCGGCCTCGTATCGAATCGCCGGATCGTCGTCCTGCGCGTCGCGGAGCACGTAGGGTAGCCAGCGGCTATCGGAGCTGCGACCCATGGCGTAGATGGCGCTCTGCTTCAGCTTCTGGTCGCCGTCGAAGTACGCGGACAGGATGATCCCGCCGACCTCAGGTGTGTCGAAGTGCGACACCGCCTCGATGGCGCGCCTTCTAACCTCCGGGTGCTCGTCGTCCCTCTCGATCGCCGCGAGCAGAGCCGAGCGTATACGGTCGCCGTCGCGCGCAATCAGCTTGCTGTCCTGGGCCATCGCGGCGAACTTGCTCAAGGCCGCCGCGGCAGAGGCCTTCACTCTCGGCGACGGGTCCTCCTGGAGCAGCGCGATAAGCGGGCGGATGCACACACGGTCGTCTGAGTCCCACAGACCGCGCGTCGCCTGCTCCCTGATGTGGGCATCGGCGTCGGTCAGGCACGCCCGAAATACGTGGATAAAATCGAACTCGAGGTTGTCTTCGCCCAGTTCGATCATGCGGGCCAGAATCTCGCGCCTGCGGTCAACATCCACGCTGCGCCACTCTGCTTTGAACTCGGCGATGTCGTCCGACGTGAGGCCTGAAAGCTGAAGCAGTCCTGAGTGGCGCAACGGCTTGGACTGGTCTGACAGCTCCGTAAAACAATTCTGAATGGTCATGTACAGACTCCCCCGCGAGGCATTCGCCCCTCAACTTTTGAAGTTAAGCCCGCGGAAGAATGTTGTCAAGCGGGTTCTTTGCCTCATAATAGGCAAAGAGTCCCACGTTGCCCCGGGCTGACTGCTACGCACTCGGCTGGAGCAGCCGCCGTGAAATCTCCCTCGCATCGTCCAGAGTCTCGGCGAACTGGTCTGCCGGTATGCTGTGCAAAACGTTCAGCGCGTGGAGGTTCTGCGCGGGCTGGCCGGAAAGGCCGACGACTATGCAGTCGGTATCTTCGGCGACCGCGGTGTCGATCATCTGCTCGACGACGAGGGCGGCGCTGTCGTCCACGTACGCAGTCTCGGAGAAGTCGAGTATAACTACCTCGTGGTCCCTTATGTCGATACTGAGGGTATTGATCAGGCGTATGGATGACGCGACCGTGAAACTGCCCCGCAGCGCCACGAGACCAACGCGGGCGGCAAAATCGTCGGCCTCCCCTTCACCTTCATGCAGGAAGGTCTGGTCGAGCAGCGGCACCGAAATCACGCTGTCCAACTCCAGCCGCTCAAACTGGCGCGCGCTGGCCATGCCCGCGGTGATGAGGCCGATTGCCACGGCCGTCACCAGGTCCACGAACACGGTGAGTCCCATGGTAGTCACCATTACAATCAGGTGCTCTCTCTGGACGTGGAGGAGTCGCTTGATGAAGCGCCAATCGACAATATCCCAACCGACCTTCATCAGGATTCCGGCGAGCGCCGCGAGCGGGATGGTTTCCACGTACCGGCCGAGCCCGAGCACGAGGGCCAGCAGTATCCCGGCCCGCACCACTCCGGAGACCTGCGTGCGTCCGCCGGCCCTCAGGTTGACGACGGTGCCCAGGGTGGCGCCCGCGCCCGGCAGCGCCCGGAATAGGCCGGCAACCATGTTGGCGATTCCCTGCCCGATAAGCTCTCTGTTGGCGTTGTGGCGCGTGCGGGTCATCGCATCGGCCACCAGGGATGTCAGGAGGCTGTCTATGGAACCGAGCAGCGCGATGGCAAGGGCCGGCTGCACCGCGCCGAGTATGGCGTCCGTGGTGAAGCCCGGCAGCACGAGGTCCGGCAGACCGGTCGGCACTTCGCCGATGACGGGCGCGTCGGCCAGCCAGAACAGACCCAACGTCGTGCCCACGACGAGCGCCACCAGCGTGGCGGGCACGTACCTGCCCAGCCTGGCAGGCCAGCCCACGCACACACCGAGCGTGACCAGGGCGATGGCTAAGGCATGCAAGTTGACGTTGGTTATAGCATCCGGCCAGCGTCCGATGACCACCGCAGGGCCGGCGGCGGCAACCGCTGTTCCGAGGAACGGGAGCGTCTGCATGACCATGATGATCACGCCGATACCCGACATAAACCCCGATATGACCGAGTACGGTGTGAAGGAGACGAATCGCCCGACGCCGAGCACGCCGAGCAATATCTGAATAGCGCCGGCCATAACAACAATCGTGAACGCCTTGGACAGGTCATCGGCGTTGGCGGTGACGATAACCGCCATAGCGACGGACATAGGGCCGGTGGGACCGGAAATCTGGGAGCGTGTTCCGCCGAACACAGCGGCGAAGAAGCCGACGGCGATTGCCCCGTAGAGCCCGGCGAGGGCGCCAAGACCGGAGGCGATGCCGAAAGCGATGGCTACAGGCAGACCAACTACGGCGGCGGTGACGCCGCCGAAGACATCGCCACGGAATGTGTTGAAGTCGTAGTCGAAGCCCGATAATACGGAACGGAGCTTACTCAATCCTGTCAACTCACCTTAATCTGATAAAGACGCAGAGGCGCGGTCAGCCCGTACAGTATAGGCCAAATGAGGCCAGATTTCTCGCGCCCGGCCGAGGGCCCGTCTGTTTGCGGCCGTTTGTGTGTGATAGGCTAGCCGCGACGCGGTGGTCCCGGGCGGGATAGGCCGAGTCTAAAGGAAGTTATGGAACAATGTCTCACAGCGAGCCGGCTCAAGCCACAGCGCAAGACGTGATGGAACGCCTGGGAGACCGGTACGGGCCGGTCGAGCGGGAGCGCCGATACGACCCTGCCTCAGAGCTTGTCTACACGATCCTTTCGCAGCACACCTCCGACATCAATTCGGAGCGCGCCTTCAATAACCTCCTGGCCAGGTTCGGCACCGTGGAGGGTGTAGCCGCAGCGCCTGTCGACGAGATCGAGGACGCGATTCGCATGGGAGGCCTGGCCCGGGTAAAGGCGCCCAGAATCAAGGCTATACTGGACAAGGTAGCCGAAGAGGTGGGGTCGTTCGACCTGTCATTCCTTGGTGAAATGCCCCTGTCCGACGCGAAAGAGTGGCTCAAGGCGCTGCCCGGCGTGGGGCCCAAGACCGCCGCCATCGTGCTGTGCTTCGCGCTGGGTTTGCCCGCTATGCCGGTCGACACGCACATCTACCGCGTGTCGAAGAGGCTGGGGCTGATAGATCAGAAGACGAACGCGGAGAAGGCCCATGACATCCTGGAGCCGATGGTTGCGGAGGACGACGTGTTCGCCTTCCACATGTACCTGATCCGCCACGGCAGGGACACCTGCAAGGCGCAACGACCGCGCTGCGACGAATGTGTTCTCGCCTGGGGGTGCGCCTGGCTGAACGCGGCTAGTAGCGCCGCTCCTTGATGCGCGCGGCCCGTCCCGACCGTCCCCTCAAATAGTAGAGCCTGGCGCGCCGCACCTTTCCGCGCCGTACAACCTTGACGCCCTCGACGTTCGGAGAATGGAGCATGAACGTGCGCTCCACGCCGATCTCGTGGGTTACCCTGCGCACCGTGAACGACGCGCCGGGGCCGCTTCCCCTGTCGCGGATGACCACGCCCTCAAAGACCTGGGTCCTTGTTCGGTTGCCCTCGGTCACTCTCGCGCTTACGCGAACGGTGTCGCCCGGCCTGAACTCCTCGATGTTGGGGTTTGGCTCGAGGCTGATGAGATTCGGCGCTTCCATGATCAAATAGTCCTGCTTCGGCTAGTCTTGCCAGTTTATCGTTGCCGAAAATTGTAACGCTAGGAGCACACCTAGCGCAAGCCGCTATCCCCATCCGAACTGACCCCACCCCTGCCTTTAACCTCTCTGAATAAGCTGCTACCCTCCCCGAAACGTACACTTGTCGCATTGTTGCAGAACGGCGGAGGGCACAATGCCGGAGGCACCCGATCTTGAGGTGATACGCGAGTTCCTGGAGGCCCGGGCCGTGGGCGCCCGGGTTGAGTGCGCCGAGGAGACGCGGCCCGGGGTGCTCCGCTCCCTGTGCGGAGACATGTCCGCCGACGCCCCGGGACGCGACCTGTCGGCGGTAGAGCGGCGCGGCAAGTTCCTCACGCTGCGGCTATCCGGCGACCGGCGGCTGGTCGTAAACCCCATGCTCGCGGGCGCCTTTCAATACTGCGCCCCCGGAGAACGCCGGTTCAAGCGCACCTTCTTCACGCTCACGCTGTCCAACGGTCGCGAAATTCGCTATCTGGACGACCGCCAAATGGGAAGGGCCTACTACCTGACGGAAAGCCAGCTCGGCGAGGTGCCGGGGCTGCCAGAGCAGGGGCCGGACGTGCTGGACGGCTGCTCGTTCGACGAGTTCCGCGAGCGGCTGCTTCCCTTCCGTGGCGAGATCAAGGGAGTGATAACCCGTGGCCGCGTGGTCGCAGGCGTCGGGAACGCCTACGCGGACGAGGTGCTGTTCGAGGCGGGAATATACCCGTTTCGCAAGGTGAAGGCGCTCAGCGCGGACGAGTTGGAACGCCTTCACCAAACTCTGCCGGAGGTAGTGGAGCGCGCCATGGGCGTGCTGCGCGAGCGGATGGGCGAAAAGACGCACATGAAGCTGCGCGACTTCCTGCTGGTGCACAACAAGGGCGGCTCGCCCTGCCCCAGGTGCGGCAACGCCATCAGCCAACTCACCGCGAACAGGCGCATCACAAGCTACTGCCGCCACTGCCAGCCGGGGATGCTGCTGAGAAACTGAGCATACCCCGGCGCGGGATGAGTAGTGCGGCTAGTCCGCCTCGACGGCCGCGGGCATCTTATCCGCCCGGCGCGACGCCGTCTCGCCGAGCATGTCGTACGCGGAATGCAGCAGTTCCTCCGTCTCTTCCCACCCGATGCATTCGTCCGTAATTGACACCCCGTACTGGAGCTCGGACAGGTCGTTGCCGAGCTTCTGGCTGCCCGGGAACAGGTTGCTCTCCAACATGCAGCCGATGATGTCTTCGTTGCCCGCCACGCGCTGCGCGACAACGTCCCTCATCGCTACCGACTGGCGCGTGTGGTCCTTGTTGGAGTTGCCGTGGCTGCAATCGACGAGAAGCTGCGGCCGCACGCCGGCATCGGTCAGCAGCCGCTTGGCATCGGCCACCGTTTCGGCGCTGAAGTTGGGGCCGCTTCTGCCGCCTCTCAGCACCAGGTGGCCGTCGGGGTTGCCGGTGGTGTGGACGATACACGTCTGGCCGTAATGATCAATGCCCAGGAAGGCGTGGGGCGAGCGCGAGGAGATCATGGCGTCCACGGCGATCTGCGCGCTGCCGTCAGTGCCGTTCTTGAATCCGACCGGCATGCTAAGCCCGCTGGACATCTGCCGGTGTGTCTGGCTCTCGGTCGTGCGCGCGCCGATAGTGGCCCACGACACCAGACCGGCCAGGTATTGGGGCACCACAGGGTCCAGGAATTCGGTGCCGCAGTAGACGCCCATCTCGGCTATTCGCAGCAGCAGCGATCGGGCGCGGTACAGCCCTTCCCCTATGTCGAAGGTGTCGTTGAGGTGCGGGTCGTAAATGAGACCCTTCCAGCCGACGGTGGTGCGCGGCTTCTCGAAGTACACCCGCATGATCACCAGGATACGGTCTTCGAGACGCTTGGACAGCTCCAGCAAGCGCTCGGCGTACTCGATGGCGGACTGCTCGTCGTGTATGGAGCACGGTCCCGTGATCATCATCATGCGCTTGTCTTCGCCGCGAAGGATCGCTTGGATCTGGCGTCGTCCTTCCAGCACGGACCGCTCCGCCGGTGGCGTGATGGGCAGTCGGTTGACGAGCGAAACAGGACTGATAAGAGGTTCGGTGCTGCTCACGTTTACATCTCTCGTTGGTGAGGGTTGCATTAGTCCTTCCTTGTGCCGGGGTTTCGGCGCATCACCCACTGCTGCGAGGCCCACAAAAAAACCCCAACCGATTTGCCGGTTGGGGTCTGCCGGGCTGCCCTTCGATTTATGCCAAATCTGTCAGAATCGCGGACACGCAAGCCCCCAACCGGCCGTAAATGTTCCGGTGTACTGCCAGCATCCACGGGGGCGATGTCCTCGCGGGCCAATCATGATGGCCCATTGTAGATTCCTTCACAATGAAGTGTCAATAGCTTTGCAATCTTTTTGAGAATATTCCCGACGAAGCGCAAACGAAATCTGGGAAAGCCCGCGAGTCTGCACATATCTCCCGTTGCGAAGAGCGTGCGCCGCCGTGGGCTAGACGTGCCGCGTGGCTTGCCCCCACGCGCGGTCGCGCTTATGATTGGCCGCGAGGGGCGCTGCCGCCCTTCACCAGGGCCAAGCCAGTGCTACGGAGGTTTGCGATGACATACGATGCCGAAAAGGAGCCGCTGGACGCCATGAGAACGGTCGCCGAAAGGGCCGGGCTCCATCTTTCCGAAGATGAGCTGCGAGAATTGAAACCCGTCTACGACCGCTATGCGACGGAGGCGGCGCGCCTGCATGACGCGCCGCTCGACGCCGAGGACCTGGCGGTGGTATTCACGCCAAACTCGGAGTTCTCGTAGCCCACAGGTGTGGAGGTTCGACCGATGACCAACAACAACACCGAGCTATACCACCTCACCATCGGACAGGCCGCGCCCCTGTTGGGCGGCGGAGAGCTGTCTCCCGTGGAGCTTACCCGCGCGTTCCTGGAGCGCGTCGACAGCCTGGATTCTTCGCTGAACGCCTACATCACCGTGCTGGCGGATGAGGCGCTTGCGGAGGCTCGGACGGCTGAGGCGGAGATACTTCGCGGCGACCATCGTGGGCCGCTGCACGGGGTGCCCATTGCCCTGAAGGACCTGTACGACACCGCCGGCGTGCTCACTACCGCGAGCTCCCGCGTGATGGCGGACAGGGTGCCGGACGAGGACGCCACCACCACTGCGAAGCTGCGGCAGGCGGGCAGCGTGCTGCTCGGCAAGCTGGCGATGCACGAGTTTGCGCTGGGCGGCCCCGACCCGACCAACGGCTTCCCGTTGGCTCGAAACCCCTGGAACTTGGAGCACATTCCCGGCGGCTCCAGCAGCGGCTCGGGCACCGCGGTGTCGGCCGGGCTGTGCATGGGCTCGCTGGGCTCGTGCACCGGCGGCTCGATACGGGGCCCGGCGTCGTTCTGCGGCATGGTGGGCCTGAAGGCCACCTACGGGCGGGTGAGCCGGTACGGGGTGGTGCCGCTGAGCTGGAGCCTGGACCACTGCGGCCCGATGACCTGGACCGTGGAGGACACGGCCATCATGCTCCAGGCCATTGCGGGCTACGACCCGAACGACCCGACGACCAGCCGGGCGCTGGTGCCCGACTACTCCCGTGCGCTCGTCGCCGATGTCTCTGGGCTTCGAATTGGCGTGCCGCGCCACTTTTTCTTCCCCGACAGCGAGGACGTGGACAGCGAGGTGCTGGCGACGGTGGACGCCGCGCTCGAGGTGTTCGAGGACATGGGCGCGACTGTCGAAGAGATAACCATACCGTCGCTGGAGTACGCGGGCGCGTCGCAGCCGGTCATCATGCTCAGCGAGGCGTTCGCGTACCACCAGGCGAACCTGCGCAGCCGGCCGGACGAGTACGGCGAGATGGTGCGCGCCCGCTTCCGGGTGGGCGGCATGTTCGGCTCCGGCGACTACGTGCAGGCTCAGCGAGTGCGCGGAGTCATCAAGCGCGAGTTCGCGGAGGCGATGCGCCAGTACGACGTCATCGTGTCGCCCACGTCCTCCACACAGCCGCCGCGCTTCGACGCGGTGGAGCGCTTCGGCGTGCCGCGAGGCCCCAGCTTCACCGGCCCGTACAACCTGACGGGTATGCCGGCCATCTCCATTCCGTGCGGCTTTACGTCCGCGGGGCTGCCCGTGGGCTTGCAGATCGCGGGCAAGCCATTCGACGAGCCGACGGTGCTGAGGGCCGCGTACACCTACGAGCAGCGGGCGCGCTGGTTCGAACGCCGCCCGCCGGTATAGGGTGGCTTATCCCCTCTCCCTCGATGGGAGAGGGCTAGGGTGAGGGTGAAGACACGGCGGGCCGTTGGCTACGCTTCCGGCTGTTGCAGGAGCTGGAGGGTGTTGCCGTCCGGGTCGTGGAAGGTGGCGACCCAGCCGCCCCAGTGCTCCTGCTCAGGCGGTCGCACGAACCGGACGCCCCGCGCCGTGAGCCTTTCGAACGCCGACTGGATGTCGGACGTGGCGAGGTTGATCATAATCCTGTGCGGCTCGCTCGTGTCGCCCTCTACGTCGGAGTGGGCGCCGATGCTGAGCCGCATTTCGCCCCAGCGGAACGCGACGAAGTCGGGGCGCACCGAGTGGGGCGTCAACTTCAGCGTGTCGCGGTAGAAGCGGACGAGGCGGTCCAGGTCGCCCGTCCAGACGATCACCCCGGCCACGCCGTCCACTATCGCCACGCTACACCTCGGCGGCGGCGAGCTCGACCTCGGGGCGCGGGCCGTAGTAGCCGCAGCCTCCGCACCTGGCGTTGGCGCGGCCCGACGCCACCAGCATGTTGCCGCAATCGGGGCAAGGCTCGGGAATGGGCCGCTGGTTGGTGGTGAACTCGCAGGCGGGATAGTTGGAGCAGCCGAAGAACCGGCGTCTCTTGCCGCTCTTCTGCTGGCGCTCCACGAGGTCGCTTCCGCACTCGGGGCACTCCACGCCGACGCGGGTCAGGAGCGGGCGGGACTCCTTGCACTCCGGGAATCCGCTGCACGACAGGAATCGTCCGAACCGGCCCGACTTGATGACCATGGGCCGCTCGCACTTCTCGCAGACCTCGTCGCTCTCCTCGTCGATAAGCTCGCGGGGGACGCGCTGGGCCACTTCGAGCGCGCGCTCTACGGAGGCGTCGAACGGGACGTAAAGCTCCCTCAGCGTCGGCTCCCAGGGGCGTTTGCCTTCGGAAATATCGTCCAGGTACTTCTCCACCTCTCCGGTGTAGCCCACGTCCATTATGTCGGGGAAGTGCTCCTTGAGAAGGCCGACGACGGCCTTGCCCAGCTTGGTAGGCACGAATCTCCCCTGGTCCTTGAGCACGTAGTCGCGGGTCATGATGGTCGACATTATGGGCGCGTAGGTGCTGGGGCGTCCGATGCCCGCCTGTTCCAGCTGCTTGATGAGCGTCGCCTCGGTGTAGCGGGGCGGCGGCTTGGTGAAGTGCTGGTCGGCGGCGAGGCCCAGGCAGTCGAGCGCGTCGCCCTGTTCGAGCACGGGCAGCGGCGGCGTCTCCTCGTTCTCGTCCGCCTGGGAGTCGTCCATGCCCTCGGTGTACAGCGCCAGGTGACCCTTGAACCTGAGCACGCGGCCATTGGCGCGGAACAGGTACACGGTGCCGGACGCGCCGGGGGCCGCGACGTCCACCGCGGTGGAATCGAAGCGGGCGTCGGCCATCTGGCTCGCCAGCATTCGCTGCCAGATGAGGCGGTACATCCGGAGCTGGTCCCTGTTCAGGTGGCGCTGCAGCGCCTCAGGCTCGCGCCCTACCGAGGTGGGCCGGATGGCCTCGTGGGCCTCCTGGGCGCCCTTCACCTTGCGCCGGTACGAGCGCGGCGACTTGGGCATGAACTCCGGGCCGTACTTCCGCTCGATGACCTGCCTGGCCTCATGGACGGCGCTCTGGGCGACGTTGGTGGAGTCGGTCCGCATGTAGGTTATGAGGCCGACCTCGCCCTCGTCTCCGATGTTGATGCCTTCGTAGAGCTGCTGGGCCACTCGCATGGTCTGGCGGGCGCTGAACCGCAGCTTGCGGGCCGCCTCCTGCTGAAGCGTGCTGGTGATGAAGGGCGGCTTGGGCCTGCTGACCGAGTCCGTCTTCCGCACCGCGTCCACAGAGTACTCCGCGCCTTCCAGGTCCGAGGTGATCTGGTTCGCCCGCTCGCCGTTGGAGACCTTGATCCTGCCCTTCTGATCCTTGATGGAGCGCAGGCCCGCCTTGAATCTGATGCGCTGCGAGGCGGTCTCGCCCCGCTTGGCAAGCGTCGAGGCGATGGTCCAGTACTCCTCGGGCTTGAAGGCGTCTATCTCGTCCTCGCGGTCTACGATCAGCCTCAGCGCGACCGACTGCACACGGCCTGCCGAGAGGCCGCGCCGGACCTTCTTCCACAGCACGGGGCTGAGCTTGTAGCCGACCACCCTGTCCAGGATGCGGCGCGCCTGCTGCGCGTCGATGAGGTTGCGGTCCAGCCGTCCGGGGTCTGCGAAGGCCTTTTCGATGGCGTCGCGGGTAATCTCGTGGAACACGACGCGCTGCGCCTTGTTCTCCGGGATCTTGGCCGCCTCGATGATGTGCCAGGAGATGGCCTCCCCCTCCCTGTCGGGGTCGGTGGCAAGGTACACGGTGTCCGCCTGCTTGGACTCCTTCACCACCTCAGAGATGACCTTCTTCTTGTCTTCCATGACCAGGTACTCCGGCCGGAAGCCGTCGTCGTCTATCTCGACGCCCATCTTTCGCCTAGGCAGGTCTCTCACATGGCCCATCGAGGCGATGGCGACGTAGCCGTTGCCCAGAAAGCGGCCAATGGTGCGGGCCTTGGTGGGTGATTCTACGATTACAAGGTTTTTTGCCATTTCATCCTGCTGCGGTTGTGTATTGGGCTGGCGGCTCCATGATTCTGACGTAGTTCATGCCGCCGACCTGCTTAACGAGTCCCTTGAGCTCCATCATAGCGAGCGCGCCGCTCACAGTCGTGATGGGTAGCCCGGAGTTTCTAACAATCTCGTCGATGTGCGCAATGTCGTAGGAGACGTACTGGAGCACCGCGGCCTCGTTCTCGTCCTGGGGAATCAGCGCCGCCAGCTCCATCTGCGCGCCCACCGAGTCGATATTGAGCTCCTCAAGAATATCGTTGGAGTCCATAACCAGCTTGGCGGCCGAGTCCCGGATGAGCCGGTTCGCGCCGCGGCTGCTGGGCGTGAGCGCGTTGCCGGGTACGGCGAACACCTCGCGGCTGTCCTCGATGGCGTACTTCGCGGTGAACAGCGCGCCGCTGCTCTCCGGGGCCTCCACGACCAGGGTGCCCAACGTCATGCCTGCCATGATGCGGTTGCGGCGCGGAAAGTTGCCCGCGTTGGGCCGCGTGCCCAGCGCGAACTCGGTGACGAGCGCGCCGTTGGCCGCGATTTCGGACGCCAGGTTTGAGTGCTCCGCGGGGTAGATGGTGTCCATGCCGCTGCCCATCACCGCGATGGTCCGCTGTCCGGCGTCCAGCGCCGCGCGGTGGGCTATGCCGTCGATGCCGCGGGCCAGGCCGCTCACGACCACGACGCCGGCCCGCGCCAAGTCGGTCGCCAGCCGCTGCGCCATCTCCCGGCCGTAGGGTGTGGCCCTGCGGGTGCCGACCACGGCGATGGAGCGCTCGTCCTCGGGCAGCAGCTCTCCGCGCACGAACAGAAGCGGCGGCTTGTCGGTGAACTCCCTGAGCCGCGGCGGGTAGTCGTCGTCGTGCCAGGTGACGGCCCGGACGCCGATCTCGGCCAGGCGCTCAAGCTCGCGGTCGGGGTCGATGCCGGGCCGCCGTTCGGCCACCTGCGCCAGGGCGCCGGCGTCCACGCCGGCCTCGCGCAGTTCGCCCGCGGTGGCGCGCCACGCCTCGGACAGGTCGCCGAAACGCTTCTCCATCAGCGCGAAGTGCGACCGCCCGATGCCGGGTATCTTGTTGAAGGCTATCCAGTGTTTGAGTTGGTTCGATTCCATGAGCGCGGGTAATTCTAGCACACATCCGCCGAACCGGGGTTTGGCGGCGCGGGGCGGTCAGGCTCTCCGCAGGGCCTTTTCATACTCCCCCAATTAAATCTGCTCAGTTCTGCTACATTCCGCCCATTCCGTAGCTGGGCGGCCCGTCCTCTTACTGCTCAATCGCGGTACCCCGGAGTCACGTTCTGTCACGGGCGTGGCGCAGAACGTGACGGTGGCGCCGGTTCGGATAACTAAGAGCCTTCACCCCCATCCTAACCTTCCCCCTGCGAGGGGGAAGGGACTGCAATAGAAAATAGCACGTGTGTGCTGTAGAATCAAGAGCGTGGGAGCTTTGGGCATCACCATCTCCGCGAATTCACGGTGAAACTGGGTGATCGGAGTGGATTGGTGGGAAGAAATGGCGCACGAACGAGAACTGGTGGGACGTGGATGAGATTGGGCGAGACACGGCTGGGAAGGGATGGCGCGGGAAAGTGACGGAATTTTCGGGGGTGCGGGGGCGGGTTCAATTGCCGGAACGGTGTTGTACGGCTACACTGTAGACGCCTATTAGCAGCGATTGCAATGGCCACACGGAGTTTTGTCACATGCGTCTCACCAGGATGCGATACGGCAATGTGCCGCCGTTCACGGAGCCGGTGGACATCCGGTTTGATGAGCACGTCAACGTGTTCGTGGGGCCGAACGCGACAGGAAAGAGTAGGCTGCTGTCGGCGATTGACGAGCACTTCAATGAAGAGAGGGAAGCCAGGCGAGACTGGAGCGAAGGCGTAGTGCCCGGATGGTCCAGCTTTGAATCCTACCCATCTGAGATTCTGCATCTGACCCAATGTCTTGAAGAACACCTCTCTCATGATTCGGTGAAGGGAAACGCGCTGTGCGTCGACCGCGAGCTTCTCGACGCGCGTTCCGGCTCCCACGGCAACCCAAAACCGCCGGTCATATATCTGGGTCCCATCAGAGAAGGACTCCCCAAAGTATCGGAGTTGGGCGATCTGGGCGCCTACGGCGAGTCTCCAGAGGAAGTGCTGTCCGGGCCTTTCAGCGGAGCGAGGCTGGCTGCCGCCATAGAAAGAATGTACGACAAGGCGAACAGTTTGTTCGAGCATGAAAGGCGAGAGGACCTCCCGACCAACGAGCGCAAGGCTTTCCACTTCTGGTACATTCACGAAGTATCCCATTCGTGCGCCAAGTCTATATGCGAGGAAGTGATAGCTGCGGACAGGCCGTTGAACTATCCCACCGGTTTAGACCTCGAATTTCTCGCAAACCAACCTACGGCCAGCCTGGATAGCGTGTCCATAAATCGTATGCTCGGCGTCGCCACCACGGACACGCCCACGTTTGCCCACATAAGGCCCGCGGACAGGCCCGCGGACAGGCCCCTCAGCCCGCACTGGCCCGACGCCAAGGGGATATACCTAGGCGACCTGAGTTCGGGATCGCAGTCGGTTCTGCTGTGGATACTGTGGCTGGCGTTCAAGATGCTCAATCACTACGAGTTCGTCGAGGGCTGGAACGAGAAGCCGGCCATTCTGGTGATCGACGAGATCGAGAACCACCTGCATCCCACATGGCAGCGTAGGGTGATTCCGGCATTGCTGGAACACTTTCCGGGGTTGCAGATTTTCGCTACCACACACTCTCCATTCGTGGTGGCCGGGTTGAGGGCGGGGCAGGTGCACATGCTGAATCGTGATGCCGATGGGGTGGTTAGGGCCAGCACGAACGAGCGCGACATCATCGGCTGGACCACGGATGAGATCCTGCGGACGTTCATGGGCGTCGATGAGCCGACGGATCAACTGACGGTTGACAGGTCGAATAGATTGCGTGAACTCCGCGGCAAGGATGACCTCACCGATGCGGAATCAGACGAGTTGGCTCAGTTGCGCCGCCGGGTGAACGAGGACTTCATCTCCAGTAGCACGCCTTTGGAAGAGCAGAGGGAGCGTTACGGCGACATGATGCTGGAGTTCTTGCAGTCCCGGCAGTCCGAACTGTCGCAGGACGGTAGCTAGGCAAGGATGCGGTGGATCGACCGAGGACCGGAGCCTGAGGGCGTTGAAGAACACGCACAACAGTTCACTCAAGGTTGGGTACAGTACTTCCGTGACAGCGTTGGAACACGCCCCGAAGACTCACACTGGCGGGAGTACCGGGACCTGATAGGAGATCGCTCCGGTGGCAACTGCTGGTACTGCGAGCGCCGATGTATGCGGAATGCGGAGGATATCGGGAAGTCGCCTACGGTAGACCACTTCCGGCCGCTGAACCGCTTCCCTCAGCTGGCTTACCAATGGGGCAACTGGGTCTTCAGTTGCCAGAGATGCAACGAGGACTACAAAGGGGGCGAGTGGCCCGACTCGGGCTACGTTGACCCAAGCGCTGCCGAAGAACGCGAGCGCCCCGAACGCTACTTCGACTGCGATACCGCCACCGGGGAGATAATCCCAATCGACGGGCTGAATTCGGAAGCTCGCGTGAGAGCGCAGCGTACGATAAACGATCTGGGCCTGAACAGGTTGGACGTGCGGTTCTATCGCCAGCATTGGATTAGCCAGTTTGTCAAGGACTGCCAGGAGTTTCCAATTGAGGAAGTTCTGGCGCTTGCCGAGTTTCAAATACAAACCGGCGCTGAATTTGCCGGCTCCGCCTTGATGGTGGCTCGGCAACTGCGGGCGTCACCCCCATCCTAACCTTCCCCCTGCGAGGGGGAAGGGACTATCGTGCGGAGCGTAAGGTACGGCCCGCGCCCCCTACGTGAGGCCGCGGAGGTGGTAGGTGGGGCGCACGTCGGGGGGGAGCGAAGCGGCGTCGCTGCCGGCGATGCCGGTGTCGACGAGGGCGGAGTGGATTCCGAAGGCGTTGGCGCCGCGGATGTCGGTCTCGGGCTGGTCGCCTATCATCACCATGTCGGTGGTCCCGGCGCGACGCCGCGCCTCCTGGAACATCGCGGGGTGCGGCTTGCCCAGCCGCTCGAAGCGCAGTCCGGGCCGCCCGGGATAGCGCAAGTCCAGCGCCGCCTCGAACAGCAGCGCGACGCTCGCGCTGGCGATGCCGAAGCCGCCCTCGGCGGTGGGGTAGATGAGGTCCGGGTTGGGCAGGACGAGCCGCACGCTTTCGCCAGCGTCGATGCGCCGGAACAGGGCCGACATCACCTCGTCGATCGTCTCGACGAACGGGAAGCCCGCCTGGTCGCCGATGACTACGGCGTCGAACGGGTCGGCTGGCCCGGCGACACGCCCTCCGGCTGCCCTGACGTAGCTGCGGCTGTCGTCCGTGCCCAGCACCACGCAGCGCGCGCCCGCCAGCCCCTCGCGGCGGAAGTGGTCCACCAGCAGCGAGCCTGAGGTGATGATGGCGTCGGGCGCGATGTCCAGGCCCATGCGCCGGAAGCGTCCCGACCTGGTTTCGGGGAGCGCGGAGGCGTCGTTCGTGAGCACGTAGTAGGGCTTGCCGGCGCGGTTCAGATCCGCGATCAGTTCGACCGCGCCGGGGTAGGAGCCGAACGAGTCGGCGAGCACGCCGTAGGAGTCGAACAGCATCACCGAGTATCGGCCCACCAACTCGCGGACGGTCGCCTCGATGGGCGCGACGCAGGGCCGGTCCGGTTCGGCCTCGCTCACCGCGCCACGTCCGGGCGGCGCTTCCAGGTGCCGGTCGCCTGCTCGAATGCGTGAGCGAGCTGGAGCACGCCAAAGTCGTCGCGGAATCTGCCCACTATCTGTACGCCCACCGGCAGGCCCTCCGGCGTGAAGCCGCAAGGCACGGAGATGGCGGGGTGCGCGGTGACGGTGATGTAGTAGCAGGACTTCATCCAGTCGATATAGGACTCCATCTGAATGCCGTTGATCTCGGTGACGTAGCGCTGCTTTACGTCGAAGGGCGGTACCTGGCTCACGGGGCAGACCAGGAACTCGTAGGTCTCCATGAAGTCGTGGACGCGCTGGAACAGCTCCGCGCGCTTGGAATCGCCCCAGCCGACCTGCGGTCCTGTGAGCTTCTGGCCCTGCTCGATGTCCCAGATGACGGTGTCCTTCAGCTTGTCCCGGTGTTCCTCCAGAAGCTGCGTCTGGCCCATCGCCCGGGCGTAGTGGCGCCAGACCTTGAAGATCGCGTCGGTGTCGGTGAAGTCGGGCTCGGCGTCCTCGACGACGCAGCCGAGGGACTCGAACGCGCCGCGCTGCGCGTCGATGGCGGCGGTGACTCGCGGGTCCACGGGCAGGCCGCCCAGGTCGCGGCTCCAGGCGATGCGCGTGCCCGAGAAGTCGCGCTCCAGCGGCTCCAAGAAGCGCTCGCCCGGCTCGGTGATCGAGATGGGCACGCGCGGGTCCGGGCCGGCGATGGCGCTGAGCAACAGCGCGGCGTCGGAGACGGTGCGCGCCATCGGGCCCTGCACCGAGGTGGGGTTCCAACTGCCGCCGGCGGGCCAGGCGGGCACCCTGCCCGGCGAGACGCGGAAGCCGACGACGTTGCAGAAATTGGCGGGGTTGCGCAGCGAGCCGCCGGTGTCGCTGCCGTCGGCGATAGGCTGCATCCCGCAGGCGAGCGCGACCGCCGCGCCGCCGCTGCTGCCGCCGCAGGTCGTGGCGGTGTCGTAGGGGTTCAGCGTTTCGCCGAACACCTCGTTGTAGGTCTGCGAGCCGGCGCCGAACTCGGGCGTGTTGGTCTTGCCGGTGGTGATTGCGCCCGCCGCCCTGAGGCGCTGGATGATGAGCGCGTCGAAGTCGGGCACGTTGTCGGCGTAGATGGGTGAGCCGAAGGTGGTGCGGATGCCCTTGGTGGGCACCAGGTCCTTGTGGGCGATGGGCAGGCCGTGCAGCACGCCCACGTCGTCGCCCCGCGCGAGCGCGGCGTCGGCGGCGTCAGCGCCCTCCAGCGCGCGCTCGGGCACCAGGGTGACAATGGCGTTCACGCTGGGGTTCACGCGGTCGATCTGGCGCAGGTGGGCTTCCATCACCTCGCGGGCGGAGAGCTGACGCTCGCGGATGAGGCGGGCTAGCTCGTGGGCGGTTTTGAAGCAGATTTCGTTGTTGGACATCGTTCACCCTCACCCTCTCCCATCGAGGGAGAGGGGACGATTCGGAATGCTCGCTAGAGCGGTACTACCTCTTCGCTGGTCCAGCGGTCGATGGCGGACTGGCCGCGTGGGCTGACCTCGCCGCGGACGCGCACGTTCACGAGGGTCGGACGCTCCAGGCGGAAGGCGCGCTCCAGCGCGGGCGACAGCTCCTCTGGGTTTTCGACGAGTTCGCCGTGGCCGCCCAGCCCGCGCACGACGAGGTCGTAGCGCGTGGGGAGCAGGTCGGTGGCGACGGTCTTGCCGTAGACGCCGAGCTGTATCTGGCGGTCGATGCCCCAGGCGGAGTCGTTGCCCATGATGGCCACGATGGCCAGGTTGTGGCGAACGGCGGTGTCGAACTCCATGCCGTTGAAGCCGAACGCGCCGTCGCCGGTGAGCATGACCACGCGCCTGCCGGGATTCGCTATCTTTGCGGCCAGCGCTGTCGGCAGCGTGGGGCCCAACATGCCGGAGGTGCTGACGTAGAACCAGCTACGCGGGCTGCGGGCGGGCGTGGACGCCCTGCCGAAGTGGCAGAAGTCGCCGCCGTCGTAGACCACGAAGTCGCCCTCGCGCAGGTGGTCGCGCAGCGCCTTGTGGACGTAGAGCGCGTGCATGGGCATTTCGGCCACGGCGAGCGACTCGAGCTGTTCGCGCTGGGCGTCCAGCTCGTCGCCGAGCCTCTCCAGCCAGGGCAGCCTGGGCCAGGTGTGGCGCTCGGCCTCGCTCGTTAGCTGCTCGATGACCGCCTCGACGTCGCCGACCACGCCCTCGGCCACGCCTCGGTTGCGCCCGATCTCGGCCGCGGACGGGTCGACCTGCACCACCTTCGCGCCGGCTGCTATCTGGGGCGGCTGCGCGTAGCCGACGATGAGGTCCTGCTTGCGGCCGAGCAGCATCACCAGGTCGGCCTCGCGTATGAGCCTCGCGGCGCGGTTGAGGCCGCTGTCGTAGAAGCCGAAGCAGTACGGGTGGTCGTCGGAGACCAGGCCGCGCGCGTCGCCCTCGGTCATGAGCGGCAGCCTGGTGGTCTCGATGAACCGCTGGAGCGCGTCGCCCGTCTCGGCGTAGGCGGCGGGGCTTCCGGCGATGATGAGCGGGCGCTCAGCCGCGCGCAGCAGGTCCACGATGCGGCGCGCCTGCTCGGCGGTGGCGCCCGTAGGTGGCGCGCCGCGGTACTCGGACGGCGCGAAGTAGCTCACCTCGTCCTCGTTCACGGTCTGCTGCTGGACGTCCACCGGAATCGTCAGGTGCACCGGCCCGCGCCGGCCGCTGTAGGCGACGCGCAGGGCGTGGGCGATCATGTCCGGGATGCGGCGGGCGTCGGGGACGAACCAGGCGCCCTTGGTGGTGGGCGCGGCCATGCCTACCTGGTCGATCTCCTGCATCGCGCCGCGCCCGAGCTCCAGCGACTCGGCGCAGCCGCTGATGGAGAGCAGCGGGCTTTCGGAGTGGGTGGCGTTGGACAGGCCGGGTATCGCGTTGGCGAACCCGGGGGTAGTGTACATGGCGACGCCCGGCCCGCCGGTTATGCGGCCCCAGGCGTCGGCCATGTGGACGGCGGCCTGCTCGTGGCGCGTGTCGTAGAAGCGAAAGCCCTCGTCGGCCATGACGTCGAGCGCGGGCAGGATGTGGTCTCCCGCGAGCGTGAAGACGTTCTCCACGCCTTCAAGTCTAAGCGCCCTGGCGATAAGGTGGCTGCCGGTCAGCCTGGCCCGGTCGGTCATCGAATACTCCTTGCGGCGAAAGGGGGCCGCCGAACCGCGGCCCCCGCCATAATGCCCTTTAGAGCTTATCCGACAACCGGGTCTTCACCCCCATCCTAACCTTCCCCCGTCAAGGGGGAAGGGACTTATCGGATAGGCTCTTGTCCCAGCGCGCGCTACTCGAGGAAGTCCTTCAGCTTTTTGGAGCGCGTGGGGTGCCGCAGACGGCGCAGCGCCTTGGCCTCGATCTGGCGGATGCGCTCGCGGGTCACGCCGAAGTCGCGGCCGACCTCCTCCAGCGTGCGGTTGCGTCCGTCCTCCAGGCCGAAGCGCAGTTGCAGGACGCGCGCCTCGCGGTCGCTGAGCGTGGAGAGGATGTCCTCGACCTGCTCCCTGAGAAGCTGGTACGAGGCGGCCTCGGAGGGCGTGAGCGTGCTCTTGTCCTCGATGAAGTCGCCCAGGTGGCTGTCCTCCTCCTCGCCGATGGGCGTCTCCAGCGACACCGGCTCCTGCGAGATCTTCATGATTTCGCGCACCTTGTCGGGCATCACCTCCAGGCCGTCGCCGATCTCCTCGCTGGTCGGCTCGCGCCCATACTCCTGCACGAGCCTGCGGCTCACGCGGAGCAGCTTGTTGATGGTCTCGACCATGTGGACGGGAATCCGGATGGTGCGCGCCTGGTCTGCGATGGCGCGGGTTATGGCCTGCCTGATCCACCAGGTGGCGTAGGTGCTGAACTTGTAGCCCTTGCGGTAGTCGAACTTCTCCACGGCGCGGATGAGGCCGATGTTGCCCTCCTGGATGAGGTCGAGCAGCGACATGCCCCTGCCGATGTACTTCTTGGCGACGCTGACCACCAGTCTCAGGTTGGCCTCGGCGAGGTGGCGCTGGGCGCCCTCGCCGCGCTCCCTGATGATGGAGACGTGGCGCTTGAAGAGGAGCTCGTAGGTCTTGAGCGCCTCGAGCACCTCGTCGGACTCGATGAGCCGGTGCACGTCGGCGCCGGTCGGCCTGCCCCTGGCGAGGTCCAGGGCGTAGTCCATGAGGTCCGCCCTGACCTCCTCCGGCTCCCGGTTGAGCAGCTCGGCTACGAAGTTGAGCAGCGCTTCGGGAAGCTCGCCGTAGAGCACCATGCGCCGGGAGGCGGGATCGGCCATCATCTCCGGCACGGCGCCGTACCGTTCGCCGGGGCCGTTGTACCGGGACAGCGCGTCGTCCAGCGCGGCCCGGGCCTCGTCCGGCTCGGAAGGCTCGGCCTCCAGCACCTGCAGCACCTCGTCGGGCAGCAGCCGGGTGTCGAGGGAGAAGGCTCGCAGGTCGGCCTTCACGTCGTCGGGGCCTTTGCCCAGGTCCTCCGCGATGTAGGCGAGCATCTCTTCGGGCAGCTCGCCGTCAAGGGCGGCGCGCATCTCCTCGGACGCCACAAGCTCGCGTATGCTGGGCGGGTCGCCTTCGACGCCCAGATACGCCACAAGCGAGTTCTCGAGCGGCTGCGCGTCGCCAATCCTCTTGAGCAGCTGGATCATGTACCGCCAGTAGAGCACGCTGTCCGTGGCGTTTATGCCCAGCTCGTCATCGAGCAGGTCGAAGTGCTTGCCCGCCTCCATCTCGCGCGCCAGGGAACGCTCCTCGGGCGCCTTGAGAAGGCTGACGCGGCCGATCTCGCGCAGGTACATGCGCACGGGGTCGTCGATCATCTCCGAGGTGTCCACTTCTTGCTTCCAGGCGTCGACGGCTGCCGCCTCGGCTTCTCGAGCCTTGGCGGCCGTGGCCGTCGCCGCGGAGTTCGCGGCATTCAGTTCCCCGTCAGGATCGTTAGGAAGAAACCCGTCCTCGCGGGACCCGGGCAGACCGGATATGTCCTGGGGGGAAGTCGCGTGCTTGAAGGTGTCCATAGCTCCGTTCATGCCACCCTCCTGGTGTTCTCTCATTCTCTCGGACGCATCTCTGCGCCCAATCGCGTTCTTAGGATAGAGCCGCGCGCCGCTCCCGTCGAGTGGCGGGGGCGCGCGATTTGCCATTTCTTTCTAGCCGGAAAGCTCCCTTATGCCCGCGTTTATGCTCTCGACCTCGGGCTCCAAGTGTCTCGGCGTCGGCTCGCTGGAGTCTTCGGTCGCGACCAGGTCCAACTGGCGTTCACGCAGATGGCGGTCTGTCAGCCTCTTCACGCACCTCTCGAACGCCGCCTCGCCCTGCTTCCGGTCGGTGGGCTCCAGCGGCCTGCTTGCCAGGTGGGCGAACCGCTCTCTCAGCGTCTCGTCCAGCTCCTCCCCGACCTGCTCCACCGTGCCGGCGTTCAGCAGCCGCCGGAACAGCTCGCGGTCCTCGGTGTGCCGGAACAGTTCCGGGGGGACTTCCCGGGCGAACTCTCGCAACTCCGGCCTGTTCAGCAGCAGCAGCAGCGTGTAGTCGTCGAGCGAGCGGCTGGGATTGACCGCCAGCCTGCCGGCGCTCATGCCCGGCGCGGCGGAGTCCCGGCGTCGCGGGGCGGGCCTGCCTGCCGGCGCGGCGCGCGCGGGCGACACGCTGGCGAGCAGCGCCTCCCTGGAGACGCCGAGCGCGTCGGCGAGGAGGCGGGTGTAGCGCTCCTGGTCGAACGCGTTGCCGGTCGAGGCGATGAACGGGAACACCGCCTGGGCCGCCTGCGCCTTGCCCTGCCCGGTGCTCAGGTCGAACCGCGAGGCCATCGCGGGGACGAGGTACTCCACCAGGGGAGTCGCTTGCTCTATGACGCGCTCCCATGCTTCTTTGTCGCTGCGTATGAGCGCGTCCGGGTCGGTGCCGGCGGGCAGCGGCGCGATTCGCAGCGTGATCGGCTCGCGCAGGATCATGCCGCCCAGCGCCGAGCCGGAGGGCGCGCTCTGCCGGCTGATGACGCGCCACGACGACTCCAGGCTGCGCAGCGTCGCCTCCTGGCCGGCGGCGTCGGCGTCCAGCGCGAGCACGAACGACGACGCGAGCGAGCGAAGCTGCGCCACCTGCCGCTCGGTGAGCGCGGTGCCCATCGAGGCGACCACGTTGGTGTAGCCGAACTCGTGCGCCGCGATGGCGTCCATGTAGCCCTCCACCACCACGCCGACGCCCTCCGACCTGATGCCCTCCGACGCGAAGTGGAGCGCGTAGACGGTGTCGCTCTTGTTGAACACGGGCGTCTGGGGCGTGTTGATGTACTTGGGCATCGCGTCGCCGAGGGCGCGCGCGCCGAAACCGATCACCCGCCCCTGGCGGTCGTGTATCGGGAACATGAGCCGGTTGTAGAAGAAGTCGCGGGATGGGCGGCCCTCCTCGTTTTCGCGCAGAAGGCCCGCCTTCAGCGCGTCGTCCTCGCTCACGTCCAGCCGCGCAAGGTGCTCCTTGAGCGCGTCGCCCGGCGGGCTGTAGCCGAGCTGGAAGCGCTTGGCGGCCTCGGCGGACAGGCCGCGCTGTTTCAGGTACTCCCTGGCCTGCTCGCCCCGCGGCGACCTCAGCGCGTCCTGGTAGAAGCGGGCGGCCTCGGCGTTCGCCGTGTACAGGCCGTCGCGCTTCTCGCCGGACGCCGGGCCGAGCTCCACGCCGGTCTTGCGGGCGAGCAGCCTGAGGGCGTCGCCGAACTCCAGGTTCTCGGACCGCATCACGAACGAGAAGGCGTCGCCGCCGGTGGCGCAGGCGCCGAAGCACCGCCACGACTGGCGCTCGGGGCTGACCACGAATGAGGGCGTCTTCTCCGTGTGGAACGGGCAGAGCGCCTTGAAGTTACGGCCCGCCTTTTGGAGCGCGACGTAGCCGGACACCGTGTCCACGATGTCGAGCCGGGCCTTTATGTCGTCTACTACGCTCATTCGCTCTCCTGGGCGGCGCGGTAGGCGTACCTGGTCAGCTTGGTGAGCGGGGCGCGGACGTTGGCCAGATGCCAGGAGAAGTGGTCGATGCTGGCCCGCAGGTCAACCAGGCTGTCGCCCACCTCTTCCCAGCTACTCGAGCCCCTGATCAGGTCCTCCAGCCCCTCGCACAGCGCCTTGTGCGACCCCCAGATGTCGCCCAGGTCGGTGGACACGCGCGCCAGCGCCTCGTCGTAGTCCGGGGGCAGGCCCATCTTCTTCAGCTTGATGACGACGCTGTGCGCCATCAGCGAGGTCTCCCTGGCGTGGTCCATGTCCGGTTCGAGCGCGTTGGCCATTCTCACCTCGCTGGGCGTCTGAAACGGCGCTCGGCTAGCGAATGCCGTAGTGGGTGATGTAGCTCGTCCAGAGCTCGCGTATGGACTCCAGCGCCTCCCGCTGGGGGCCGGCGCTCATCCGGTTGATGTTGCCGAATACGCCCTTCCACAGCTCGTCCACCTCCGCCAGCCACGGCGCGAACTCCAGGCCGTGGGTGTCCCGCTGCATCGCCTCCAGGTGCTCGCTGATGCGCTTCTGGGCGTTGTGCACGGCGCGCGCGCGGATTTTGTCCATTGCGGAGGTCGGCGGCATCTAGGGCAGCCTCGATACGGAGAGCCGGGTCTTGTGCTTGAGGCGGTGGAATGACTTGCCGCGCGCGCCGCCGGCTGGCAGGCGTGCGGGGACGAACGGTGACGGCAGTATCATTGTACCACACTTCGGAGGGTGTTCTGGCCGGCCGGGTCGTTCATTCTGGCTCGGCAGGCTCCGCGGGCTCGCCCAGGCGGTAACCGACGCGGTGCACGGGGAAGATGTACGTGGGGCGGTCGCCCTTCTCGCCCAGTTTGCGCCGCAGCCGCCTCACGTAGGTTCGCAGGTTTCTCCTGTCTCCCAGGTGCCCCGGCCCCCAGACGCGGTCCAGCAGGTGGTCGAAAGTCAGCACCAGCCCGGCGTTGATGGACAGCTCGTAGAGCAGATTGTACTCGGTGGGAGTGAGGCTGACCGGCCGTCCGGCCACGCTCACCGCGCGCCTGGCGTAGTCCAGGGTCAGGTCCCCCAGCACGAAGGGGGCGGACGGCTCACCGGGCGGTCGGGCCAGCGGCCGGCGCAGCGCCCTCCGGACCCGGGCCGCCAGCTCGGTGGGAGAAAAGGGCTTGACCATGTAGTCGACGGCGCCGGAGTCCAGCGCCCTGACCACCGTCTCCTCCCGCCCGTACGCGGACAGAAAAATGACAGGCACTTCCCTGACCCGCAGCATGTGGCCCATCAACTCTATGCCATCGCTGCTCGGAAACAGCAGGTCCAGCAGAACCAGATCGGGCCGTTCGGACTCGAACAGCCGGAGGGCGTCTTCGGGATCGCCGGTGACCAGAGTGGAGTAGCCCGCCCTGGTGAGGCTGTCGCGGACGTTGCGCAGCGTCATCGGGTCGTCGTCCACCACCAGAATGCGGACCTGCGCCCCCGTCCCCGGCTGGTCGCGGCCGGAACGGAGGGCCGTACCGGCCGCCGCACCTTCGGCCACGGGCAGGGTGAAGGTGAACCGGCTGCCCATGCCCACGCCTTCGCTCTCCGCCCAGATGCGCCCCCCGTGGGCCTCCACGATTCCCTTGCAGATGGCGAGACCCAGGCCCGACCCGTCCGCCGGATGCAGGCCGTCGCCGTCGAAGGGGGAGGGCTTGCGGAACAGCAGGGGCAGGCGTTCCGGCTCCACTCCGCGCCCCTGGTCGGCCACGGAGAGCGCCACGCAGTCGCCCTCCAGCGCGCCGCCCAGCCGGATGGCGGAGGACTCCGGCGAGTACCGGGCCGCGTTGGACAGCAGGTTGCCCAGCACCTGGACGACGCGCCGACTGTCCGCCATCACCCGGGGCAGCTCAGGTTCCAGGTCGAGAACGATGTCTCTGCCCCGGCCGCTCGTGAGGAAGGCGTTTCTGGCTTCGTCCACCAGGGCGACCACCTCGGCCGGTTCGGGGGCCACGGACAGCGAACCGGTCTTGATGCGGGCCACGTCCAGCAGCTCGCCTATGAGGTCCCGCATCCGGTCGGACTGGGACTCGATGATGCGGACAAACTGGAGCACCTCCGCCTTGTCCAGGGAGTCCAGCGACTCTCGCAGGTTGACCGCCGAACCCTTGATGGAGGTGAGCGGTTCCCTCAACTCGTGGCTCACCAGGCCCAGGAATTCGGCCCGCATCCGCTCCGTCTCCAACACGTCGGCCATGTCCTGCATGGTCACCACCACGGACTCCACCGAGCCTCCATCCGAGAGAATGGGCGTGGCGTTGAGCAGCACGGTGACGCTCCTGCCGTCGGGCGCCTGCATGACGATCTCTTCGGCCCGCAGCGTCTCGCCGGTGCTGAGCAGCTGGGTCATGGGAAACTCCCGCAGCGAGACCTGCCTCCCGTCGGCCCGCCGGAACGTCATCACGTCCAGCAGGTCCTCGGGCGCCTGGTCGGGGTTGCACAGGCTCTCGGTAATCCTTCGGGCCTCCCGGTTGAACGACTTGGGCAGTCCGGTCAGGGCATCGAAGACCACCACCCCCACCGGGGAGGTGTCGATCAGCGCCTCCAGGTCGGCCCTGGCCCGCCGCTCCTCCCGGTGCCTGCGGGCGTTGGCGATGGCCATGGCCGCCTGCGAGGCGAACATGACCAGGGTGTCCTCGTCCTCCCCGCTGAACTCCCGTCCCTCCGCCTCATGGGCAAGGTAGATCGTGCCGACCCCGACCCCCTGGTGGCGGACCGGGGCCACCAGCAGGGCGGTCGCCGGAACCGGGGGCATGAAGTCGGGCATGTTCAACGCCCTGAGGTGGCCGTCTATGTTCGAGACCCGGAGCGGTTCCCGAAGCCCGCTTAGATACTCGAAGAATCCCCGTCCCTCTGGCATGTTCCACAGCCCCTGGTGCTGCTCCTCGGTCAGGCCGGAGACTATGAAGTCGGACGGTTGCCCGCCCTCCACAAAGACGGTTATCGCCGCGTAGCGTGAGTCCGTGAGCGCCCTGGCGCCGTCCACCACGTCCTGCAGTACCTTGTCGAAGTCCAGGTCCTCGGTGATGCGCAGGCTGGCCCGGCTCAGGCGGGAAAGGCGGTCCCGCAGTGTTCGTATCTCCTCGTCCCGGCAGTCCGGATGCTGCATCTATCGTTCCTCAAAAACTGTCACCAAACTGATGCCTAAAAGTGGTTGAAGTACACAGGTCGTACACAGCTTAAATGCTAGTATATCTGTCGGCTTCAATACTAGGTCTCAGAATTTACTGCCTTTGAGAGATGCAATACAAGCCTATTTGTAATCGAAGCCGTGTCATCTATTGAGAGAAAGTATCAGGTTGAAGGCAAGACCAGCCAAGGAGAGACAAAGAAGAGACGATGGATGCACTAACCAAAATGCCCAAGCAACTGAAACTCGCCGGGGCGATGCTGGCGATAGCCGCCCTGGTCATCGGCCTGATCGCGGTCGCCGGCATCGGCGGTCCGGTCCAGGCTCAGCGCGGCGGCGGGGATCCCACCCCCACTCCGCTCCCCACCCCTACCCCCGCCCCACAGCTCTGCGGCCCGGGCCAGGACCACTTCCCCCAAAAGCCGGATGAGGTCGTCAGCAAGGGCCACTACGCTCTTTTCGACGCCTACTGGCAATCGACAGATTCGACTTCGACCAACAGCACCAGCACTGGCACCCTGAACGACAACCTCTGCCCGCCCGCGGCCACGCATAAGGATGTGACCACCGGCGGAGTGACGAAAGAGGTCACCACCCGCTTCAATGCCAACATCGACGTCCGCACCACCATCATCCAGGTGAAGGACAAGCACAAGGTGGACGTGGTGGCCACCAACGCGGCGGCCAGCACCACCAAGCTCTCGCTGGAGAAGTACGGGGAGGTCCGCCCGGCTCTGGGTCTTGGACCAAAAGCCGCCGTGCCCGACGGAACCAAGGTCTGGTGGCTGCGGTTGGAAGACTCCGCCCTCGGCACCGATCCCTCGGACCTGGTGATGGGCTTCTCCACCGGCCTGCTGGACGACGATCACTGGCAGAATCCCGAGATCGATGGAGAAGGCAATCATCTGCCGGCCTTCGAGTACGAGATGGAATCGGTGCGGGTCATAGGGCCGAGTCCCTCCGACCTGCCCCACGTGCTCACCTACTGGGAACCCGACCTCTGGAAGAAAAGCAACAAGGCAGAGGTCGTGTGGAACGGCCTCGACACCGACGTCAACTCGATGCCCATGGAGGCCGGGGAGTACGAGCACCTGGAATGGGTCTTCACCAAGCCCGGCACTTACATCGTGCAGGTCCACCTCAAGGGCCACGTGCGCCAGAGTAAGCCGTCTGGTTGGGATGATAATCCCCTGAACGGGCCATGGAAGCCGCTCACTCCCGACAAGACGGTCACCAGCGAGGTTAAGCGGTTCGTCTTCCAGGTGGGCGACCTGCATATAAACGCCCAACCGCACTTCGGGTACCACGCCACCGTGTACCGCTTGGCACGCTACAACACCAAAGTAGGGTCGCCAATCCCTGTGTTCGGATCAGACCACGACCAGATGGAATACTCGCTAGAGGGGGCGGGAAGCGACAACTTCAAGCTCGTACCCACTTCGCTGCCTTTCGTGGGCAATGCCGTCCAGTTGGTGGTGGCCCCGTATGGCGATATCGCGCGGAAGTTCGTAAGTGGCCCCAAGCACCTCGATCTGCGGCTACGAGTTACCGACAAGCACGACCACGAAGACAACGCCGACAACGTACTGGATGACGTGGTGCCGATACGCATCACCATAACGGCCGACACAGATGAACCCTGGGTAAGCCTAACGTTCCAGAACGAAAACCCGCGCGCAGGTGACACGGTCAAGATTAAGGCCCAAGTCTGGAACGGCGGCGACGATTGGTACTATCACGAATACCGGCTCTACGCACTCGGGGCGGACGGCACCAAAACGTTGCTCGCCCAGCACAGGACCCCGGACAATACCTACGAGTTCACAACCACCAGGGCAACCGCAGGGCAGGTGGTTTACCTTGTAGAGGCGCACCACGGGGAGGCCGGCCCTGTGTTTCGGTCGCTACAGTACCCCGTAGTCTGGCGACACTGATCCAACCCGGTCTCTGACCAACACAGGTCAGAGGGACCCGGCGCCGCTTTCCCCGGCGGCGCCGGGTCCGCCACCCGGCCCCAGCCCCTGACTTCCCGGACCTTAGCCTCCGATTGGGTGACCACATGCCTGTCCTCTGCCTGCGTTGGCTCCTCCGCCTTGTGCCGCTGCTGGTGATAGCGCCAGCGGCGCTGCTGCTGGACGACGGCGGCGCGGTTGACGCACAGGATGGGCTGCCGCCTGTGCCAGTCGTTCGAGACCTGTCGATTGAAATTTCTGCCGACAGTATTAGTGAAATTACAATGTATGTTTATAATCACTCCACCATTCCAATGCGGAACGTGAAGGTCAGACTGACAACCGAGCCGCCAGCCGCGCTGGCATATTTGACAACAGAGAGCAGATTTGGCCCGAAGGTTGTATACGACGCCTCCAGCGGCATATTGACAATTCCCGAAGTATCTGTTGCTCAACTAGGAGATGTACAACCTGTTGGTCGCAGTTTGGCTTATGGCTATGCGTTTAGTAGGGTGATTGATGACATACCCATCGGATGGATTGCAGGTGTCCTCCAGACAATAGAAATTGTCAAGGTTCGCGCCGAAATCATCGATTCGGTGCCCGCGGAAAGCTCGACGCACCTCGACAACAACCAGGCGGAGTTCTGGGTTAATTTTGCTCCGTCATTGAATTACCATGTTCGTTCCAACACGGCAATCTCAGTGGACGTGGTCAATAGGTCGCCCGCACAAGGTGAAAACTATGCTTTCAGGGTGAATGCCGTACCAGATACGACACGGGACGATAAAACCGTCAATGTAGACGCGGACGTGGTGGTGAAGGTCTCCCTTTCGGACGGACTTGCCTTCGCCTCGGGCCAGCACGCGACGACGGGCACCACCTTCTCCCGGACTTCCGCGACCACCGGCCTCTGGCGCCTCGGCTCCGGGGAGAGGGTAACCGGCGAGCTGAATGTTCTGGTGCGGTTGTCCACCGACGCCGGCGCCGCGCCGCCGTTGAATCGCCGGTGCCTGACCGCCCAGATCGTGGGCGGCCGTCCCACTCCACACCCCAGACTGGGCGGGCTGCATACCGCGTGCCTTGGGGCGGATATCCAATCCCCCGCCGCCACCACCATCTCCGACCCCCTCCGCCAAGTCGGGTTAAGATATGCCGAATGCGCCGTATCCAACCTCTGCCGAGAGGGCGAAACGGATGAAACATCACCATTTTATGTCGTACACCATTCTGCCACAGAGCCAGACTATTACCGGCCGGAGGATGTGGCCTTCCTGGTAGACCCGACGCCCCTTGCCACCCCCTTCATGATTGGTGGCACAACCTATCCCTGGGCAACCGGACATGTCTTAAGTGGACGCACAGATGATGACGAATTCCCAGGTATGCGGCTCTACCGTTTAGTGCCACTTAAGGCTGACGCCAAGAGCCGCAGGTTCACAATCAGCGACGTCACTCCAAAGCAGCGGGCGGGGGCGATAGCCATAGTTGACCGCTACACCGAAAACAACGCCGTGGAGCTTTATGAAGCGTTGAATCCCGACAAATCTGGCAAGTTGGTTGACAGCATAGATGATGCTTGGCCGTCTCAGTATTTTCCTCTCGTCGTATTCAGCGAAACTGGCCTGTACAAAGTCAACCTGGGGATTGAGTACACCCGCAAATCCGACGATGTAGAGGTATCGAATGCCGGCGTCTTGACCTTTGTCGTGGGCGAATACGGAGACCTGCAGGTGCATGACGCGGGCCTGCACGGCACGCTTCCCAAGGGTCAGCGGGCCTACACGCTGCGCGCCGAGAACAACCAGGACGGGACCGCCGAGCAGGTCGAGGTGGCGCTGACCGGCGTACCCCGTGGGGCAAAGGCGGTAGTCAGTAGCGACGGCGGCCGCTACGCCCCGGGCCCCTGCGACGGATACGGCCTCTGCGAGGGCATCTGGAAAATCGGCGACCTGGAGAGCCGGGACGAGCGGTACATCACCGGCCGCAGCGACGGGCCGACGCTGACGCTGCTGGTCGAAGGCAGGCCCGGCTCTATCACCGCGACCATCACCAACACCAAGTCGGTGACCGCCAGGGGGAAGACCTACACCTACAAGATGGTTGACCTCGACGAATCCAACAGCAAGGACGTGAGCGTCGCCGCCGGCACAGGCCGGGGGGAGCGCGACCCCGAAGTGCCCGGGTCCCTGCGGGTTGCCCGGCTTGGCTCGACGGCCCTGCTGCGCTGGGAGCCGGTCGAGACAGTGAACCGCTGGCCGGTGGCCTACTACGAGGTGGAGCGGGACGGCCAGGTGCTGGGCGTCCAGGTCCGGGTGGTGGACTTGCAGGGCAAGGCCCCCCTGTACCTGGACCTGCAAGCTCAGAACTCCGAGTACCGGGTGCGCGCGGTGAGCGACCAGGGCGTCCACGGCCCGTGGTCCGAGCGCACCGCCAGGGAGGAAATCGAAAGAGCGCCGGCGGCCGACCCGGTGCAGCCGCCGGATTCCGTAACCGGCCTGACCGCCGACGCTGGGGACGGCTACGTCGACCTGGAGTGGCGCGCCGGCTCGTCCGCCGGCCGGCGGGACGTCTGGCATCAACTCTGGCGCTCCGACGACCAGACCTGGCGGGACATCGCGCCCCGGGTCGTGGGATCCTCCCACCTGGGCTACACGGTCACGGAGCTGGAGAACGGCACGGAGTACATCTTCCGGGTGCGGGCGGTCACGCAGTCGGAGTACTACGGAGACCTGGTGCCCGGGGTGTCTTCCGGCCCGGTGCTCGCCACGCCCACGGCGACGCTGGGACAGCAGTCGCCGGGGATTGGCCAGACGCAGCCGTTGGGGCCGAACACGCCGCCGGAGTTCGACCGGGCCACGGCGTGGGCGGACTACTGCGTCAATGGCGGCGTGCGCCGAAACACGGAGGTGGCGCGGGTCACCGCCTATGACTACGACGGCGACTCGCTGGAGTTCTTCCGCAGGGGCGGCTTCGACGAGATAGCGGACACCTACTTCAGGGTGGATACGGTCCAGGTCGGCGACACCTATTGGGGCGTGATCTATCTGTCGCGAACCATCCCCAGGGGCTTGGCGCCCGAGGACGACTACATCATAATCGACCTCGAGGTGAGCGACGGCCGGGGCGGCATCGACCAGATAGGCGTGGTGATCCAGTACGACCCGGACGGGGGCTGCCCGTAGGGGGGGTGGCCCTTGTGGGCGCCCTCGCCCCCCGACAACCCTGTGTGGGCGGCCCTTGTGGGCGCCCTTCCCCCATCACAACCCTGTATGGGCAGGTTACAAACCTACCCACGGCTGCTCGCAATGTTCTTCCTGTTCGAGGCCCCGCGTGCGGGGCCTTCGCCATTGTCCTGAAACTGGCGGTCGTCGTAGAATGGGCCTGTGGAAGAACGTCTTGAAAAGGAGCGCGAATGGTGAACGCAGAGAGCGCAGCGCGCCAGCGCAGGCCCAAGGAAGAGACGGCTCGTCTCGGCGATGAGATCTACCGGCGGGATGTCAAAGTGCAGGTGGAATCCGGCCATGACGGGGAGTACGTTGCCATCGACGTGGACAGCGGGCACTGGGCGGTCGCCGAAAGCGAGCTTGCGGCATCGGACAGTCTGATGGCGCAGTGCCCGGACGCCATCGACGTCTGGCTGCTTCGCGTGGGGTACAGGGCGGTCGCCAGCATCGGGGGTGGGTCTCTGCGGAGGGCCGAGTGATGGAGGGGACTGTGAACGCGGCGTATGAGGCGGTTGTTTCCCTTCCATTGCGAGGTCCGGCGGGGCAGGCGCGGGACATGGACGTTGTGGTGGACACGGGTTTCACCCGCTTCCTCACCCTGCCACCGGAGACGGTCGCGGAGTTGGGATTGCGCTACAGAGGCGTCAATGGCGTGATCCTGGCCGACGGCAGCGAAACGACTCTTGAGGTCTACGGCGTGACAGTGTTATGGGATGGCCAGCCAAGAGAGGTCGTTGCCTACTTGTCCGATACGACGCCTCTCATTGGGATGTCGTTGCTGCACAGGCACAACCTGAACATAGACGTCGAGGACGGCGGGCGCGTTCTCATCCAGGCGAAGGCGTAGGGATTGCTGGTCGGCCCGCTGCTCCAGCTTGGACCGTGGGCGCCCTCGGCCCCTACCCCACCACGGCGACGGCCTTGATTTCGACCAGCAGCTCCGGCCTGGCCAGGCCGCTGATGATGAGCAGCGTGTTGGCCGGATAGACCCCGTCCGGGAACAGCTCCGGGAAGATCTCGGTTCGCGCCTGGGCGAATGGCTCGAACGACTCGCTGCCCACAAGGTACGTCGTGAACTCCACCACGTCCGCGAACGTGGCTCCCGCGCCGTCCAGCACCTTGCGCAGGTTCGCGAACACCTGCCGCGTCTGCGCGGCCACGTCGCCCTCGCCGACCGTGACGCCGTCCTCCACGGACACCTGGCCCGCGATGAACAGCAGCTCGCCGCCGCTCACGCGCACCGCGTGCGAATACGCGCCTATCGGCGGGTGCGGATTCAGAATATCCCTCTTCACTTCGGTCATCGTCTCCCTCCCGTTCGCCAAATTGTGTATCATCGAAACGAGAATACCACACAACCGGAGCGCAGACACATGACAGGACTCGACGACATAGCGGCGGCGCGCCGCGCGATAGACGGCAGGATCGCCACGACGCCCCTGGTGCAGAACGACTACTTCAGCGAGCTGTTCGGGGCGCGGGTGCTGTTCAAGCTGGAGATGTTCCAGAAGACCGGCGCGTACAAGGTGCGCGGCGTGCTCAACAAGATGTCGAAGCTCAGCCCGGAGGAGAAGGCCAGGGGCGTCATCACCGTCTCGTCCGGCAACCACGGCCAGGCGCTGGCGTGGTCGGCGTCGATGTCAGGCGCGGCGTCCACCGTCGTCATGCCCGCGACCGCCGTGCAGGTCAAGGTGGACCTCACGCGCGGCTACGGCGCGGAGGTGGTGATCGAGCCTGGCGACATCCTGGCGCGGATGGCGGCCATACAGGAGGAGCAGGGCCTGACGATGGTGCACCCGTTCGACGACCCCGCCATCGTCGCCGGGGCGGGCACGCTGGGCATGGAGCTGGTGGAGGATTGCCCGGACGTGGACCTGGTGCTGTGCGGCATCGGCGGCGGCGGGCTGGTCTCCGGCGTCGCGGCGGCGGTCAAGCAGTCGCTGCCCAACGCCAGGGTCGTGGGCGTGGAGCCGGAGGGCGCGCAGACGATGACACTCAGCCTGCGCCAGGGCAGTCCGGCCTTCCTGGACGTGGACACCATCGCGGACGGGCTAGCCGCGCCGTTCGCGGGCGAGGTCACGCTCGACCACGTGCGGCGGTTCGTGGACGACGTCGCGGTGGTGAGCGACGCCGAGATAGTGGAGGCGATGTTCCAGATAATCGAGCGCGCCAAGGTGGTGGCCGAACCCGCCGCGGCGTCCACGCTCGCCGCGCTGCTCACCGGCAAGGTGGCCGTGCCCGCGGGCGGGACGGTGATCTGCGTGCTCAGCGGCGGCAACGTAGACCGCGTGCGCATCGGCGAGCTGCTGCGGAGATTCGGGCACGGGGCGTAAACGTCACCCCCATCCTAGCCTTCCCCCGTCAAGGGGGAAGGGACAATTGGGAGGACCAGATGGCAAACGAGACGATCTACGACGTGCTGATCGCCGGCCAGGGCGCGGCGGGCTACGCTGCCGCCATGTACGCGGCGCGCTACCAGGTGCGCCCCGTGGTGTTCGGAGCGGTGTTCGGCGGCGAGACCGCGACCGGCGGGCTTATCGAGAACTACCCCGGCTACCCCGAAATCGACGGCCTGGAACTGATGCTGAAGTTCCGCGAGCACGCCCAGAAGTACGAGGTGCCCATCGTGGACGAGGACGCCGCCAGCATTGTCCGCCGCTCCGACTGCTTCGAGCTGACCACCGACGAGGGCAACGTCTACCTGGGCGCGTCCGTGATCCTGGCGGTGGGCCGCGAGCGCCGCACGCTGGGCCTGGAGCACGAGGCCGAGTGGACCGGGCGCGGCGTGTCCTACTGCTCCACGTGCGACGCGCCGCTGCACCGCGACAACGTGGTGGGCGTCGTGGGCGGCGGCGACTCCGCCGTGAAGGGCGCCGCGTTGCTCTCCAAGTACGCGCGGCAGGTGTACGTCATCTACCGGCGCGACAGCTTCACCCGGCCCGAGCCGGTCAACCTGCGGCAACTCGAGGCGGCCGAGAACGTCACCACGCTCTTCAACACCAACGTGGTCGGCCTGCTGGGCGATGACGGCCTGGACGGCGTGGTGCTGGACCGGCCCCACGCCGGATCGAGCGAGCTTGCCATGCACGGCATCTTCATCGAGATAGGCGCCGACCCCCGCGTAGCGCTCGCGCGGCAACTCGGCGTGGAGCTGAACGACCAGGACGAGGTGCGGGTGGACAAGCACGGCGCAACGAACGTGGAGGGCGTGTTCGCGGCGGGCGACCTGACCGACGCGGCGGGCGACCTGAAGCAGACCATCACCGCCGCCGCATCCGGCGCGCTCGCCGCCACCGCCGCCTACGACTACGTGAGCCGCCACGGCAACCGCTGCGCGACGCACGCCGCCGGGTACAGCATCGCCGCCGCGGACTAAGAGCCTATCCGATAAGTCCCTTCCCCCTCGCAGGGGGAAGGTTAGGATGGGGCTGACGCCATACAATGCCGGTGGCGCGCGCGCGCCCATACGGGATATAATCACTGCGGCGCTGGCTGCTTACGCCCGGCGCCCTGAAACACGCCAAGGACGCGCGCCGGAGTGTCCGGCATGAACCCAGGAGGCTATCGATGGACCTGACCCTTACCGAAATCCAGAACCTGCTCCAGAACTCCACCCGCGAGTTCCTGGAAGCCGAGATGCCCAAGTCCAGGGTGCTCGAGATCGACGACAGCGAGTCGGGCTTCGCCAGCGACATCTGGCAGCAGATAGCCGAGCTGGGTTACGCCGGTATGCTCATCCCCGAGGAGTACGGCGGCTCCGGCAACTCCTACACGGACATGGGCGTGGTCTACGAGATGATGGGCTACTACGCCTGCCCCAGCCCGCACCACTCCTCCGCGGTGCTCGCCGCGCACGCCATCCAGGAGGCCGGCAGCAGCGCGCAGAAGGAGTCCATGCTGCCCGCCATCGCGTCCGGCCAGCAGATATTCGCGTTCGCCTACACCGAGCCGGACTACGGCTGGGGTCCCGGCGTGGTGCAGCTCCCCGCCACCAAGCGGGACGGCGCCTACGTGCTCAACGGCGCAAAGCTGTTCATCCCCGACGCCAACGTGTGCGACCAGTTGATAGTCGTGGCGCGCACCTCCGAGGGAACCGGCGAGGACGGCATCAGCTTGTTCGTGGTGGACAGCAACTCCCCCGGCGTGTCCGTGCGCGTTCAGACCGGCTGGATAGGCCCCAAGGTGTGCGAGGTGATCTTCGACAACGTCGAGGTGCCCGCCTCCAACGCGCTGGGCGAGATCGGCGGCGCGTGGCCGGCGGTCGAGGCGGCCCGCGACAGGGGCACCGCGCTCATCTCGGTGTTCATGGCGGGCGGCACCCAGCGCGTGTACGACATGGCGCGCGAGTACAGCCAGACGCGCATCGCGTTCGGCGTGCCCATCGGCACCTTCCAGCGCGTGCAGGACCACGTCATCGACGCCCTCAACGACGCCGACTCCGCCAAGTGGTCCGCCTTCGAGGCGCTGTGGCAGCTCGACGAGGGCATGGCCAGCGCGCCCGTTAGCGTTTCCATGGCCAAGTCCATCGTCAGCGTCGGCTTCCCCCGCGCGTGCGACGCATCCCACCACGTCCACGGCGGCATCGGCACCGACCTCGAGTACGGCCTCACGCAGTACACCAAGCGCGCCCGCACGCTCCAGCACTACCTGGGCGACGCGCAGTACCACAAGGCGCGCATGGCAAGGCTGCTGGAGCTCTAGAGCCTATCCGATGGGTCCCTTCCCCCTCGCAGGGGGAAGGTTAGGATGGGGGTGAAAGCGAGGAGTAACTTCCACTTGGTCCCCTCTCCCTCGATGGGAGAGGGTCAGGGTGAGGGTGACGAAGCGGAGGCCAAGGGTATGCCGACCTACCTGGTCAAGCCGCCGCCGTTCGAGCTGCGCATGGCCTTCATGGACGCGCTCGAAGAGTCGGGCATCGACTACTCGCGCGAGGCCGAGGGCTACATGGTCTACCTGAGGGACGGCCAGCGCCCCGCCTGGCGGCGCATCAGCCAGTCCTGCGAGGCCGAGGTGCTGGAAGAGGACCCGCCGATGCTGTTCGGGTGACGCCCCTTTGTCCTCCTCTCCCTCGACGGGAGAGGACTGAGGTGAGGGTGAACGCCGCGATGACGCTACAGAAGGTGGCGATACCCTCCGCAGGCGAGTCCGTGGAGGCGCTGCTACACCGCTCACCCGGCAGCGACCGCGCCGTGCTCTGGGCCGGCGGATGGCGCGGCGGCGACTCCCCCGCCGGCCTTCCCGCGGACGTCGCCCACGCGCTGCTGGCGCGCGGCGTGTCCTCCCTGCTGCTGCGCTACCACGCGCCCTACGAGCTGCCCGCGTGCGTCGAAGACGCGCTGGCGGCGGTCTGCTGGTTTGAGGGCGAGGGGATTGAGCGGGTCGGGATGGTGGGCCACTCGTTCAGCGGCGCGGTGGTCATATCGGCCGCGCCCCGCAGCGAGCGCGTCGTCGCGGTGGCGGCGCTGGCGAGCCAGACCTACGGCGCCGCGAGAGCGGACCTCGTCAGCCCCAGGCCGCTGCTGCTCGTGCACGGCACGGAGGACGAGCGGCTGGCGCCCTACTGCTCGGAGCAGATCTACTCGTGGGCGCGCCAACCCAAGGAGCTGCGTTTCATGCGGGGCGCGTCGCACAGCCTGCGGGAGGCTCGCGGCGAAGTGGCGGCGCTGCTGGTGGACTGGCTGGCCGGGAAGTTAGACGCGGACTAGCCAAGTCCCTTCCCCCTCGCAGGGGGAAGGTTAGGATGGGGGTGACGCCCTACGCGGCGTTCGAGCCGTCGGCGGGGGTGAAGATGGAATCGGGCGGCAGCTCGGAACGGCGGCCCCTGCGGATCACCTTGGGCAGCAGCGAACCAACGGCCAGCGCGCCCGCGATACCCAGCGGCAGGCCCTTGAGGAAGTCCCTGCGGGATAGCCCGCGCTTGCTGTCCGTCTTCTTGTCCATAGCCGCGTGTCCTCCGTGGTGGTGTGCGCCGTGTGATGACGCGCCGTCAATTATATGGCAAGCCTGAGTGTCCGGCAAGCCGAACTCGGCCACTGGAAAATTCTTGACACGCAGCGGCCCTCTTCATAACCTAGCCCTGCGCCCCCGCGCTCCAATCCCATATCCCACCCACGGAGGTCCCTCATGCCCGGACTGCTCGACGGCATAAAGGTGCTGGAAGTCGCCAACTGGGTCGCCGCGCCCTCCGCGTGTGCCATGCTGGCCGACATGGGCGCGGACGTCGTGAAGGTCGAGCACCCCGAGACCGGCGACGCCGTCCGCAACATCGCCATCGCGACGCGGGGCATCATCCCCAGCGATGGGGGCCTGAACACGGGCTTCCAGCTACTCAACCGCGGCAAGAGCAGCATGGGCGTCAACCTGCGCCACCCGCTCGGCCAGGAGGCGGTGCGCAAGCTGGCCGCCCAGAGCGACGTGATGGTCACCAACCTGACACCGCACCGCCAGGAGCGTTACGGCCTGCGCTACGACGACATCCGCCCCTCCAATCCGCGCATCGTCTACGTCGCGCTCACCGGCTACGGCATGGAAGGCCCCGAACGGGACCGCTCCGGGTTCGACTACGCGGCCTTCTGGGCACGGTCCGGCATCATGGGCACGCTGGGAGAGGACGGCGAGCCGCCGGTGCAGCAGCGACCGGGCATGGGCGACCAGACCACGTCCCTCGCCATGACCGCCGCCATAGGCATGGCGCTGTTCGAGCGCGAGCGATCCGGCGAGGGCCAGCGCATCGACTGCGCGCTGCTGCACACCGGCCTGTGGGTCATCGGCGCGGACGCGGTGGCCGCCCTGCGCGAGCGCCGGCCCACCCAGCGCAACCGCCGCGACCGGTCCGCCAACCCGCTGTTCAACTTCTACGAGACGGCCGACGGCAGGTGGATGCAGCTGGTGATGATAGAGTCCGAGCGCTTCTGGGAGGGCTTCTGCCGCGCGCTGGAGATCGAGGAGCTGACCCACGACTCCCGATACAGCGACCACTTCCGCCGCATCGACAACACCGTCGAGCTGACGGCGCTGCTGAGGGAGCGCTTCCGCACCCGCGCCAGGGCGGAGTGGGCCGCGCGCCTGGACGCCGAGAACTGCATCTGGGCGCCGGTGCAGTCGCTCGACGAGGTGGCGGACGACCCGCAGGTGAGGGCCAACGGCTACACCGCCACGCTCACCCACGACGACGAGGGCGAGTTCGAGGTGGTGAGCGCGCCGATGGGCTTCCACCGCACGCCCGCTCGCCCCACGCGGCCCGCGCCCGAGCTGGGCCAGGACACCGAATCCCGGCTGCTCGAGCTGGGCTACGGCTGGGACGACATCACCGCCATGAAGGAGGCGGGCGCGATCATCTGAGTCACCTCTGGCCTCCTCTCCCTTGATGGGAGAGGACTGAGGTGAGGGTGAAAGCAGCGGACAGCTACGCCGGCACCGCCACCCGCTCCCGCCGCTCGCGGAAGCCCAGGCTGTCGCCGTCCACGTCCACCACCACGGTGTCGCACTCGGCGAACTCGCCCGAAATCACCTTCATCGCCAGCGGGTTCTCCACGTACCGCTGCACCGCCCGGCGCAGCGGCCTCGCCCCGTACACCGGGTCGTAGCCCTTGCCAGCCAGCCAGCGCCTGGCCTCGTCCGTCAGCTCGATGCCCACGCCGCGCTCCGCCAGCCGCGTGGCCACGTCCGCCAGCATCAGATCCACGATCCGGAGTATCTGCTCCTGGGTTAGCGGATCGAAGACCACTATGTCGTCGATGCGGTTCAGGAACTCCGGCCGGAACGCCTTTCTCAGCGCGTCCTCTATGGACGCGCGCATCTGCGGCGCCGCGCCCTCGCCGCGCACGAACCCGGCCGTGGGGCGGCCAAGCTGCGACGTCCCCAGGTTGCTCGTCATTATCACGAGCGTGTTGCGGAAGTCCACGGTCCTGCCGTGTCCGTCGGTCAGCCGGCCGTCCTCCAGTATCTGGAGCAGCACGTTGAACACGTCCGGGTGCGCCTTCTCGATCTCGTCGAACAGCACCAGCCGGTATGGACGCCGCCTCACCGCCTCGGTGAGCTGTCCGCCCTCGTCGTAGCCGACGTAGCCCGGCGGCGCGCCGATGAGCCTGGACACGGTGTGCTTCTCCATGTACTCGGACATGTCTATGCGCACCATGTTCGACTCGTCGTCGAACAGGTACTCGGCCAGCGCGCGCGCAAGCTCCGTCTTACCCACACCGGTGGGCCCCAGGAATATGAAGCTGCCGTAGGGACGGTTGGGATCGCTCAGGCCCGCCCTGGCGCGCCGTATGGCGTCGGACACCGCCGCGATGCCCGCGTCCTGCCCGATGACGCGCTCGTGCAGCCGCGCCTCCATGTGCACCAGCTTGTCCGCCTCGCTCTCGAGCAGCCTGTCCACCGGCACGCCCGTCCAGATGGACACCAGCGCGCCGATCGCCTCGGCGTCCACGGTCTTGCCGCCGTCCGCGTCCCCGCCCGACTCCGCCAGCGCGCGCTCGAACTCCTCCTGGAGCCTGAGCCGTTCCGCGCGGAGCTCGGCGGCCTTCTGGTACTCCGCGCAACTGGACGCCGCCTGCTCCTCGTCCTCCAGCCGGCGCAGCCGCGACGCCTCTTCCTGTAGCTCCGGTGACAGCATCTGCGAGTCTATCCGCACCTTGCTCGCCGCCTCGTCTATCAGGTCCACCGCCTTGTCGGGCAGAAGCCGCTCGGTCACGTACCGGCTGCTCAGCCGCACCGCGGCCTCCAGCGCCGCGTCCTCGATCTCCACCTTGTGGTGCGCCTCGTACCTGGGACGCAGCGAGCGCAGCATCTCCAGCGCGGTCTCGGTGTCCGGCTCCTCGACGAGGATGGGCTGGAAGCGGCGCTCCAGGGCGGCGTCCTTCTCGATGTTCTTCGTGTAACCTTCTACGGTCGTGGCGCCCAGGCACTGGAGCTCGCCCCGCGCCAGCGCCGGCTTGAGCATGTTGCTGGCGTCGAGCGCGCCCTCGGCCGCGCCCGCGCCGACGACCGTGTGTATCTCGTCGATGAAGAGGATGACCTCGCCTTCCGCCTGGCGCACCTCGTCCATGACCGCCTTGAGCCGCTCCTCGAACTCGCCGCGGAACTTCGCGCCGGCCACCAGCGCGCCCATGTCCAGCGCGAGCAGCCGCCTTTCCTTCAGCTCGTCGGGCACGTTGCCGGACGCGATGGCCTGCGCCAGGCCCTCGGCGATGGCCGTCTTGCCCACGCCCGCGCCGCCTATGAGCACAGGGTTGTTCTTAGTCCGGCGAATGAGCGTCTGCATCGCGCGCGCAACCTCGGTGTCCCGCCCGATCACCGGGTCGAGCTTGCCCTGCTGCGCGAGCTGCGTCAGGTCAACGCTGAAGCGTTCCAGCGAGCGGTAGCGCTCCTCCGACTTGGGGTCGGTGATCCTGTTGCTCCCGCGCACGGCCTGTAGCGAGCGGTAGACGCTCTCCTGGTCGACTCCGAACTGCCGCAGCACCGACTGCGATACGCCTCCCGCCTCGTCCTGCGCCAGCGCCAACAACAGATGCTCGGCGCCGATGTACTCGTCCTTGAAGCGCCGCGACTCCGCGTCGGCGCGCGCCAGCATCTCCGTCACCCTGGGCGACGCGAAGATCTGGTTGGCGTCGCGCTGGAAGTTCGGCCACTGGACGAGCCGGGACTCCAGCGCGGCGCGGACCTCGGCGACGGACACGCCGATTTCCGCGAGCACATCGGCGGCCACGCCGCCCTCCTGCTCCAGCAGCGCCAGCAGCACGTGCTCGCTCTCCCACTGCGTGTGCCTGTAGCGGCGCAGGATCTCCTGCGACCTGCCCAGCACCTCGCGCGCCTGTTCCGTGAACCGTTCCGGACGTAGTACCATGTTCGCCTCCTGAGCGCCGTACGCGACGCTTGGAGGTATTGTATCACACGACTTGATACGTCACAACTCAATAGAGGTGACTATGTCAGTTCAGAGTCGATGAGGAATGGCTATCCGCGCGAGGCGTCAGTCCCCTCTCCCAAGACTGGGAGAGGGTTAGGGTGAGGGTTGACAGTGCGCGTCAGATCACCCCCCGCCCTCCACCTGCACCGTCACGATGTCCACGCCGTGAAACTTCTGGTGGCGGACGGTGGACGCGTGGTAGCGCAACAGCCGCAAGGACAGGTCGTCCAGCGTTGGCAGCGCCTCTTCCTCGGTCAGGTACGCCAGTTGGTCCTCGATGTTCTCCTGGCGTGTCGTGGCGACGAACTCCAGCTCCACCATCTTGTCCTGGGGCCGCGCGACTATCACCAGTCGCGGGCTGGCAGAGACTTCGGCATCGTCGTCCTGTGACAGCAGGCTGGCCAGGGTCTCCTCGCCGGCCGACCGCAGCCGCTGCGTGGAGGCATCGTTCCACGACGACCTCGACGCCAGCCCCGCGAGAAACGCGTCTATCGCCGGGAGCGAGGCCATGTCCAGCGTCACCTCGAGGCGGGAGCGGCGCGTGCTCATCGCCTCGAACAGGAACGTCATCCCTATAGCGACCACGGCCCCGATCATGACGCCGTTGCCGAGCAGCGCGCCCAGTTCCTCGCCAAACAGGTCCTGCGCGACGGGGTGGCCGTTCAGACCAAGGCCCAGCGCGCTCGCGAGCGCGACCACCAGCATGCGCCGCGCGTCGAGACCGTCGCGGAGCACCGCCTGGCAGCCGCTGACGAACAGGATGCCCATCGCGAGCATCAGGTAGGCGCCCAGCACCGGTCCGGGAATCGTCAGCAGCACCGCGGTGAACTTGGAGAACAAGGCCAGCGTCACGATGACCACCGCCACACCGACCCCGACCCGGCGCGCCGCGACGCCGGTCATGTTGATCAGCGATATGCTGTACGAGGCGTTGGCCATCGTGGGCAGCGTGCCGGCGAATCCGCCGAGCAGCATCCCGATGCCGTTGACGCTGACCATGCCCTGGATCTTGCGGAAGTCGATAGCGCGCGGCAGCCTGCGCGAACCCTGCTGGATGATCACGCCGTCGCTGATCGTCTTTATCCCCAACACCAGCGTGAGAATCGCGAACGAGGGCAGCAGCGCCCAGAACTCCGCGCCGGGCGTGAGGTCCAGGCTCAGCGGCGGGACCTCGGGTATGCCGAACCAGCCGGCGCTGGCGATACGGTCCCCGTCGAGCACGCCGAAGACGGCGGCGACGGCGCATCCCGCCAGTATGCTGATGAACGGCGCGACCAGCCGCCACCGTCCGCTCGCCCGCAGCGTCGCCACAACCGAAGCCAGCAGCGTGACCCCCGCGATCGCCGGGCCCGCCACCGGATCGGCGCCGGACGGCAGGTCCTGAACGCTGTCGAACGCGATGGGGAGCACGCTCACGGCGATCAGCATCGTCACGGTGCCGGAGACCGCCGGCGTGATAATCCGCCGCAGCGTCGGTAGCCACCAGGCGAGCGCGACCTGGACCAGGCTGCATACGACCATAAGGCTCGCGAACGTCTCCAGGCCGCCCGCGGAAACCGCCGACACCATGATCGCGATGAACATCGCCGCCGGCCAGGCGAGCACGATGTGGCCCGCGCCGAATCGCCGGAGCTGGAACGCCTGGAATGCGGTGAGCGCCGCGCAAATCAGCATCGCGGCGAACACGCCCCAGGTCAGGTGCGTGTCATCCAGCCCCGACGAGCGTATCGCGATCGCGACGTTCAGCACCGTCGGCGCCAGCACCAGCGCGGCGCCCTGGAACCCCACCACCAGCGCGACCGGCAGCGGGCAGGCCTCCTCCGGCTCGAACCTTATGGGCTGCTCCACGCTCCTGGCGCTCAATGCCTATCCAGCCTCCTCTTGCAACTTCGGCTGAGACAGTTTCCGAGAACGCCCGCCAACAATCAACCCTGATTACCAAGCCCGCCCGCGCCATTCCGAGCGCGCCCCACCTGGCGCCATTCCGAGCGCGCCCCACCTGGCGCCCTTCCGAGCGCCGTCCCACCCTGTCATTCCGAGCGGAGCGGAGCGTAGCCGAGGAATCTAAAGCGGCTGCCCTTGCCACGCGCCCACGGTGCCCCTCTCTCGTCACTCCGGCCCCCGAGCCGGAATCCAGGGGCTGGCGTCTCTCAGCCGTCGATTGGACTTGACAGAGCATCGTCGCGACGGTATCGTTGTTTTCAATTAACACCCATCGGGCTGCCACCCGCTATTTTGGGAACTAATGGCGGTCCGATAATCAAAACCCAGGGGCGCGACTTCGCGCCCCTTTTTTTGTGGATTGGATGGTTCACGCATGAACGGTGAGAATACACAAGGCCTTTACAGGGTACGGGTGAGGGTGTTTGTTGATTTCTGGAACTTTCAGCTAACAATCAACAGATTGGTGCCAGGGTTCAGAATAGATTGGTATAACCTTGGTCCGGTGGTGGCAAGAGAGTCCCTAAATGTGGTTGATCCAGCGGCCTCACTATCGTATCAGGGCATGAACGTGTACGGGTCATACGACTCGAGCAGCGTGAAGGACCAGGCCCTTAGACACTGGGCAATGAACGTCTTGAACAAGTTCCCAGGAGTGCATGTGACGATGCTCGAGAGGCAACGCAGGCTGAGGAGGCCTGCCTGTCCAGTCTGCCTTCACGAAATTGCAAGTTGCCCGAGATGCCAATCGGACATGAGAGGCACCGAAGAGAAAGGCGTCGACACTCGCATCGCGACTGACATGATAAGCCTGGCCTGGATAGACAATTACGATGTGGCCCTGTTGCTTTCTTCAGATCGCGACTTCATTCCAGTGGTGGATTTCCTGAGTACCAAGGGGATCAAAGTCATACACGGAGCATTCCCACCACAGGGGGCTGCCCTGACTCAGGCGTGCTGGGGTAACGTAAACTTACCTCGGCTACTGGAGAGTATCCGGCGCGTTTGATGCGCGATAGGGGCTAGGCATTGCGATCTCGGAATGTGCCTCCCGTAAATGAAGTTGCTTCTGGCGATGACATCCCCCCTCACACCACCACCCCCTAGCCTCGGACCGGAAGCCTCGTGGTCCGATAATGTGATAGTACAATGGTTATGTTGGGCACGGGCACATTTGAAAACTCCGTCGACGTCTTGGAGAGGGTTGCGATATTCTGCACGGCAAGGCGTCGGATACGGGAGGGCAAAGACGGTGGCGGTCGGATAGGGGCCGGGCGTTGCCCAGGCTCTGCCCTCACGCAATCTCGCATTACGCCAACTTTGCGAACCGGACCGGCGGCTACACAACCACTAACTCGCCAATGTCGTCAACTTCGATCCTCTTGCCGCATTCATTGCAGTAGAGCGCCAGAACCCCCCGTTCATTGGATTCAGAGTGCAAGTAAATCAGCTTGTCTCCTTCTGCGCGGAATACCGGGTACGTGTCAGAGTTTCCGCCGACCTCGGTTGAACCACAATTGCGACAGGCATCCTTGGCGGGCTCATCATTTGCATCGGTTGCCATTAGGGTCTTTCACCTCGTCTGATGAATCACAGAACAGCCGGGTGGTCAGTTCATTGTGCGTCTGTATTGTCCGGGACTTACGCGGTCTATCAGTCCCAGGCCGCACAGCGATTGAAGTAGTTGGCGTAGCTTGGCTCGCACATTGTGGTTGTTCGGGTACTCGGCGGCTGCCTCGCGTTACCACACATCATAGAAATCTTGCAAACGGAACTCATCCGACATTTCGAGAACTCCGCGCAGTGTAGGCTTTCGCCAGCCGCTGAATCCTCTCAGTAGGGCTTGTTGGTCAGAAATCGTGAACACTGCCCCAGACACAACCTTCTCGCCCGAAGTTGGGGGTTCGTGCGGTGGTTCGGGAATAGTCACCTTGATAGCCTCAACAGCGGCGTGTAGGGCGTTGAGCTGTTTAAGGTTCAATTCAGTAGGCGTTCCGTCTCCGAATCCTCTCAACAAGTGTTGGGCAAGCTGTGTAATCGTTGACTCGTCGGTCGTCCCAATTCCGCACTCCAAGTTCCTGTAGAGGCCGGAGAATGTCGCGTTGGCAGACGTTACCAATGCGGAACTCTGGTCGAAGATGTACATCTTGGCATGAAATCTCTCGTCCAGGTTGCGAATCCTTGTCCCGCCTCGCGCCAGGCAACAGAGGGTGTCCAAGCTGGAGGAGCCGGTAGCAAAGTCGCGCAGGTCTGCACGCGTGACGAGTATGCGGGATACTCCTTCACCTACGATGTTGGTCAAATTGATAATGCCACCGCTGACATAGGGACTGCCGATCAACAAGCGAACGGAACAGGCCTTGGCTTGCTCCGCGAGCCAGTCGAACGTTGGCGTCAACACAATCTGCAGCCCGGCGGTATTCCTGGTGTTCATTTCGGCTCCCATTGCCAAAGGGGGTTCTGAGATTGCGTGGCTACGTTAGTCGTGTCTAGCCACTTCCCTTAGGTCGTTCGCGGAAATTGATCTGCGATCTCAACATATCATCTGACGTCGATGGAGGTCAACGTGTGGTCGGTTCGCTCGCTCTCCGCAAGTCTTGAGATCATGCGGGCACTTGACCCCTCACGCACATCCGTGCTACTATCCCTCCATGCCACACCGACACCCCCATCCGCCGACCACGAGCACCCCCGCTGGCGACTCTCGCCGGCTTGCCCCTCTTGTGTGCAGTTCTTGTGCCATCATGCCCAAAACTCCACCCAACAGCGCCTCCAGGCGACGCAACGAGGCCCCTCTCCCAGCTACGACGTGGTGCGGAATGGTGCCATTTGGGGCACATTTCGGCAAAATCCCCTTCCACCGGCGGGCTTTCGACCCGTCCGCCGCTGCGAACAATCCAACCCGCCGGCTACGCGCTGCATCAAAATGCATCGGTTTGCATCACATTTCGGCAAAATCCCCTTCCACACGTCGCCTGTGCCGCGGCCTCCATGCCGCCGATGGAAGGGCCGCGGCGCGCGCCGCGCTATTGTGAAACCAGGCAATCGGCCTTATACTTGATACCACCCCAAAATCAGTACGGAGGTACTCTACGCCATGAAGGTCGGGATTCTTAACGTAACGGGATACGCCGGTGTCGAACTCGCGCGCATCCTGCACCGACATCCCGACGTGCAGATAGCCTCGGTTACGGGCAGAAGCGCCGCCGGAAAGAAGCTGGAAGAGGTGTTCCCGCACCTGGCGGAGATCGACATCACGATCACCGACGAGGTGACCGAGAGCGTCGACCTGGTGTTCTCGGCCCTGCCCCACGCGGCCAGCGCGGAGCGGCTCGAGCAGGCGCTCAAAGACGGCGTCAAGGCAATAGACATCAGCGCCGACTTCCGGCTGAAGGACCTCGACGAGTACCAGTCCTGGTACAAGATCGATCACCCCTGCCCGCAGTACCTGGAGGAGGCCGTCTACGGCCTGCCGGAGCTTCACCACGAAGAGGTGGCCGCCGCAAGCCTGGTCGCCAACCCCGGCTGCTACCCCACGGCGGCGATACTCGGGCTCGCCCCCGCCGTCGAGGCCGGCATCATCGAGCCGGACGTGGTCGTCGACGCCAAGTCGGGCGTGTCCGGCGCGGGGCGCGGATTCTCGCTCACCACCCACTACTCGGAGGTGAACGAGAACGTCCTCGCCTACTCGGTGGACGGTCACAGGCACCTGCCGGAGATAACCCAGGAGCTCGGCGCCATCGACGAGGACGCCCAGCTGCGGCTGACGTTCCTCACGCACCTGATACCGATGACGCGCGGCATTCTCGCGAGCTGCTACGCCCCCCTGACGGACGAGGCGGTCGCGAACGGATTCGCCTCCAGGGAGCGCGTCCGGGAGCTGTACGAGGACTACTACGCCGACGCCCCGTTCGCCAAGGTGGTCGGAGCGCCGCCCATGACCAAGCACACGCTGGGCAACAACGACTGCGTGCTGTTCCCGACGGTCGACACCCGCGCCAACAGGCTTATCGTGGTGAGCTGCCTGGACAACCTGGTGAAGGGCGCCGCCGGACAGGCCATCCAGAACATGAACCTCATGTTCGACCTGCCCGAACGCCAGGGCCTGGAACAGCTCGCGCTCTACCCGTAAGCGGTTTAGTCGCGGCCCCATCGTCTAGTGGACTAGGACAGCGGCCTTTCAAGCCGCAAACACGGATTCGAATTCCGTTGGGGCCGCCACCTCTCTCATGTCCAACGACCTCAAGCGCGCCGTACAGCTCGGCTGGGACGCGATGTCGGACTCCTACCAGGAACGGTCCCGCATCTCGGTCGACGACGTGCACTACGCGCCCTTCGCCCCCGGCGAGCGTTCGCTGCGCCTGCTCGGCGACGTGCGAGGCAAGCGCGCGCTGGAGCTCGCGTGCGGCGCCGCGCAGAACGCCATCGCGCTGAGCAGGTGGGGCGCGCAGGCCACCGCGATGGACTTCTCCGCGCGGCAGTTGGCCCACGCGCGGCGGCTCATCGCGGAGCACGGCGCGGACGTGCGGCTGGTGCGCGGCGACATGGAGCGCCCGGCCATGTTCAGGGCGGCGTCCTTCGACCTGGTGCTGTCGTCCTTCGGCTGGGAGTTCGTCCCCGACCTGGCCGTCTGCTTCGCGGAGTGCAACCGCCTGCTCTCGCCCGGCGGCCTGCTGGTGGTCTGCACGGTGCATCCGCTGTCGGCGTTCGAGTGGGACGACCAGGAGCGGGCGCTCATCGTCACCGACTACTTCAACCCGCCCGTCGAGGTCTGGGAGGACTCGGACCGGCGGGCGGTCACCCACTTCCGCACCTTCCAGGAGCTGCACGACCTGCTGACCAACAGCGGCTTCGTGGTGGAGCGGGTCGTCGAGCCCTTCCCGGCGCCCTCGGGCCGCGCCACGCCCTACTCCGGCCCCTACTGGGCCGACCACGCCGAGAGGCTGACCCGCGTGCCATTCGCGATAGTGTTCAAGGCGCGCAAGCCGTCACAGTGAGAGTCCCTTCTCCCTCGACGGGAGAAGGCTAGGATGAGGGTGACGCCGCCCAGTACAGCGCGTTGAACAGCGTCTTGTACGTGCCCCGGGCCTGCGCCCTGAACTGCGGCCTGTACCCCATCAGCACCACCCTGCCCTCGCCCAGCGGCACGCAGGCCAGCGCCGCCCGACCGTGCAGCTTCTCCTGGCCGATCAGCCAGCCGCTGAGCAAGGGGTTGTAGCGGGGGAACCTGGCGACCGCGACGCCTTCCACCAGCTCGAACGCCGGCCCGTTCACGAACATCACCGCCGCGTCGCGGGGCATTCCGTAGGCGAGCGGATGGCCGAAGTCCATCGCCGCCCGGAGCAGGCTTCCCGGCGCGAAGAACGTTGACGGCGCGTAGGCGCTGAGCGCGTTCCTCGCCGGCAGACGCAGCCGGTTTATCGCGTAGCGCGCCGCCCCGTCCCATGCGACCAGCATCCCGCCGGACTCTACGAACCGGCCCAGGCTCTCAGAGCCCTCGTCGCCCAGCCCGCCGGCGTAGCGCTCCGGGTAGGTCGCCGGATTGTAGCCCTTGTGGAGCTGCCGGAAGCGCTGGTGCGGCAGCACCACGGCGTCGAACTCGCCCTCCAGTCCGCCGGCCCGCACGTCCTCGTCGGTAAGTGCTCGGAAGTCGAAGCCGTACTCCTCGAAAATGAGCCGCGTCCAGCCCTCCTCGGAGTTTGGCACGTAGCTGCTGTAGAGGCCGACCCTGGGCGTCCGCAGCCGCGTGAGCGCGACGTCAGGCACGCAGTCCGCCGGCGCGAACGAGAGCAGGTCCCGCTCGGCCAACTCCGTCAGCAGCGCGGCAGGCGCCGCCGCGTCCACGACGAACGCGCCGGGCGCGTACTTCGACCCGTTGGCGCTGAAGCCCTCGCCGGCCCGCCGCACCTCGACGCCCTCGGCCAGCAGGCGGTTGACCGCCCGGGCCGCCGCGTTGCTCTCCGGCCCCAGGACGTAGGCCGCGGCGCGTTCACCAGGTCGGAGCGTACCGGCGACCGGCGGCATCGAAGGATGCCAGAGCCGTTCGAGCTCGGCCTCGAACGGCCGCCTGATCTCTACCACCTCGACGCCCATCAGCAGCGGCAGGCTGTGCGCCGTCACGTCGTAGGGATGCTTGGGCGGACCGCCGGGATAGTCGCGCACGTCGGGATAGCGCGCCGTCTCCAGCACCGTCTTGGCGAACGCGCCGTAGGGCTGCGCCATGAGCACCACGCGGGAGCCTGGCGGATACGAAATGCCGTCCGCGGTGAAGCGGACCGCCGACTCGTGGACTTCGACGGCGGCCGTGTCCAGCACGTCCAGCAGCTCGCTCGCCGCCTTGGGGTCGCGCTGCTTGGACGGCAGCACGTAGGCGAACGGCGGGGACGTGCGGGTCACCGCCCGCTTGCCGACGCGGTAGAAGTTGCGCGCCCACTCGTCGCGATACCTGGCGGCGTTGTCCAGGCAGGCCATCACGGCGGCGAAGTCGTAGTCCACGATGTCGCTCAGGCTCCACTCGCCCCCCTTCCAGGGCATGGGGTGGTTCCACGATGGCTTGAGCGGGTCCTCCCGGCGAATCGACCTGAGCTGGCCGGGCTTGAGCGTGATGGGCGTCGCGGTACGCACGCTCGCGACCTCCGACAACACGCGTACTCCTCCGTGGTAGTGCAGGTACGAGCGGCTCGGGCTGAAGCCGTCATACACCACGTTTATCGCCACGCCCGCCTTGCCCTGCGCGGTCAGGTCGTTCGCCATCGAGGCGCCCAGCATGGCCAGTTCGCTTTGCAAGATCGGGTCGACGTTCGGGCCGATGGGGTCCTCGTAGGGCGGCAGGATCATCCTCATGCCCTGCGTCCGCGTCTGGTGCAGGTCGTACATGATCTGGGGGTGCCAGGCGTTCAGGCAGTGCTCCACGGTGAGCCTCGTCTCGGCCAGCGCGAACGTCGCCCAGTCGCGGTTGTTGTCGTGGCCCGCGTACTTGTGGTAGAGGCGAGGGGGAATGACGCCCTCGTGCGGCGTGCCCACGGTGGAGTCGTACCACTCCTTAACCAGGTCCAGCCCGTCCGGGTTGAGGCACGGAATCAGGAGCAGCACCACGTTGTCGAGCACGCGCCGGACGCGAGGGTCGTCGCTGGTCGCCAGGTGGTGCGCCAGCAGCAAGGACATCTGGGTCGCGCCCACCTCGGTGGCGTGGATGCTGCACGACACGGCCACCACCGCCCTGGCCTCGGCGATCAGCGCCTCCGCCTCGGCCTCGCCGTCGATCCTGCGGGGGTCGGCCAGCCTCGCCTGGACCTCGCGCAGGCGCTCGCCGTTTGCGAGATTGCCGGGCGAAGAGATGAGGCACAGCAGGAACGGCCTGCCCTCTGTGGTCTTGCCGACCTCGCGCACGACGACGCGGTCGGAAGCCTCGTTGAGGATGCGGAAGTACTCTGCTATCCGGGGCCAATCGGCAAGGCGCCGCGCCTCCCCCACGTCGAAGCCGAGATGCTCCCTGGGGGTGATGATTGATGTCATGCCAGAGATTGTGATGGGTTGCCCGTCAGCGGTCAAGCGCCCGGAAGCATCCCGCTCCGCGTGGCTGGCACGCCGTGCTATGATGTGGGCGGCGTTCTCTGGATGCGCCCCAAGATATGCTTCAGGAGGTAGCCATGCCAGAAGGCGAACGGCGCTACTGGCTCGTCAAGTCCGAGCCGAACACCTACTCATTCGCCGACCTGATGGCCGAACCGGACCGGACCGCAGAGTGGGACGGCGTGCGCAACTACCAGGCGCGCAACACGCTGCGCGACGACATCAAGGAAGGCGACGGCGTCCTGTTCTATCACTCCAACGCCAAGCCGACCGCCGTGATGGGCACGGCGGTGGTCGTGCGTGGGGGTTACCCCGACCACACCGCGTGGGACCCGGACTCGGACAATCCCGACCCCAGGAGCACCCCCGAAAATCCGGTGTGGTTCATGGTGGACATTCAGGCGGTGGAGGCGTTCGAGGCTCCGGTCCCGCTTGCGGAGATACGCAAGACGCCAGGCCTGGAGAACATGGCCCTGGTGAAGAACTCGCGGCTGTCCGTGCAGCCGGTGACCGCCGAGGAGTGGCGCATCGTGACCGGGCTGGGCGGCGCGAGCGCATAGCCTCCGCCAAGAGTCCCTTCCCCCTCGCAGGGGGAAGGTTAGGATGGGGGTGACGGCGCGAATTGCGCGGCGCGAGCGCGATGCTGTAAGCTGTACGCTGCGGCGGGCCCCCGAATGCCCGCCCACGTGGAGCGTGAGACTTGGAAGACGGGCGAGCCACTTGGATCAGGTTGGTAGACTCCCCATTGCCGTGGGGAATCATCGGATTCGCCATCGGCGCCGCGCTCGGCGTCACCACGCTGTCGGTCTGGCTGGTCGCGGCCGGGCTGGGAGTCTTTCTCGTCTACCTGTGGCTGCACGGCCACGCAAGTCAGCGGACCGAGGGCTGGCTGTTCGCGAGCGGACCGGTGTACATGATGGCATGGCTCGCCGGGTTCGTGGTACGCGGGCTGACGTTCGGCTAGCCACTACCTGCACCGTCGTTCCCGCGAAAGAACGTCACCCCCGTGAAAACGGGGGCGGGAACCCAGCCCGACAGCCCGGAGGTGCCGCAAGTGCAGGAACACGCCGCCCCGATAAGGGCCTCACTGTTCGTCACCTGCATCATCGACCAGATCTACCCCGAAGTCGGTGAGGCGACTACTCGCGTCCTGCGCCGGCTCGGCGTCGACCTGGACTTTCCGCGCGGCCAGACGTGCTGCGGCCAGCCCGCGTTCAACTCCGGCTACTGGCGCGACGCCAAGCCGCTCGCCAGGCGCACGCTCCGCGCGTTCGAGGGCGACCGCTACGTGGTGGTGCCGTCGGGGTCGTGCGCGAGTATGCTGCGCGTGTTCTACGCCGAGTTGCTCGAAGACGAGCCGGAGTTGCTGGCGCGCGCCGAGGCGCTCGTCCCGCGCGTGTACGAGTTCTCCGAGTTCGTCGTCGACGTGCTGGGCGTGACCGACCTGGGCGCCTCTCACCCCCATCCTGACCTTCCCCCATCGAGGGGGAAGGGACAAGATAGGCCAGGCTCGCCGCGCACCGTCACCTATCACGAGACCTGCCACCTCCGCCGGGAGCTTGGCGCGAGCACACAGGCCCGCGCGCTCATTGGCTCGCTCGATGCGGTGACGCTCGCCGAGATGGAGCAGAGCGAGGTGTGCTGCGGATTCGGCGGCACCTTCTCCGTCAAGTACCCGGACATCTCCGGCGCGATGCTCCAGGACAAGCTGGACAACATCCGCGACACCGGCGCCGACGCGGTGGTGGCGTGCGACAGCAGTTGCCTCATGCACATCGGCGGCGGCATGGCGCGGCAGGGCATGAGGGCGCGCCCGATGCACCTGGCGGAGCTGATGGACGAGAACATGAGGGAGCGCTAGATGGAGCCCAAAACAGCCCAGTTCGAGCAGGGCGCCGCTGCCGCGCTCGCCGACCCGGGCGTGCAGCAGGGCCTGAGCGGCCTCTACGGCGGCTTCCACTCGGCGCGCCTGACCGCCGCGGCGGCCACGCCCGACTGGGAGGAGCTGCGCGAGCGCGGCAGGGCGATCAAGACCCACACGATAGAGCACCTGGACTACTACCTCGAGATGGCCGAGCGCAACGTGCGAGCCGCCGGAGGCAGCGTCTACTTTGCCGCGGACGCCGAGGACGCGCGCGAGTACGTGGCCAAGCTGGCGCGGGACCGCGGCGTCAAGCTCGTAATCAAGAGCAAGTCCATGGTCTCCGAGGAGATCGGCCTGAACGACCGGCTCATCGCCGAGGGCATCGAGCCCGTCGAGACCGACCTGGGCGAGTACATCATCCAGCTTGCGGGCGAGACGCCCTTCCACATCATCGCGCCCGCCATCCACAAGTCCCGTGAGGACGTGTCGGAGCTGTTCGAGGACAAGCTGAACGCGCCGCGCTACGAGCGCATCGAGGAGCTTGCGGGCGAGGCGCGACGTCAACTGCGCGAGAAGTTCATCGGCGCGGACATGGGCATCACCGGGGCCAACTTCATCGTCGCCGAGACCGGCACCCTGACCCTGGTGACCAACGAGGGCAACGGGCGCATGTGCACCTCCATGCCCAGGATCCACGTCGCCATAACCGGCATGGAGAAGGTGGTGCCGTCGCTGGAGGACCTGGCGGTGTTCCTGCGCCTGCTCATCCGCTCGGCCACCGGACAGCGCATATCCAGCTACGTGACCACCGTCACCGGCCCTCGCAAGCGGCAGGACGAGGACGGCCCGGAGGAGTTCCACCTCGTCGTGGTGGACAACGGACGCTCCGGCCTGCTCGCCGACCCGCACTTCCGCGAGGCGCTCAACTGCCTGCGCTGCGGCGCTTGCCTGAACGCCTGCCCGGTCTACCGCAAGGTGGGCGGCCACGCCTACGGCTGGGTGTACCCCGGTCCCATCGGCGCGGTGGTCTCGCCCGTGCTCACCGGCATCTCGGACGCCAAGCACCTGCCGTTCGCGTCCAGCCTGTGCGGCGCGTGCAAGGAGGCCTGCCCGGTCAAGATCAACATCCCGCGTATGCTGCTGAAACTCCGCAACGAGATCTCGGAGGGCGACAACCACCCGGAGGAGCGCAGCTCCACGCTGGCCGAGCGCCTCGCGTTCAAGGGCTGGCGCGCCGCCATGTCCAACCCCGCCATAATGGCTGCGGCGCGCTCGGCCGGTCGGCTGTTGCAAGGCCCGATGTCAGGCGGCGCCAGTGGACAACAGAAGGGGCCGGGGCCTATGGCCGGCTGGACCCGCCACCGCGAGGCCCCCAGGCTGGCGGACAAGCCCTTCCGCAAGCGGTGGCGCGACCTGCAAGACGACGCGGGAGACTCCCCCAAGTGACCGAGCGAGCGCGGTTCTTCGACTCGCTGCGTCGCTCCCTGGGCCGCGAACCCGGCGCTGCCCCACCCGCCCCCGCGCCCGAGTCCGCCCTATCCCGCGACGCCGCGGAGGTGCGCGCGAATGCGGAGCGGATTCGCGAGGACGTGCGGGAGAATGCCGGCCCGCTGTCGGACGCACTGAAGCAGGCCGCCGAGACCGCGGGTTGGCGCGTGGTCGTGTGCGAGACGCACGAGGCCGCCGCGCGCTACGTGGCCGACCTTGCGCGCGAGATCGAGGCGGGATCGGTGGTGCGCTCGGCCCACGACGCGGTGGAGCGCCTCGGCATCGAGCGCGCGCTGGAGGGCAGCGGCGTGGACGTGCGCACGATGGCGCTGGACGACGCCGGCGACGCAGAACGGGATGAGCAGCGTGAGGCGAACCGCGAGCGCATGATCGGCGCCGGCATCGGCCTGACGGGCGTGGACTACGCCATCGCCGAGACCGGCTCGTGCGTCATCGTCGCCCGCCAGGGCGCGAGCCGGCTGGTGTCGCTGCTGCCGCCGGTGCACGTCGCGGTCGTCGAACTGGGCCAGGTGCTGCCGAGCCTGGACGAGCTTTTCGCGCTGCTGCGCGAGCGCTTTGGCGAGGGCGACCCCCAGAGCTACATGAACATCATCACCGGCCCCAGCCGCTCCGCCGACATCGAATACCAGCTCGTCACCGGCGTCCACGGCCCCGGCGAGGTGCACATGGTCATCGTGGGTCCGGTAGACTAGCGATTCACTGGTCGCTCCGGTTCGTTGCCGGAAAATCCCACAACGCGGTAGAATGTGGCTTGTACGAGCACGCCTTGAAGAGGAGCACTTATGACCTACGCGAAGACACCCGCGCGCCCACGCAGGCCCCGCCAGGAGGCCGTCCGGCTCGGTAAGGAAATGTACGAGCGAGACATTCTGCCCCAGGTCGAATTGGACCACTTTGGAGAGTATGTTGCCATTGACACTGAGACCGGAGACTGGGCCATCGCTCACACCACCCGTATCGCGGTGGAACGTCTGCGGGCGCAGCGACCAGAAGCCGTAGACATCCTGTGTGAGCGTGTCGGGTACCGGGCGCTACGCAGCTTCGGCGCCGGGTCTCTGCGGAGGACCGAGTGATCGAAGGGGTGGTGAATGCCGCCTATGAAGCAGTGGTTACGATTCGCCTTCAGGGTTCTGAGGGGCAGGCTCAGGACATCGAGGCCGTGGTGGACACAGGCTACAGCGGCTTCTTAACCTTGCCGACAGCTTTGGTGGCGGAATTAGGGTTGCCTTTCGCTTACATTGGCCAGGCGTTTCTGGCCAACGACACCGAAGTGGATTTTGACGTTCACTACGTCACGGTGCTTTGGGACGGCCAACCGAGGGACATCGAGGCTGACGCAACCGGCAGCACCCCGCTCGTTGGGATGTTGATGCTCGAAAAGCACGACTTGCACGTCGAAGTCGAGAGCGGGGGCCGCGTCGTCATACAGGCCAGGCCATAGGCGAGTCCACGATGCAGTCAAGCAAAGTGGCACTGCTGCGCGAGCGCTTCGGCGAAGGCGCCCCCGAGAGCTACATGAACATCATCACCGGCCCCAGCCGCTCCGCCGACATCGAGTACCAGCTCGTCACCGGCGTCCACGGCCCCGGCGAGGTGCACATGGTCATCGTGGGAGGGAGACCGTAATGCGTTTCGTCCTGTTCGGGTTGCTCCTGGTGGCCCTCGCCGCCTGCTCAGGTCAAGGCGCCGACACGTCTGAGGCGGTATCGACCGTCACGCCGGAGGCGACTCAGGCGGACACGTCGGCAATCCAGATCAATTTCGTTGGGGGCGAGGCCCTGACGGGGGAGACGCGGAGCACGCTTGCCGAGCTGGTCGAAAGGATCCATCCGGCGGTCGTGCAGGTGGACGCCGGTTCGGGCGGTGGCTCTGGGTTCATCGTCAATCCCGATGGCCTCTTGGTTACGAACAGCCACGTCGTAGACGGTTTCGACAGCGTTGAGGTCATTCTGGCCGACGGGCGCCGCTACCCTGCCGAGGTCGTGGCAACGCAGGACATGACCGACCTTGCTACGGTGCGTATACAAAGCGGAGGCCCGTTCACCGCGTTGGCCGTAGGCGATGCGGGACAGATGCGCCTGGGCGACGAGGTGCTGGCGCTTGGTTATCCCTTAGTCGCCGAGGGGCTTGGCATATCCCTGACGGTAACGCGGGGCATCATATCGGCGGTGAGGAGCGTCGATGGCGTCGACCTGCTCCAGACCGACGCGGCGCTCAATCCGGGCAACAGCGGCGGCCCGCTGGTCAACATGGCCGGCGAAGCTATCGGCATCAACACTTTGAGGGTGTCGGAGACCGAGAGCGGCCGGCCCGTGGCCGGCGTCGGCCTCGCTGTCTCCGCGGCCGAGTTTGCCGGGCTGCTGGGCGGACAGGCCGCCGCGCCAACTCCGGCAGGTCCCACGGCGGCCCCGACGTGGACGCCCGTCCCGACATGGACCGCGGTTCCCACCTGGACGCCCGTGCCCACGTGGGCGGCGGCCGCAATGCCGACACCCCCGCCGACGTGGACACCCGTCCCGACGTGGACGCCTGAGCCAACCCCAACCCCCGAACCGACTCCCACGCCGACGATCACTCCGACGCCCGAACCAACCCCAACACCCCTGCCTACACCAACACCTGAGCCAACGCTGACCGTCACACCGACGTCTACACCGACACCTACCCCGACGCCGATTCCTCCCTTCGTGGCTGTGAGCAGCGGCGGCCATCATGTCTGCGGATTGCGCTCGGACGGCACTATCGTTTGCAGAGGGGCCATCGCCGCGCCACCAAAGGATCAGCGCTTCGCATCCATAAGCAGTGGTGGCAGTGGCGGCGGTTTTATCAGCGGGCGTGACTTTGCATGCGGGCTCCGTACCGATGGTGTGCCAGTCTGCTGGGGCGACAATGGGGATGGACGATCTTCGCCCCCACAAGGTGAGCACTTTACGTCCGTTAGCGCTGGTGTAATACACTCCTGTGGATTGCGCGAGGATGGCGTTGTCCTTTGCTGGGGCGATACTGAGCAGCCACCAGCCCATGAACGGTTCATATTGGTTAGCAGTGGATCCACTCCAGGTATACATCGCTATAGTTCTTTTGCGTGCGGGATTCGTAGCGATGGTTATGTGGTCTGTTGGGGCAATCTTTCCCCTAGGTCTGCCAGTCTGGTGCCGCCACGTTACTCTGGATTCACATTGATTGATGCAGGTGAGCATCACGTTTGTGGCCTGCGTGACGGTGGCGTTGCCGACTGCTGGGGTGACAACAGCAGCGACCAGTCCTCGCCCTACAAGCCCGACCTCGACCTTAGCTCGGAACGATTCACCTCCATAAGCGTTGGAGCCGCACATACTTGTGGATTGCGCGCCGATGGCTCAGTCATATGCTGGGGCAATGATTCAAGCGGCCAATCATCTCCGCCGGAAGGGGAACGGTTTAAGTCCATAAGCGCGGGCTCTAGGCACACTTGTGGGCTGCGTGAGGATGGGGTAATCGTATGCTGGGGCGACAACACTTACGGACAATCATCGCCGCCCTTGCGGTGAGTCGGTAAGTTTGCAAAAGGAGGCGTCAAGAACATGCCAATGCGAAGAGGACAACGAACACAGCCGATCCTGGTCGCTGAAGAAGCGGTTGAAGCGCTGCAGCGCCTCGCTGAACTGAATCCCGGCCAATCCGAGCTGATTGTGGACCTTGGTCGCAGAATACTGGAATTGCCCTGCGACGGTCTCAGGGAACAAACTGGCAATCAACAGAGAACCTACAACATAGCCTTCATTCGACCTCGTTCTCAACGTCGCCGCCAATTGGCATTTGCGGCGTTCACCGCACCCTCATATCGAGGTTCTTGGCCACCCCACTGTCCACCAGGCATGTTATGTGTGGGGATCAAATTTGATCCAAATGTGATTGATTCGATTCAAGATCCTCACAGACTGTTGCAGGCAAGAACTCTATCTCAACAAGGTGGAGGGGGCTGGTACACCGTTTACCTTAGCGAAGATGGTGCGGAGAGCGACGCGGCATTTGATCTGGTGGAACAAGCCTACCACTCGTTTGACTAGCGTCTCTTATCCCCGATACCGCGGATGCCACCCCGGCCCGACCCAGCTTTGCACGGACTCCGGCGTGATGCGGACGAGCGCTCGCGGCTCACGGTGCGTCGACTCGTAGTAGCGCAGGCCCGCCTCCTCGCCCAGGTAGCGGATGGCCCGCGCGGGCGAAGAGTGGAGCCAGGCGTCGTCCAGGATCTCGGCGCGGCCCTGGAACACCACCCGGACGTAGGCCGCCTCCTCGGTGTCCACCAGTCCGCCCACTCGCCCGTCGCGGCGGATGTTGGCGACCCACCTCGCGCGGCGGCGGCCCGCCACGCTGAACGCCTCGCCGTCGTAGTCGTACCACAACGGCACTACGTAGGGCGTCCCGTCCTCGGTCAGCGTCGCCAGCTTGAGCAGCCGGCGGCCGCTGGTCAGGAACTCGTACATCTGCTGCTTGGTCAATCCAGGCATTAGTCCGCCTCTACCGTCAACGCTATCATTCCGAGCAATCTGCCATTCCGAACAGTCCCTCTCCCGAACACCCTGCCCTGCCCACGCCCACACCCGCTCACTCGCGCCCACGACCCCGAAAAAAACCGTCACTTTCCCGCGCCGCCCGTTCTCATCCGTGTCTCCCCCATTCTCACGCACGTCCCGACGGTTCTCATTCGTGCGCAATTTCTCCCCACAAATCCGCCCCCAATCCCCAGTTTCGGCCCTGATCCCGCAATTTCGCCAGCGGTCTTGCATGCCGCGCACATCCGTGCTATTCTCGCACACGGTATGGACGGGCCTCAAACCCGCCCGCGGGACCGCAAGTCCCCTCTCCCTATGATGGGAGAGGGTTAGGGTGAGGGTGAAGTCCCTTCCCCCTCGACGGGGGAAGAGCCTGCCCTGAGCTTGCCGAGGGGATGGGGGTGACGACTGGCCACTGGCCACCGGTCACCGACCACTGACACCGTCCCACTCTGCCACGTCGCGCGACGCTTATGTCACGATTTGCCCACGCCAGCATTACAGAATTGAGCAGGACCGACGCCCCGCTCAGCTAGGGGTCGCACAGAAAGTCGCAGAATCTAACAGAATTCGCGTCACCGCATTCCGACGAGTCCCTTCCCCCTTGATGGGGGAAGGTTAGGATGGGGGTGATGAACAGGTTGCCGCATCCTTGGAAACGCCGGTGTGGAGACCACCTGGTAATCTGACACAGGCTCGATCCTGCCAGGGCTATTGACGCGCCAGCACATCCGTGCTACGCTCCGTCCATGACGCGCCATCACCCACATACCGGAACCGCGAACCGCCTGCCCCGCACTCGATGCGGTGCCCGGACCGGGTGTCCCAACACCGTCTCGTTTTCCCCGCGATACGGCACACTCCACCCGCTAAACGCGACAACCAGCGCGACACTCGTACCGCGAATCGACCCTGCCCCAGCTACGATGCGGAACATTTTGGGGCGAAATGGAACAGTTTTTCCGAGATTCCACATCGCGGGCGCCGGCAGGGGCGGGTTTGAAACCCGCCCGCCGCTCTCACAGTTCCTTCGTGCCCTTCGTGGATAATTCCCTACTCCGGGCCGGCCGCGTAGGCGGAGTGGAAGGTGTCCACGCCCGCGCGGAAGTCGTCGCCCCCGTTCAGGGTGATGGCGCACGGGCTGGCGAAGCTGGAGAAGCCGGACTCCATGAAGCCGTCGCCGGATATGGAGATGCGATGTCCCTTGGCCTCGAGTTCGGCGATGACCTCGGGGTCGAGCCGCGGATCCACGCTGGTCGCGGGCAGGCTGCAGTCCACGCGCGGCGAGTCGATGGCCTCCTGCGGCCCCATGCCGAAGTCCATCACCTTGGAGATGAGCTGCGTCACGCAGTTGGTGATACGCCGCCCGCCGGACGCGCCCACGGCCAGCTTCACGCCGGAGCCGTCGAGCACCAGCGCGGGCGTCATGTTGTTCAGCGGGAACTTGCCGGGCATGATCGAGTTGACGCGGCCCGGCAGCGGGTCGAACCACATCATGCCGTCGTTCATCACCACGCCCGTGCCCTTGGCCACGATGCCGGAGCCGAATCCGGCCATCAGCGTGTTGGTGAGCGAGACGGCGTTGCCGTCCTTGTCCATTGCGCACAGGTGCGTGGTGCCGGCGTCGAACGCGGGCAGGCTCGCGGGGAGCTTCTCGCGCGGCGCCCTGCCCTCCTCCTGCCAGGGGTCGCCGGGCAGGAACGAGGCCGGCACGCGGTCGCCGATCTCGGCGCGGCGGCGGTCGGTGTACGCGTTCGAGAGCAGACCCTTCCAGGGCGTGTCCACGAACGCGGGGTCGCCGAAGTACTCGAACCGGTCGGCGTAGGCGAGCCGCGCGCTGCTGATGTAGGCGTGCAGCGTGTCGGCGGAGTTGTGGCCGCTGGATGCGGCGTCGAACCCGGCGAACAGCTTGAGCGTCATCGCGCTCGTGCTGCCGGCGCAGGCGAACGGGGGCACGCGCACCGTGAGGCCGCGATAGTCGATCTCCAGGCCGCCCTCCCACACGAACGGCTTGTACTGCGCCAGGTCCTCCTCGGAGAGGATGCCGCCGTTGGCCTGTACGTCGGACGCGATGGCGTGAGCGACGTCGCCCCTGTAGAAGGCGTCAGGACCGTGCTTGCCGATGCCGGTGAGCACCTCGGCCAGGTCGGGCTGCCTGAGCCTCACGTCGTCGCCCATGTCGCCGCTGGGCAGCATGTTGTCGCCGGGCATGAAAACGCGGCGAAGCTCGGGGTACTGGAACAGCTTGCCCGCGCTGCGCCCGAGGGAGAAGAGCAGGTACCAGTTGGGCGTGAACCCGTCGCGGGCCAGTGCCGCCGCGGGCGCCACCACCTCGCTCAGAGGGAGCCGTCCGAAGCGGCGGTGCGCCTCGCACAGTCCGGCGACCGCGCCGGGAACGGCGATGGACAGGTAGCCCTCGAGGTTGGCGTCGTTCTCGACGCCCGCCCAGCCGAAGTTGCCGACGTAGGACTCGCCGGTGAGCTTGTACATGTCCGGCTTGGCCGCGAGCGGGCCGCGCATCGGGAATCCGACCACTCCGCCCTGATCGCCGACCTGGTAGTTCAGGTAGCCGCCCCCGCCGATGCCGCTGGACATCGGCTCCACCACGCCGATGGCGAAGCACGCGGCCACCGCCGCATCCACGGCGTTGCCGCCCGCCTCGAGCATCGCCACCCCCGCCTCGGTGGCGTGCCTGTCCTTGGTGGCAACCATGCCCTTGGAGGCCTGGGCCTCGTCCTTGCTTAGCCTCATCCGGGTAGGCTGGGCAGTCTGAATCATGTGTGTCTCCTCCGAGTTCTTTCCGAGTATCCCTTCCCCCTCGCAGGGGGAAGGCTTGAATGGGGGTCCCCGTGTCCCTTCCCCCTCGACGGGGGAAGGTCAGGATGGGGGTGCCCCGCGTCCCTTCCCCCTCGACGGGGGAAGGTCAGGATGGGGGTGTGAAATTGTCAGTCCACCGGCACGTAGGCGACCACGCGCGGCTCCGGGCCGACGGCGCGCGTGGTGTGGCCCTGGCCGGTGAGGTCCTCGGCCAGCATCACGTCGCCGGGTCCGAAGTAGTGCTTGGAACCGTCGCCCAGGCCGATCTCGACCTGGCCGGACAGCGTGATGCAGTACTGCTTGCGCGGCGCGACGTGCCAGGTGACCGGCGCGTCGGGCGATGTGCTGCGGAACAAGATGCCTGTGCCGCTGTGGAGCTCCTTCCAGTTGGGCACGGCCGATCCGTCCAGGTCCAGGTCCTCCAGGTGGGATTGACCGTCGTCTCCGGTGTATAGCCTCTTGAACATTTCTGAGGTCTCCTTGCTTTTACCTTACGGTGTCCTTCCAAAATCCCTTTCCCCTCGCAGGGGGAAGGCTAGAGCCTGCCCCGTACTTGATGCGGTGATGGGGGTGTGTCAACCCGACTGCCAGACCGGGGCGCGCTTCTCCGAGAAGGCCTTCGGCCCCTCGACGCTGTCCGGGGACGACTGCACCCACGCGTTGAGCGGCCCGGCGATCTTCTGCGAGTACTCGACGGGGAGGTTGCGGCCATAGTACACGATCTGCTTGATGGCTTGGACCGCGCGCGGGGCGCACAGCTTGACCTCCTCGGCGTACTCCTCCGCCCTCTCGAACAGCGTTTCGCGGTCGGGCACGATCTCCTGGATCAGGCCGATCTGGTAGGCCCGCTCGGCGTTGATGCGGTGGCCGCGCAGCTGCATGCTCAGCGCCTCGCCCAGCGGGATCATGCGCGAGAGGTTGTGCAGGCCGTAGCCGGCGGTCAGGCTCCAGCGCGGCTCGGGCAGGCCGAACTCCGACTTGGCCGTGGCTATGCGCATGTCGCACTGGAGCGAAAGCTCCAGGCCGCCCGCGACGCAGAAGCCGTCGATGGCGGCGATGACCGGCTTGAAAACCTCCAGGTCGATGAAGGTGCCGCCGCCGCGCCGGGACGGCGAGCGCCGCTCCCCCCTGGCGTCCAGCGAGGCACGCTCCTTGAGGTCCATGCCGGCGGAGAAGGCGCGTCCGCCCTCGCCCGTCATGATCGCCACCAGCGCGTCCTTGTCGTCGCGGAAGTCCTCGAGCGCCTCGCGCAATCCAGCGCTCAGCTCCCGGCTCAGCGCGTTCAGAACCTCCGGGCGATTGAGCGTGATGTAGGCGATGCGGTTGCGCTTTTCGTACTTGATCGTAGGGGTCGAGACCGGCATCCTCGCCTCCTTGGATGGGAACAAATCACGGCCTCTGGAGGCCTGTCTGCGGTGGGGCGAGTATATGGCCTGTTTTCGCGCCGTGTCAACTTTGGCCGTCGCCCTGAACTTCACCGCGGACGGGCGCTGTGATACATTGAATCCGGCACGCGCGACGAGGTGCGGATGCCCCAGGAGGCTCTCGATTACCACCGAAACCAAGTACACGCTGAGCGTCGTCGACCAGTCGCCCGTTCGCAGCGGAGGCACCGCGGGCGACGCGCTGCGAGAGACCATCGCGCTGGCCCAGGCCGCCGAGTCGTTCGGGTACTCCCGCTACTGGCTCACCGAGCACCACAACCTCGGCAACCTCGCGGGCACCAGTCCCGAGATCATGGTGGGCCAGGTGCTCGCCAACACGTCAAGCATCCGCGTCGGCTCCGCGGGAGTCATGCTGCCCCACTACAGCTCACTGAAGGTGGCGGAGAACTTCCGGGTGCTGGAGGCGCTGTATCCCGGCCGCATCGACCTGGGCGTGGGCCGCGCTCCCGGCAGCGACCAGCGCACCAACGCCGCGCTGTCCTACCCACGCCCGCCCAACGACGTGCGGCACTACCCGCGCCAGGTGCTCGACCTGTTGGGCTATCTCAACGACACCCTCGAGGAGGAGCACCCGTTCGCGGTGGTGCGGGCGGGCCCGGGCATCTCCACGGCGCCGCAGGTGTGGCTGCTCGGCTCGCGCGTGGACAGCGCCGCGATGGCCGCGGACATGGGGCTGCCCTTCAGCTACGCGCACTTCTTCGGGCTGTCCGTCGAGCACGGCCCGAAGATCGCGGACATGTACCGCGCCAACTTCAAGCCGTCCGAGTACCTGAAGGAGCCGCTGGTGAACGTCACGGTCCAAGTTCTGTGCGCAGAGACTAAAGAGAAGGCCGAGAAGCTCGCGCTCAGCCGCAATCTCGCCAGGGTGAGGTCGGTGCAGGGGCACCGCACCGGCGTGCCCAGCATCCGGGAGGCGCTGGAGTACGAGTACGATCCGCAGGAGCTGGCGTACATCGAGTCGCTGAAGGCGAACTACGTAGACGGCGAGCCGGACGAGGTACGGGAACGCATCGAGGCGCTGGCCGCCGAGTACAAGACCAAGGACGTGGGCATAGTGACCATGTGCTACGACTTCGCCGACCGGGTCAAGTCCTACGAGCTGGTTGCCAAAGGCTTCGGTATGATCTAGGCCCCTTCCCCCTCGCAGGGGGAAGGCTAGGATGGGGGTGAAGGCCGCTCGCGGTACATGGCGTCGCGGGTGGTGAGGAACGCGGACCAGCCAGCCTCGTGCAACAGCGCCAGCCGCGACGTGGCCACCTCGTCGCCGCGCGTTGCGTCCGCGATGGCGGCGATTTCGGGCACGTCTCTGTACGCGATCGCCTCGCGCAGTCCCATCAGCTCGTAGGCGCGGTTGACCAGCAACTTGTTCAGCCGGACGGTCGTCTGGGGCAGCGCCGCCAGCTTGCGTGCCATCGCCTCGGCCTCGGAGTCCAGGGTCTCCGGTGGTACCACGCGATTCACCAGGCCCATGCGGTGTGCCTCCCTCGCGTCGATCTGTTCGCCGAGCATGAGCAGCTCCTTGGCGTTCTTCATCGACACCAGGAACGGCGTAATCAGCACGGGCGGCGGGAAGCCGTGCCGGATGTGAATCTCACCGAGCCGCGCGCCCTCGGCGGCGATGGTGAAGTCGCAGACGCCGGCAAGCTCGCAGGCCTGGCCGACGGCGTGGCCGCGCACCGCGGCGATAACCGGCTTGGGGAAGGACCATATCTTCATCTGGACGTCGAACCCGCTGGGCGCCGGGTCGTCGTCCGGGTACAGGTAGGCGTACAGGTCGCCGCCCGCCGAGAACGCCCTGCCCGCGCCGGTAAGCACGACCGCCTTCACGTCATCGTCCGCTTCCGCCCGCTCGAACGCGGCGAGCAGCAGACGCTGCACGTTCTTGTTCATGGCGTTGAGGATGGTCGGCCTGTTCAACACGATGCGGGCGTAGACGTCGGCCTTTTCATAGAGCACGTCGTCCGGGCCGGGCGGTGGTATCTCGATGCCGTCAGGGGTCTTCTTGGGTGTGGTCATTGCGCCTTCCAGTCAAGGGGTTTGCCATGCGTATGGTTTGCGGCTTAGGATTGTACAACATAGCGGGAGGGGCCGGCGCTTCCGCCCGCGACCGTAGCTGCAACAACCAGGAGGCGAGAGAATGAGCATTTACCAGACAGTGATTGGCCGTCGGACGGTGAGGGACTACACTGACGAGCCGGTATCGGAGGAGCTCGTGAGGCGGCTGCTCCAGGCGGGAAGGATGTCTCCCAGCTCCAGCGACTCGCAGCCGTGGCACTTCGTGGTCGTGCGCGAGCGCGACACGATAGCAGAGCTCGGCGAGATCGCCAAGCAGGGGCCGTTTCTGGCGGGCGCGCCTGTGGTGATGGCGGTGTGCGTTGTGGACGACGCGCCGCGCGGGCACCTGGACGCGGGCCGGGCCATCCAGCAGATGGAGATAGTCGCCTGGGGGGAGGGCCTGGGCACCTGCTTCGTGGGTGTGCGGGATGCTGAGCAGCAGGTCGCCGTGAAAGCCCTGCTTGGCATCCCTGACCATGTCGAGCTTGTGTCCCTGCTGCCGTTCGGCTACCGCCGGGAGGGCTTCAAAAGGCGGGGTGTAAGGCGCAAGGAGATGTCCACCATCGCGCACAGAGAGCGCTTCGGCACGCCGTGGTAGTGCGCCAAGCGCGCCCCGATCGACAGGCCGTTTACGCCAATGCGCCGTTGGCGTATCATGTTCCCGACCGGTCTGGATGGGTTGAGTGAAAGGACGAGAAGCCATGCTGGAAGCTGACGTAAAGGTGTACGCGCGGATAGGTTGAGCGACCTGCGCGCGAACGAAAGAGTTTCTTTCGAACAACAACGTTCCCTATCAGGACAGGGACATCGAGAACAGCCCCGGCGCGCTGGACGAGCTGCGGGAGTTGGGGTTCCGCACGGTGCCGGTCACCGTCATCGACGGCAAGGGCATCGCGGGCTTCCGGCCCAACGAGCTGTCCAAGGCGCTCAACCTGGGGCAGGAGTCCGAGCCGCGCGACCCGTCTGAGACGCTGCCGCTGCTGGTCAGGATCGCCGGCGCGGTCGAGCGCGCGCTGCGGCAGATGCCGGACGACAAGCTCGACTACACGGCTCCGGACCGCGACAGGCCGATGCGCGAGTTCGGGTACCACATTTTCCACATGATCCAGCGCACCATGCGGGGCGTGGACACGGGCGTGTTCCCGATGGAGGACCAGGCGACGATGGACCTGCCCGGCCGTTCCTACGAGAGCTTCGCCCAGATAGCCGACTACGGCGTCGAGGTCGCGGCTGAGTTGAGCTCCTGGGCGCAGGGCGTAGACCACGATTCCCTGCGGCAGCCCCGCGGCGAGGGGATGCGCACCGGCGCCGAGCAGCTCGACCTCATCGCGGGCCACACGACGCAGCACCTGCGGCAGCTCTACTTCGTGCTCAGAAGCTTCGACATCGAGCCGGAGAACCCAATCGACGATTCCGAGTTCCCGCCCGAGTACGTGCTGACGATTCTCTGGTAACTCACACCATCGGCCGAAGGGGGTATCTATGATAGTCGACGCCCACGTACACGTGTGGGCCGACGGGTGGCGCCCGCAGTGGAACCAGGACCACGCGCTCGCCAACGCGGCACGGGCGCGTGGCATATCGCTCGATGAGGCGCAGGAGTTCGTCCGGCGCACCTGGGACCCGGATGCCAGCGGGCTGATTGCCGAGATGGACCTGATCGGCCTGGACAAGTCACTGGTCTTTCGCGTCGACTACGGCGCGGTGGTGCCGGGCCAGGACAGCGCCGTTCCCATCGAGGAGCAGAATCGGCTGACTTCGGAGATCGCCGCCGCACACTCAGACCGGATCGCCTGGTGCGCCAGCATCGACCCCCGCCGTCCCAACGCGGCCGGGTTCGTGCGCAAGGCGGTCCACGAGTGGGGAGCGCGCGGGCTCAAGCTGTACTGCGCAGGGGGCTACTACCCCAACGACCGGCTGGTCTACCCCATCTATGAAGTCCTCGAAGAGGCCGGCGTACCGGTGATGTTCCACGTCGGCCCTGTCGCCACGCCGCCGATGCTTAGCAAGTACGCCCACCCGCTGCACCTAGAGGAGGTTAGCGTAGACTTCCCGGGTCTCACCATACACGCCGGGCACGGCGGCGTGGGCCACTGCCGGGGCAGCTTCGGCTGGTACCAGGACATGCTGGCGATAGCCGAGATCCACCCCAACATCGTAATCGACACCGCGCTCTGGCAGGGCATGGCGCGCCGCGACCCGGGCCGGTTCTACCGCTACCTGCGCAACGCGGTGGACGTGCTCGGCCCCGAGCGCGTGATGTACGCGACCGACTGGACAAACCCTATGACGCCCTCCAACGGCTGGTACCTGGATATGTACAGGGAAGTTTCCGAGGAGCACGTGGCGGCAGGGTTGGGGTTGTCGGAGGAAGAGAAGCGGCTGGTGCTGGGCGGGAACGCGGCGCGGCTGTATGGGCTAAATGGAGGTGCGTCGGCATGACGCGGATGAAGGCGGGCCAAGGAATAATCGAGCTGCTGCGCGCCGAGGGCGTGGAGTACACGTTCGGGCTGGTCGGGCTGACGACGAACAGCATCGTAACCGAGATGTACGACCGCTCCGACATCAAGTTCGTGGACACGCGCCACGAGGAGGGCGCGGCGTTCATGGCCTACGGCTACACTAAGGCTACGGGCCGTCCGGCGGCGTGCATCACCACCTCCGGGCCTGGCACGATCAACCTGATAACCGGCGTCTCCCTCGCGTACAAGGGCCGCGCACCGGTCGTGGTCATCAGTGGCGACACCGCGCGCGACTTCGTGGGACGGGACGGCACGCAGGCGTTCGACCTGGTTAACCTCTTCAAGCCGATCACAAACTGGGCCACGCAGGTGAACAAGACTGAGCGCATCCCGGAGGCGTTCCGCAACGCCTTCCGCGTGGCGCTGACGCCGCCGCGAGGCCCAGTGTTCGTGGACATTCCCCGCGACCTTATGGACGACCTGGAGGTGGGCTGGGACATCCAGCCACCGGAGAGCTATCGCGCCGTGAACACGCGCACCCCGGGCGACGCCGGCACGGTGCGTAACGCCGCGGACCTGTTGGCGAACGCCGAGCGCCCGCTGCTGCTGGCCGGCGGCGGCGTCATCGAATCCGGGGCCACCGAGGATGCGGTGCGGCTGGCGGAGCTGCTGGACATGGCCCTGGTGCCGTCTTACGGTCACCACGACGCCGTGCCTAACAGCCACCCGTTGTACGTCGGCCCGCCGGGCGGCCGAGGCTCAGGCGAGGCATCGCAGGCGATACACCGCGCGGACGTGGTGCTCGCGCTCGGCTGCCGCCTCAACCAGCAGACAACGGGTTGGAACAACAGCGTCGTAGCGTCCGGGACGACCATCGTGCAGGTGGACTACGACCCGCAGCAGATTGGTCGCAACTTCCCTGTCACGTCCGGCATCGTGGGCGACGCCGGGGCCGTGGCCGGGCAGCTACTGGACGAACTGAGGGCGCGGTTCCCCGAAGGCCGGAGCAACCCGGAGTGGCGCGCGGAGGTCGAGGGTCTCGCCGCCGCGAGGCACGAGCGGCTGCGGGCCGAACACTCCATCACCGCGGAGCCGATGATGCCGCAGCAGGTGTACCCCGAGCTGAACCGGGCGCTGCCGCAAGACTGCATGGTCACCATCGACGCTGGGGTCGCGCCGGGTCTGTCTTACGACCGGCTTTCTTTCGAGCTGCCGCGCACCATGTTCAACTACTCAGACCAGGGCGGTCTCGGCATGGGCTACTGCGTGGGCCTCGGCACGAAATTGGGTAGACCCGACAGGCCGGCGGTGAGCATACAGGGCGACGGCGGATTCCTGTACACGTCCGGCGAGATCAACACGGCGGTGCGCTGGGACATTCCGCTGGTGAGCATCGTGCTGAACAATAGCTGCCACGGCGCGGAGAAGGCTCAGCAGTTGCGCAACTACGACGAGCGCTACATCGGCGTGGACCTTCAGAACCCGCGATTCGACAGGCTGGCCGAGGTGTACGGTGCTAAGGGCTACTACGTGGAGCGCGCGTCCGACATCGGCGAGGCCGTCTCCGACGCGCTGGCGCAGGGCAGGCCGTGCGTCATCGAGATACCGGTGGCTGAGTACTTTCCGCTGCCCGCGCCGACTCCGGGCAGCTAGCGCCCGAACATCCGCCGCCGGCCGCTCCGCCGCTGGGTACCTTCCGAGGCGTTTCGTAGAAACTCCAGCAGCGCGTGCGTGACGGCGCGCGCCCTGATCCTTCGGAGGTTCGTTGGATAGCGTCCCGCCGTCGAGGCCGTTCCGCCTCTGAGCGCAAATCCGACGTGAGACGTGCCCAGTGGGCCGCTCGTGGGCGTGGGCCGGGTTACGGTGCCGGTCACGCCTATGCCGTAGTCCGCGCCGAACGCCTGCTGCGCGGCTCGCGCCATCGCCTCGGCGACGGGAGCGCTCGCCGCGCCGTGCTCCGCCACGAGGTCTGGATCCACGCCCTGGTCGTCTAGCTGCTCATCGCCGAACAGCACGACCCCGCCGCGAAGGAAGCCGCGGCTCTCCGGCATTTCGGCGAGGGTGCTCGCCAGCAGCCCGCCGGTGAAGTTCTCCATTACGGCGAGCGTCTCTGCACGTCCGGCGAGAAACGCGGCTACCTGGGACTCCGGCGTCTCGTCGTCCACGCCCCAAACGGCGGCGTCGCCGACGATGGAGCGAATCTCCGCCTCCATCGGCTCTATCAGCCGGGCGGCCTCGCTCTCTGTGCCCGCGGTCGCGATGGCGCGGAGGTGTATGCCGTCCTGCTTGGAGTAGATGCCTAGCTCTGGGTTCTCGCTCTGGAAGAGCGGCGTAAGCATCTCGTCGAGGCCGCCCTCGGATATGCCGAACGTCTTGAGGGTGCGGGTGACGATTGCGACGTCGGGGTTGAGCAGGCGCAGCCTGGGGGCGATCTCGTAGGTCCACATGCGCTCGAGCTCGCGCGGCGGGCCGGGCGTGCAGATGATGACGTGGCCGCCCTTGTCCACCCACCAGCCTGGCGCGGTGCCCATGGGGTTGGGTATGACCTCCGCGGAGGGGATGAGCGTCGCCTGCTTGATGTTGGTGGCGGGCATCTCGCCGCCGCGACCCGCGAAGATGGCCTTCAGTTGCGCCAGGAGGTCGTCCTGCACCTCCATTTGCTCGCCCATTACTCTGGCGACGGTCTCGCGCGTCAGGTCGTCGGACGTGGGGCCGAGTCCGCCGGATGTTATGGTGACGTCGGCGCGTCGGGAGGCGCGGTCGATGGTCTCGAACAGCCTGTCGGGGTGGTCGCCGACCTTGGAGACCCAGTGCACCTCGATGCCCAGCTTGGCGAGCTCAGCGGCCATGTAGGCCGAGTTGGTGTCCACAATCTCACCGAAGAGGATTTCGGTGCCAATGGCGATGATTTCGGCGTTCAAAGGGGAGCCTCCTTGTAAGCGGCGGGGTCCAATCCACCGTAATCGTCGCCACCGGTCCCTGGCGTTTGCCCCCTGCTACGCCTCGGGGTCCTGCTCCTCGCCGTAGGGGATGTCGTCGAACAGGGCGAACAGCGTGTCCACCCACAGGGCGTCCACGTAGAGGATCGGATTGATGAGGTGGTCGGATATGCGCTGGGCGTAGTACCGCTCCGGTCCCGGCGCCATGGCGCCGTCCTCGCAGGGGATTGGCACGTTGGCGTCGTCCTCGCACTCCACCTTGTGGCCGATCATATAGGTGTCGCCGTCGGTGAAGTTGACATCGCTCTGGCTGGTGCCCGGAAAGCGTATCTCGATGGCGGACGACGTGTCGTCACCTATGCCCCAGGGCGTGGTGTCCTTGTCGTCCACATATGGCACCGCCACCTGCACGCCTAGCGGTCTGCCGAGCAGTTTCTGCACCTCGGCCCAGCGTTCGGTGTCCACGGGCCTCTTCTCTTCGTCGGTGGGTCGGAGCTGGACTGTCCAGCCGTCGTCCTCGTCGTAGTCGAACGTGAGCGTGCGGGTGTCGTCGCCAAAGCGCGGGCCGTCGTGAACATTGACCTCCACAATGTCCTCGGACGAATGCTCGACCCACCACCGGGGAATGGGAGGCTCCACGGCGAGGCGCGCGATCACGTCGCCCCAGGAGTCGGCGATGATGAATAGCTGCGGGAAGCCGATCACCTGGCCGTAGTGGTGGTAGCCGTCCGTGGTTTCGTGGCCCAGCCGGAACTCGAGGTCCCTGTCGAGGGTGAGGCCCACCTTCACCACGGTGGCGGGATTGTCCAGGCCGTACTCGGCGGGGTCTTCGATGATTATGCTCTGCGGGGTGAGGTCGCGCCGGGTCTTGGGGCCGCTGAGCAGCAGCGTGATGCCGCCCCAGCGGTTTCGGTTCGGCGGGATGCCCTGTGGATCGACGAACTCCCACAGGAAGTGCTCTGGGCTGGTCTTCACGAAGCTGACGGTCTTGACGGCCTGGTCGTCCTCCCCGTTCTCGACGCGGTGAATCACCTCGATGGACTGGATGTCCTCCTCGGCGAGCTGGAAGAACCAGGGGGAGTCGTCCCTCGGTTCAGCCTCGGACTGGAAGGGGTTGAAGTAGACCACCGCGCCGACCGCGATAGCCACCACGACCAGAGCAATTGTTACGCGAACGTTCATCTGAGCCGCCGGTTCAGCGCCTTCTCCACCACACGTAGCCGCCAGCCAGGAGCAGTATGGCCGGCGGCAGGAACCAGCTCGACCACTTCACGAACTCGCGCTCACGCTTGTTGAGAACTAGCTCCCTGATTGGGATCAACTTGGGCCGGATCGAGATCAGATCGTAGTCCTCGGCCAGCCAGTTCACGGAGTTCAGAAGCAGGTCCTGGTTGTCGCTGCTGTAGAAGTACTTGTTGCGAGCGAAGTCCGAGTCGCCGAAGACGACGAGCTTGAGCTCAGGGAAGCCCAATGCCGCCTGGGGGTCGTGCGCGACGGTCGCTCTGCCCCTGATGACAGCGGCGAGATTGAACGGACCGCGCACATCCTCGGCAGGATCGTACTCCGCCTTTTCGGGGTTGGTCTCCAGCCAGCTTACCGGCGTGGAGAGCACCAGCGGCACGATCTGGACATGCGGAGGAAAGTCGGCCGGATTCATGATCGCGTTGATGGAAGTAACGCCGGGGAAGAACGTGACGTCGATCTGGTCGGCGATGCTTATGTCGCCGGCCAAACTCTGCGGCACGTACTGCGAGTTCGCCTGCTGCGCCAGCGGCGTGAAATCCTGTCCCGCGACATTGCTCAGCGCGTCCGCCACGTTGTGCCCTCCCAGGGTCAAGCCCCACAGGCTGAGCAGCTCGAGGTAGGACTGGGGCGTTGCCGGGTCGAACAGCGCCACGACGCGGCCGCCGCCCAGGATGTAGTCTATCAGCGCATCTCGCTCGACGTCGTTCAGGTCCGACCTCGGCCCGGCGATTACCAGCACTGCGGCGTTGTCCGGGACAACCTCGAACTGCGTGAGGTTAAGGGGCAGCACCACGTAGTTGTCGCGCTGCATTCCCTGGAGAGCGAAATCGAAGCCGGTCTCCTCGACCTGATCGGTGCCAGGGTCCCTGGTAATGGCCGCTTCCTGGTGGCCCGTCAGGTAGTAGACGACCTTTCGCTCGACACCGGTAGCAATCAGTATGCCGGTAACGAAGCCCTGTTCGGTGAGAGCGGTAACGTGTTCCTGCACCCCGCGGTTCACGTCTTCGAACACGACGGCGGGGTAGCTGGTGACGTCGTACTGCTCGGCAAGGGCGCGGCTGACCTCTGGGTCGATGAAGCGGACGACGAAGTTGCCGCTGTAACGTTCGAACTCGTTCAGCAGGTCCTCGGCCTGTTGCCTGGCCGCCGCCGTCGCCGCGCTGGAGGGTGTGAAGAAGGCGTTGGCCCGCACCGTCGTATCCAGGTCCTCGAGGATGTTTATCGTTTGCGGGGCGAGGGTGAACACCTGCGTCGCCGTGGTGTCCACGCGCGTGGGGTTGCGGAAAAGCAGGAAGTTGACCAGTATGGCTATGATGAAAAAGGCCAGCGTCATGACCAGGACGTTGGAGCCGTACCTGCCCCGACGCCCGACCAGAAACAACGCCGCCGCCCGCGGCGAGAGAATCAGCGCCAGAAGCAGCAACGCGAGGCCAATAACCAGCACGCTCACGGCGAAGTTCTCGAGCTCGGCGATAGTGAGGTAGAGGATGCCGCCGCCGACCAGGGAAATCGCGCCGACTACCGCGACGATGGCGCTCCAGAATCCGGCAGACTTTACGGTGGAAAGGAGGACGTCGCGGGTGGAATCCGCCTGTCTCGAATTGCCTCGCATATCTAGCGCCACCTTCGCGTCTCGAGAGAGCGCACGGTCAGGAACAGGAACACGGCCGCGAGGCTGACAAAGTAGACCACGTGGCTAGTATCGATCACGCCGCGGGTGAAGTCGACGAAGTGAGTGTTCATGGACATTCCAGTCAGCACTTCGGACGCGGCCCCGGTGACTACGCCGCCAATCTGGTCGACGAACGAGAGAATGAGCAGCAGCGCGATTCCGACCACCGCGGAGACTATCTGGTTCGATGACAACGACGAGGCCATCAGTCCCACGGCGAGCGCGGCGGCGCCGTACAGCACCAGGCCAAGGTATGCGCTAAGCATCGGCCCCGTGTCGGGGTTGCCGAACACGTACAACAGCACGGCATAGTAGGACGTGAGGGCGACCGTCGCCACCAGTATGACAAAGCTGGCGATGTACTTGCCTATCACCACTTCCCAGTCGCGGACCGGCGCGGTGAGCAGCAGTTCCAGCGTTCCCAGCTTCTGCTCCTCCGCGAGCAGGCGCATAGTGAGCAGCGGCGATAGGAACAGCAGCAGGAAGCTGGAGCGCAGCACAAGGTTGCGAACGCTGGCCTCCGCGAACGGCAGGGTCACTCCGTCAACGAAGAACACTCCGGTCAGGGCAAGGAACATGGCGCCGACTATGTAGGCCGTTGGGGTCGAGAAGTATAGCTTGGTCTCTTTCCAGGCTATGGTCAGCGTGTTCCTCAAGCCGGTGTCTCCCCTTCCTCTTCAACGGTTGTCAGCCGCAGGAAGATTTCCTCCAGGGTCATGCCGATGGACTGAAGCCGCACCAGTTCCCAGCCTCCGCCGACGACCGCCTCGGCCAGTTTGGCCGGCACGTGGTCCTCGGGATTGGCGACTATGGAGTAGCTGAACAGGCCCTCGCCCAGCGAGTCGGTCTGCTCGACCTCGCGCACGCCCTCGACGGCCTGCAGCGCCTGGGTTACGTGCCGGCGCGGTCCCCTAGCGTCAACCTCGACGTGCTCGGTGCCGCTCAGCCGGGCGCTCAGGCTCTCGGGCTTGTCCACGGCCACTATCTGGCCCTCGTGGATGATGATCACGCGTTCGCAGATCATGCTCACTTCGGGCAGGATGTGGGTGCTGATGATGAGGGTGTGTTCGCCGCCCAGGTCCCTTATGAGCTGGCGCGTCTCCACCACCTGGACGGGGTCGATGCCGATAGTGGGCTCGTCCATCACCAGCACGTCCGGCTCGTGCAGAATGGCCTGGGCGATCCCAACGCGCTGTCGGAAACCCTTGGACAGCTTGCCGATGTACGAGTCGCGGTAGTCCTCCAGCCGGCAGATGGCTACCACGTCGTCCGTGCGCTTGCGCACGTAGTCGGCAGACATGCCGCGGAGCCGGCCCATATAGCCCAGGTAGTCGCGCACCGACATCTCGGCGTACAGGGGCACCGTCTCGGGCAGGTAGCCGATGTGCCGGCGCGCGTCGACCGATTGGGTCACCACGTCATAGTCCGCGACCGTCGCGCGCCCGGACGTGGGTGGGAGAAAGCCCGTGATGATCTTCATCGTCGTCGACTTTCCCGCGCCGTTGGGTCCCAGGAAGCCCAGGACCTCGCCCTTGTCCACCCGGAACGAGATGTCCTGGATGGCCGGAAAGTCGCCGTAGTACTTGGATACCTTGTCCAGCTCAATCATTTTTGCCTAGCCTCAAAAGCGCGCCCACCGGCGCGCTCCTCAAGCTGATTCACCGCGAAAGTACGGCGTTCATAGCCCGATATTGTATACCACGCGGCGAGCAACGTTCAAGGCCAAGTGCGCCTCGTCTGCGACGCCGCGGGGCTGCTTCATGTTCGCCTCTCCGGTCGGGAGAGCGGGTCAGGATGGGTGGTTAGATTCCTCGGATGCGCTCGGAATGGAAGGGGCAGGGCCTCTCGGAACGGAAGGTGCGGGGCCTTTGGGCGTGGGTCTCCGAAAAAATCTGCTCGATTCTGCTACATCCTGCCCATTTCGTAGCTGGGCGGCCTGTCCTCTATGTGCTCAATCGCGGTGCACCAGCGTTAGATTTGGCGCAGGCGTGGCGCAGAATGTAGCAGGAGCGCGAGTGGGGTCTTGGGGCGCCGGCGGGTTTGAAACTCGCCCCTACCAGGCGCTCCACAGCGCCTATGGGATAGAGATTAGCACGTGTGTGCTGTAGAATCAAGAACCCTCAGCGCCGCGGGCGCATGAACGCGCTCCTGGATTCCCGCTTTCGCGGGAATGACGTTTGTGGGCGTGCCGCTACTCCAAGGCAAATGCACCGATCTCTTGGCGCAAGGCGGGGCTACTTGACATAAGATCGTGAGAGTGGGCCTGAGAGTGGGAATTTCTGTGGCATGTGTGTGGGATGACTTGGGGGCCAGCGAGAAAGGAAGTGGCGTTCGGGTTACGCGGTTGGGGAGGTCTGAGACACTATTTTTGGGGTGGTTGCGGCCGGCGGACGTGGGGGCGACGAATTGGAGCTTTGTCCGGGTGCTTTGTATATGCAACTCACCGGCAAATCGTTCGACGAAATGCCGGTTGACATTGAAGCGCCGGCTCACGATGGCCTATATCGAAGCCGTCGCTTCCTGCGCGGGGTTTCAGGTTGAAGAGACAAAGGTGGATCTGGATAGTGTCGATGGTACCTTGAAGGGAGATTTTGGCAGGAGGCCGCGCATAGAGTTTCAAGCTAAGGCGACGGCCAGAGACGTTGTGCGTGGCAGTCATGTCCACTTTCCCCTCTCGATCAAGAACTACGATGATCTCCGTGATGAGGCTATCAACCCTCGAATCCTGATAGTTCTGGTAATGCCGAAGGAAATTGACGAATGGGTTAGCCAGACGCAGGAAGAACTTTGCCTGCGACACTGTGCATACTGGATGTCTCTCAGAGGGGAGCCGGCGACGTCGAATGCTCACAACGTTACGGTCCAGGTGCCTTTAACGTTACGGTCCAGGTGCCTTTAGGGAATGTGTTCAACAGCGCTCGACTCATCACCATGATGCGGAGAACTGAAAGGATGGGTGCGCTATGAGAGTCCAGATACGGGACCGAGACGCCCTAGCTTCCATTTCAGTAGTAAGTCTGCGCGCTTATCTCAATTCCCGCGATTGGGCCAGTGCGGGGACGTGGGGCGAGCGGCCCATAACCATCTTCGCCAAGGAGCATGCCGGCAGAACATGGGAGATTTTGGTGCCTCACCGTGATGCCATAGGCGGCTACGCAGAAAACATGGCCGAGTCCGTCGCGGTGCTGTCGGCAGTCGAGGAACGCACCGAACTCGACGTCTTCTACGACCTGAAAGGGGCCGGAGCCGACGTGATTCGGGTGCGTTCCGCAAATGGCCGGGCTGAAGAACTCCTGTCGTTGGGGCAGAGCGCGGCGATGCTCACCGACACGTACAAGATGCTGTCCGCCAGCGCGCGCGCTGTTGAAAAACCCCAGGCGGCGTACCGAGGCAAGGCCAGCGCCAACGTAGAGAACTTCCTGAACAGAGTCCAGCCTCTGCCTGGTCATCAAGGCTACACGTTGACTCTACACTCTCCGGTGCCGGTAAAGATTGGTGGTCAGGCGCCGATGGAGATTGGCGTTCAGGCTGATAGTGGTCCGCCTGATATGGGAGACGAATACTACGTTCCATTCGCGCGGAGAGTCACCTACAAGCTTGCCGAAGCATTGGCCCATACTGAAACCGCTATTGAAGAAGCAGTCGCTAAGAACACGCTGGATCCGTTCAAAATATCCGTGGCCAACGGGGTCAGTGCCAATCTGTGCGCCTCTGTGTCGGAACTGGCGCGAAAGTGTCAAGGGGTTGCAATCGACCTGGATTGGGCTGACGTAAGGCCATCCAACATTCCAGACTCCCATTTCACGTTTACCGTCGGTTGGGCTGACGTCCTGTCGCAAGCGTCGAAATCACTTGGTCGCAACGAACCATCTCACGACGAACAAATAGTTGGCCAAATCGTCCAGTTGGCCAGAGAACCCCACGAATTCGACGGAAGGGCGGTTATAGTCTCGGTCTGGGACGACCGCACCCTGCGAATGAACGTCAGATTCAAACGGTCAGTTTACGATACTGTAATCAACGCCTTTAGAGAGCACTCCGACATCAGTCTACTTGGAGACATACATCCTTCAGGCCGCGGTTACGAACTCCGCAATCCCCGAAACCTGTTGGTCATACCGGAAGAGTAGGGGCAGCATGACCACGCTCATCGAAGCTGACTTTCGAGCGGGCCGCGCTGGACTGGCCGTAGGGGCAATCACGCGATTCACGCCGGTTGGGTTTGCGATGTGATACAGCGTGTACCCGAACTCTTCACTGCCCTGAAACAGGAAATAGACCGCCGCCGCGCTGTCGACGGCCACAAGACACGGCTTGGCGCACATGCTAAAATACGCTGAGGCGCCCGGCGAGGCACAGGCACGGGCGCGATCGAGGCGATAGGATGACGCTAGGCGAAAGGGCCATATATCTGGACCACTCGGCGACGACACCGGTGCGCCGGGAGGTGCTGGAGGCTATGCTTCCCTACTTCGGGGCCAACTTCGGCAACCCGTCCGGCATATACACGCTGGCGCAGCAGGCCCGCATGGCAATGGACGACGCCCGCGAGGTGGTGGCGCGAGCGCTGGGCGCCCGCACCGGCGAGATCGTGTTCACCAGCGGGGGCACCGAGTCCGACAACACCGCCATCAAGGGTGCGGCGTTCGCGCTGCGGCGCCTCGGCAACCACATCATCACGACCAGCATCGAGCACCACGCCGTGCTGCATACCTGTCACCAGTTGGAGCAGTTCGGCTTCGACGTGACCTACCTGCCGACGGACTCCTACGGCCTTGTCGATCCCGACGACGTCGCCGACGCGATTACCGACCAGACGACCGTGGTGAGCGTGATGCTCGCCAACAACGAGATCGGCACCATCGAGCCGATACAGGAGATCGCGCGCATCGTGAAGGACGAGGCCACACGCAGAGGACGCACAATCGTCATGCACACGGACGCGGTCCAGGCCGCCGGTTTTCTGGACTTGAACGTGAAGAGGCTCGGCGTGGACATGCTGAGCCTTTCGGGCCACAAGTTCTACGGGCCGAAGGGCGCCGGCGCGCTGTACGTCAAGCGGGGCACGCCTTTCGAGCCGCAGCAACAGGGTGGCGGCCAGGAGCGGCAGCGCCGCTCGGGCACGGAAAACGTGCCTCTCATCGTGGGATTCGCGGAGGCGTTCCGGCTCGCCAACGAGGAACGGGAGGCCGTCTCCGCGCACTGCGAGGCGCTCCGGGACAGGCTGGAACGCGGCATCTTGGACTCTGTTTCCGGCGCCCACCTCAACGGGCACCCCACTCAGAGGTTGCCCAACAACCTGAACATCTCGTTCGAGGGCGTGGAGGGCGAGCCGATCCTGCTCAGTCTCGATTTCTCCGGCGTGTACGCCTCGAGCGGCAGCGCCTGCTCGTCCGCCAGTCTCGAACCTTCCCACGTGCTGGTCGCCATAGGCCGGTCGGCGACGCTGGCACAGGGAAGCCTGCGCTTCACGCTTGGCCGGGACAACACGGAAGAGGACGTGGACTACGTGCTATCCATACTCCCGGGCATGTTGGAAAGGCTCCGAAGTATGCCTTCGCTTTCGGCGGTGGAATGAACCTGCGAATGCGCACGCAACAACTTCCGCTGGCGGGAGCGTCGGGAAGGTACCTGGGAGTGGCCCTGATGGCGCTTGCCGCCGCCGCGCTGCTGGTGGCGGCCCCGGGATGCGGAGGCGAGGAATCGGACCTGGTCGCCAAGCGGGGGCGGAGTCTGGAGATCCACTCTACCCTTCCCGAGATCGTCGATAGGGTGGCCTACACCGGCGCCGATGGCCGGCACCGCGTGATTCGCCCCATCGCGTCGAACCGCCGAATCGCGGTTGCGAAGGTGACAATCGTCAACAGGACCACGACCGTGGTGCCGCTGCTGGTGGACGAGTCCGCCGCCGAGATCGGCGACAGGCGTTCGCGCCGCGTGGAGGCGGTGGACCCGGTGGCATCGGCCGAGTTCGTGGATAGCGCCGGCGACGACTCGAACCTGTACGTGCCGTTTCTGTGGGGCGAAATCGAGCTGGCGCGCCAGACGCAGGTGAGCGGCTGGATGGTGTTCGACGTGCCCCAGGGTATGACGCTGGGCACGCTCTGGTGGAACGAGGTGGACGACATTCTTCTCGACTACATCGACTACAGGAGATAGAGGCGCGCCGCCGGCCTGTTTTCACACCAACGGCCGCGTGATACATTGAACTGTGAGCGAAGAGCGACGGTGGCCCGTCGAGGCCCCGCTCGCTAGACTAGGAATCGCGGAGGAATCACATGTCGCATCCCGTGGACGTAACCGACGACACCTTCGACGCCGACGTGCTGAAGGCGGACGTGCCGGTGCTGGTGGACTTCTGGGCGGACTGGTGCGCGCCCTGCAAGATGATCGCGCCGATAGTGGAGGACCTGGCCGAGGAGTACGACGGCCGGGTCAAGTTCGCTAAGCTAGACGTCGACAGCAACCCCAAGACCGCAATGAGTTACGGCGTGAGGGGCATCCCCACACTGCTCATCTTCAAGGGCGGCAGCCCCGTCAACCAGGTGGTGGGCGCGGTGCCCAAGTCGGTGCTGAAGGGCAAGCTGGAGGAGTCACTGGCGTAGAGTGTATCCGACAACCAAGTCATCACCCCCATTCTAACCTTCCCCCTGCGAGGGGGAAGGGACTTATCGGATAGGGGAGGCGGCGCAGGGGAGCGAATGGGCCCTGGTGGGTCTCGCGGACTTCAAATCCGTTGGTCCCGGCCCTGCGGTCGGGATGGTGGGTTCGACTCCCTCTCGCTCCCGCCACGAATCCTATTTGAAATCCTACGAAATGACGGTTTCGTAGCTAGGAATATTCTCCCAAATGGTGTTGACACGTCCCTGAATGTGCCATACAATCTCACTAAAGGTACACAGTGAAAGGTACACAAAGAGGGCGTCGTGGCCAACATCAAACGAAACCTCTTGACCCCTATCCGGCTGAGGCACCTGACTGAGCCAGGCACCTACGCGGATGGCGGTGGGCTTACACTAAGAGTGCATCCAAGCGGCGGGCGCAATTGGGTATTGCGGCTGACAGTGGATGGCAAGCGAAGGAACATCGGGCTAGGTGGCTTCCCGGATGTTCGCCTCGCAGAAGCGCGGAAGCTGGCCCAGGAAATGCGGGCGGCCGCGCGTGAAGGGCGAAACCCCGTCGCCGAACGCAAAGCCCTTGCCGAAGAGCGCGCCGCCGCCCCTCCACTACGTACGATCCCCACATTTGCCGACGTTGCGCACGCCGTCATAGAGCTGCGCGCGCCCACATGGACGAGTGATCGGCACGCGACACAGTGGAGGGAGTCCCTCAGACTCCACGCCATGCCAGCGTTAGGTCACAAGCAGATAGACACTATAACGACCGCAGACGTGCTCTCGGTCTTGGCCCCAATCTGGCACGCGAAGGCCGAGACCGCGACCCGCCTTCGCCAGAGAATGAGCACAATCTTTGACTACTCAGTGGTGATGAACTGGCGCAGTGACAATCCGGCCAACGGCGGGGTTCGCTCCGCCCTACCCCGCCGTCCACGGCGTAGACGTCACCATCCGGCCCTACCATACGCCGAAGTGCCGGCAGCGCTTGCGGCGGTTGAGGCTTCAACTTCACAGACAATCTCCAAACTCGCGTTCAAATTCTTGGTGCTTACCGCAGCTCGTGCGGGTGAAGTACGGGGCGCGACATGGGATGAGATTAGCCTTGAAGCCGCCATTTGGACCATCCCCGCCGAACGTATGAAGGCGCGACGCGAGCACCGCGTACCGCTGAGCCATCAGGCACTTGAAGTGCTAGAAAAGGCACAGGCGCTTGGAAGTAGCAATGGTCTCGTCTTTCCGTCAAAGCGTGGAGGCAGCGGTCAGCTTAGCAACATGGCCTTCAGTATGATCATGCGGCGGTGTGAGATTGAAGCCGTACCGCATGGAATGCGAACCAGCTTTAGGAATTGGACGCTTGAACAGACGGACACCCCCTGGGCGGTTGCTGAGGCCGCACTCGCGCACGTGTTGGGCGATAGCGTGGCGAGTGCCTATGCACGAACGGACTTGTTCGAGCGCCGCCGCAGACTTATGGGGATGTGGGCGGACTTTGCAACTGGATTTGACACTAACGGGCACAGTTGATAGGATCACAACAGGTTCGCGTTGCTTTCGAAAGGGTGTGCCTGCGGAAAAGCCAAAGAAAGCAATGGAAAGCCTGACCAATTCGAGCGGAGAGACAGCCGACTCGAGAAACCGGAATAAGAAAATGCACGTGTGAGGCCTGTTGCCGTAAAGGGCATTACGTCAACCGGGGCTTAACGGAGCGGTATTGGCCGGGGATCGCAACTCGATTGAGGGTTGTGATCCCCGGCCTTTTTTTGAGGCACAGAAAGGAGGGCGAAATGGTCGCCGCAAGTGACTATCTGACCCTGAGCGAAGTCTCTGCTCTAACAAAGCTCAGCAAATCTACAATCTACCGGCTCGCGGGAAATGGCACGTTTCCCAAGCCCTTCAAATGGGGTGGTCGTGGTGTCCGTTGGGATGCTGGCGAGGTTGAGACATGGATGCGGAACCGGCCACGCGCTGAGATCGGCAGGGCATAGGGGTACAGGAAGTGGCCCGGTTCCTAGGTTGGTTCTCCGATCGGCATCTGGAGCGTTCAGATGACTACAGTCCCACCTTACCAGAACTTCATATTCAATGACTGGCTTGTGCGCCTAGAGAACGTGAAGCGCAAGGGCGACTCTGAAGCGACCGCACTTTTGTCCTTCGCACGACGATGTATGACGCAGTTTGTCTGTCTCCTGCGGCGAGAACGGGAAGGTGCTGGCGAAATGCTTTGCCGGATGCTCATTCGAGGCCATTCGTGACGCGTTACTTGGTAAGGGACCTGCACCGCAGCGCACCCGCAGCCTGCGCACTCAAGAGAGCAAGCCGCTCGTGCCGCAACCGCCGCCTAGCCTTTGCCCTGGAATCGCTGTTTGGAGACATCAGGTTCCCGGTAGAACGCAGGGGTCCGGGTAAGCGATTCGAGCCATGGACACCTGCCCCCGATAAAGCTGGCATGTGGATAGCCAAGGGACCTGGAAAGAACAAGTCTCTTTACCGGCTGACAGACTTGGTGGACGCGGTTCGTTCCGCCCGGGACGTCGTGGCCACTACTTGGGCGGCGGAGCGGGCAAGTGGCGGCAGTCCGATTGGCAGCCGCTTGCTGGCAAATCCACCGTTATCATTGCGGACTTCCCAGCCGACGCCCCCCTTGAGAATCCTAACGTCATTGACCGCCCGGGCCAGACCTACGCCCTGCAGATAGCGGAGCAACTTCACGAATTGGGGTGCGCTGTTCGTGTTGTCATCCCTAAACCAGCTGCCGGAGAGGATGTTGGCGACTGGATAGCGCAGATGGGGGCAGCTCGAGTTCGAGACTTTGTGATTGAGTAGCATAGAGACTTCGAGCCGAGCATGGCCCCGCCGTAGGGAGCCGCCGCCGTCAATTGCATCATCGGGATACGGCGGCTATCGCGGCACGGGCAAAGAACCCCGAAGCACAAGCCGTCGAGTACGCTGCCGACCTGCTCGAGACCCGGTTTCGCTATGATGGCGTTGACTGGTACGAATGGACACGCGGCGCTTGGCGACTCGGCATCACCGCCAGTGATGTTGTTCGCTCCATTGTCCACGACCGCTACCGGCTGGCGCACATTGCATCCCAAGCCGACGAAAGAGAAATCGCGGAGATTCTTGCTTCCAGAGCGTCAACTTGGAATCGCACAATCAATGCGCACGTCGGAGACACTCAGGCCGCGTGTCACATCCAGATGCTACGCGATACGCCGAAGTTGGGCCACCAACTAAATGCGACGCCTTCAGCTGTGGTGGACTACCGTAACAGGAATTCAGCGCCCGTTGACTCCTCCATTTGCGACGTAATGGCTGTGACCAGGGGAAAGTATTGGCCACGGGACACCAAGGCAATGAGAGGCCACCTACGAAACTGCCTTGCCTACAGGCTTCTTCGCCGGCAGGAATCGGTAGTCTGGGCAATTGTGGGGCCACGCCGCAGCAACCCCGCCCCGATCGTGTCACACGCCAGGTCAGGTATCGAACTGACGCAACAACAGAGCGCAGGCCATGGGAGAAATATGAGGAGGCGACTGAGCGATGGTCCCTCGGACGAGCTATCCGCACTCGTCCGAGGCGTACTCCCTGCTGGCGTAAGGGCGGTCCTTCTGACGATGCGAACCACCCAGACGGAGCGGCCGGCGCGTTCGTGGTGATCACAGACATAACAAGGGATACGGAGGCGGGCTGCCCTGACTACACTCGCACTCAGGTCGGAGCAAGAGGAGCGGGACAGGGTCTGCGTGCAGATAGTGTAGCGTCGCGGACTGCAAGTCTCCGGGCGTCGATTCACATGGTTCCATGTAAGTTCAGATCGGCCCTCTCCGTGGATCGCGTCCAAAGGGGTTCTTTCGGCTCTTCTACATAACCTGAGAAGGGACCTGTAGGCATCGAACCGTCAAATGCGATCCAACTGGTGTGCTTCCACTCCGGTGGCAATCGATACGGCAGTTGCTCGTACAGTCACCGGCTTTTGCTCGCCTTCGCGAGGGGTCTCGCCTACCCGAACTCACCAAGATGCCACGACCGTCGCCCGCCCGATAGAGAGCCGTCTGAAGCCAGTTAACGTTTCGACTTCCTGCAGCCAGCCCCTGAAATTGACTGTTCATATTCGGTTAGACAGAGGGTTCGCCAACTAGTTGGATCGATTGACCTGCCCCCTGATGTTGTACCACCTGTTATGTTAGAGCGACAAGCATTTGAACCAGATCCGAGGCCACCACGGTCTCGGGTGCCGGCGGTCTGTAGCCCAGAGAGCTGTGAGGCCTGACACGATTGTAGATCCGTCTGTACTGCTCGGCAGAACTTTCACCTCGAGCAACGTGTAGAATACCTCCCTATCCAGTAACTCGCCCCTCAGTTTCCCATTGAAACTCTCTATGTAACCGTTCTCCCGCGGTGCCCCGGGCTCGATGTACAACGTCCTCGCTCCAACTCTCCCAAGCCACTCACGTACAGCCTTCGCGGTGAACTCAGGCCCGTTGTCCGAGCGGATGTGACCGGGCACTCCACGCACCAGCATCAGCTCCGAAAGCGCTTCTATCACATCGGCAGAGCGGATGTGGCGTGCCGCTCTGATGGTCAAACACTCCCGGGTGTACTCGTCCATTACGGTCAGCAGCCGAATCCCTCTGCCGATGTGAAGCCTCAGGTGTACGAAGTCGTATGCCCATACGTGGTTGTTCCACTCAGGCCTTAGACGCACGCAGGAGCCGTCGTTGAGCCATGGACGCCCCCTACTGGGCTGCCTACCCGGTGCCTTCAGCCCCTCCCGCCGCCAGATTCGCTCCACACGCTTGTGGTTCACCACCCAGCCTCGATGCCTCAGTAGAGCGGTGATCCTACGGTAGCCGTACCTGCCGAAGCTACTCGCAAGCTCCACTATCTCTTCAGCGAGCGCCTGTTCGTCTTCCACAGGTTGCGGCTCATAGCGCTGCGTTGATCGAGAACGGCCCAGAACCCTGCAGGCTCGTCGCTCGGAGATACCCAGTACCTCCCTCACGTGATCTACGCACCGACGACGGCGAGAAGGGCTCAGAAGTTTCCCTCCGCCGCCTCCCTCAGTATCTGGTTGTCAAGCGTCAAGTCGGCGACCGCCCTTCTCAAACGACCGTTCTCCGACTCGAGCTCCTTCAGTCGCCTGGCCTAGTCTATCCTGAGACCGCCGTACTCGGTTCTCCACCGGTAGAAGGTCTGCTGGGTCACCCCAATTCGGCGAGAGGCCTGTGCCACCGTGCTTCCCTAGGCAATAACAACCTCAGCCTCCCTCAACTTGTTGATAATCTGCTCCGGTGTGTGCTTCCTTCCGGCCATTTCGCCCTATTCCTACTCCCCAACACTAACATCTGTGTTGGATCAGTTTTCGGAGGGCAGGTCAGACTGGGTGGTATCCATCCCTCTGAGCCTGGCGTTGATTCTGCTCTATCGGCGTTCCCGCCCGACGGCATATCTCTGCGGGGCGCTGCTGATTCCGCCCTCGATTGCCGGCTTCA
>DAOUJL010000051.1:0-92962 GCA_034422735.1 Dehalococcoidia bacterium | reverse complement strand
GCTGCGTCGGGCACGGTGTCGTTTCCGGCTAACTCCGACGCAGGCACCACAACGACAATCACGGTCGAGACGATTCAGGACGACGTGGTGGAGCCTGCCGAGCGCTTCGCGGTAACGCTCAATGCCGAGGCCACGCTGCTCGATGGTGTGGAAATCACCGACGGAACGGCGACCGGGACGATACTCAACGACGATACGGCCACCATAAGGATCATAGAGGACGTCAGCGCGGAGGAGGGGGAGAGCGTCGTGTTCGTGGTCAGGCTGAGCGAGTCGGTCTCCGAGGTTACGAGCCTCACCTGGAGCACCGCGGACGGGACGGCTGTGGCGCCCGGCGACTACACGCGCGTGATGTCGGGCACGGCGTCGTTCCGGGCCGGCTCCGCTCCCGGCGCCACAACGACCATTACGGTTGTCACGGCCGGGGAGAGGATGGTGGAGCGTGACGAGAGCTTCACGGTGACGCTTGTTGCGGACTCGCTGATTCCCGGGGTGAGCATCACAGGCGGAATGGCGACGGGGACGATACGCAACGACGACACGGCTGAGATAACTATCGCGGACGGCGACGCGGAGGAAGGGGACGGCGTCGAGTTCGTGGTCAGGCTGAGCGCGCCGGTGGCCCAGGACGTGGATCTCATGTGGACCACCGCCGACGGCTCGGCAGTGGCCGGGAGCGACTACACCGCTACGACGACGGGCATGGTGGGCTTCCCGGCCGGCCCCGGCTCCGGCTCCGACGCCACAATGACTATCACGGTCGATACAGCCGAGGACCCGGTGGTGGAGCCCGTCGAGAGCTTCAGGGTGACGCTTTCTACGAGCACGCCGCTGCTCGAGGGGGTGAGCATCACCGACGGCGTCGCGACCGGCAGGATAAACAACGACGACAGGGCGGACATAACCATCACGGACGGCAGCGCGGAGGAGGGGGAGAGCGTCGTGTTCGTGGTCAGGCTGGGCGCGTCGGTGTCTGAGGACGTGAATCTCACCTGGAGCACCGGGGACGGGTCGGCGGTGGCCGGGGGCGACTACACCGCCGTGTCGGATGGCACGATATCCTTCGCCGCCAACTCCGCCCCGGGCGCCACAACGACCGTCACGGTGAACACGGTGGAGGACCCGGTGGTGGAGCCTGTCGAGAGCTTCAGGGTGACGCTTTCGGGCACGCCGCTCGCGGGCGTGAGGATCACCAGGGCTAGAGGGACCGGTAGGATAACCAACAACGACAGCGCACGCATTACCATCTCCGACGCCAGAGCCTCCGAGGGAAGGGAGATCGAGTTCATTGTAAGGCTGAGCGCGTCCGTGTCCGAACAGGTGAGCCTCATCTGGACCATCGCGGACGAGACGGCTGTGGCGGATGTCGACTACGACGCCGTGGCGACGGGCACGGTGACGTTTGCCGCCAACTCCGGCGCCGGCGCCACCAGGACCATCACGGTCGAGACGTTCGGGGACGGCGTGATTGAGCCGTCCGAGAGATTCACGGTGATGATTTCGGCCACGAGCACGCTGCTTTCGGGTGTGAGCATCGCCGACGCGGAGGCGACCGGGACCATCGTCAACGACGACACGGCGCCAATAACGGTGAGGACGCCAACGCCGGTACCCACAGCGGTGCCTCAGTTGGTGGTCAGACAGACGCTGATACCGACTCCCGCACCCCGGAGGTCGACTTCTAACTCTTCGGACGCGCCTTCGGCACGTCCCACGCCCACGCCCACACCCATCAGGATCGTGGCGACACGCGTGCCGGTTGTCTTGTTGACGCCGACGCCGACGCCAGCGCCCGTACCGACACCTTCACCGACACCCACTCAGACTCCGGCGCCGACGCCCACGTCGACGCCGACGCCCACGCCCCTGCCCACGCCTACGCCTACGCCTTCGGCTATACGCTCGGAGGCGCCTACACCGACGCCCAGGCCGACACCTTCGCCGACGCCCACTGAGACCCCACGAGCTACGCCGACCCCGGCGACCGCGCTGCTCGTCGATCCTCCAGCCCCGTCGGGCCTGACAGGATCTGGGCTGGTCCAGCGGACGCGGGGCGCCCTGGACCTGGTGGCCGCGGCAGGCAGGGAGCGCCTTACGCTCGTGGTCGTGCTGGTCCCAATTCTCGTAGTTGCAGGTATAGCTTTCGCCTACCTGATTCTGAGGCGACGCTAGGCGTGGCCTGCCAACTACTCTGACCCGGCCGTGTTCAGCACGCCCGACCCGCGTGACTCGGATGTCGCTGGTATCCGAATGATGAACTCGGCGTACTCTCCGTGCACCGTGTCTACCACGAGGTCGCCGCCCAGCTCGCGGATCACGTCGGCGGTGATGGACAGACCCAGCCCCGTGCCCTCCGTGCCTTCGCTGGTGGTGAAGAATGGATCGAATATGTGACCCACCTTGTCATCGGCGATTCCAGTGCCGTTGTCTCTCACCTTGATTTCTACAAGGCCATCTGTCAGAAGGCTGGATACGGTTAACTCTGGCTTGTAAGCCTCTCCCATTTCACCCTGCTTGGAGCGCATGGCGGCGCATGCGTTGGAAACCAGGTTCATCAGGGCTTCGCCGAAGTCTCGCGCGACCACCATCTGTTCTCCCACCGAGTCGTCGAAGTCGAAGACGGGGGCAACCTGGAAGTCCTTCCATTCGGAAATGAAGGACTCGCATTCCTGCTGGACCGACTGCCGCAGAGCGAAATTGATGTCGGTCATCGTCCGCGTTCCTCTGTCTGCGCTCAGTCTCTGCATCCGCTGCACGATGGCGATGGCCCGATCGCTGCTGCTGGCGATCCGGTCGAGATTCTGGGTCAGCTCATCTTTGATTTCGTCCAGCAGAGAGACGTCCTCCTTCGACATGCTGGAGCGGTAACCGTCCAGCACTTCAGTCAGTTCGCCGTACAGTTCCAGCGACCCCTCTGAGAAGTTCTTGACGAAGTTCAGCGGGTTGTTGATCTCGTGCGCTACCCCAGAGACCAGTTGCCCCAGGGCGGCTAGCTTTTCCTGCGCGACCAGGCGGTCCTGCATTCGCTGGAGTTCGGCGTTGGTCTCGCGCAGCTCGCCGTATAGCTGCTCGACGAGGTTCAGGCGCTGCACTTCCAGCGCCTGTTGCCGGAAATGCTCCAGGTTCTGGGCGAGTCTTCCAATCTCGTCCTCACCCACTTCCGGCACCGGGGTTTCGAGATCGCCACCGACCATTGTGTTCATACGCTCGGACATGCGGGAAAGCCGTCGTATCACGGCGTTCCCCACCCAGAGCCAGGCGGCCAGAGTCGCCGCAATGACGCTTACCACGCCAATCGCGAACAGCAGTATCCTGCCCTCGTCAAAGCTCTCGACTGTCATCCGCAACGTCGCCGTATTGTGGGACCTCGCTCCGTCCAGCAAGGTTGCCGTCGACTCTTCCAGGACAGCGCTGTTGCTACCGAAGTCAGCGACCAGCCCCTGCTCTCGCTCTTGCAGAGCCAATTGCTGGCGGCGGATCGCGAAAACTCCCTGGTCGCCTCCGCCCAGGGAGACGATTCGCTGCTCCAGACCACCGGCGGTCAAGACCTTGAAATCCTCCCACAGCGCATCCAGCGCCTCTTCGTCCCCGGCCCGGAGCGCCTGCTCCAGCAGGCGCACGCCCTCGCCGGACGTCTCTGTGCCGGTGGGGAGTGACGACAGATCCTGGCGCAAGGACGCCGCGTCCAGGTCGGCCTCTTGAGCGGCCACGCTGTTAGCGGAGATCGTGTCGATCACCTCAGCCAGGTCATAGGCCGCGTCCTGCACCGCCTGGGCGTCGGTCTGGAGGGCCGGCAACGTGGTGGCGCCTGCCAGAGCAGCCTCCAGATCTGCCAGGGATTGGTCCACCGAACCCTCCGGCAGGTCCTCGGCGCCGGTTAACAGCCGCAGCGCTAACTCGCGCAATCTGCCCGCCTCGCGCGCCGCCGCCCAGGCTGCCTCCAGCGCCGGCACCGACTTGGTCTCGGCCTGATAGTTGAGGTCGCCGCTGCGCTCGAAGTGGTAGACTCCCACGGAACTGGAAACCAGGGTGAGCAACACCGCGAAACCCAGCGCCAGGTACAGCTTGGTACCAATGTTGCGCCACCTGTCTACGAAAAAACGCATAGCGAAAAACCCCTTGGATAAACTCGAGAACGCACCGCTACGGGGATTATAGCAATCTGGCGAGATAAATCGATTCATCGGTAGCCGCCTCTGACCAGTTGGTTGGCGCCTGATCCCGCCGATTCCGCCTTGACGCGCCGAATTGCCGTCCGGCCGCGCCGTGCTATAAAATGGGGAAGCGAACCCCTTCATCACATTCCTCAATGGCATCTTCGCGCCGCGCGAAGACCGGGACGACAAAATGCAATTCGAAAACCAGGACCTCTTTCCGATGACCGCGGGCGTGAACCAGTCCGGTCACCTGGAGTTGGGCGGCTGTGACGCGGCCGACCTCGCAGCCGAGTTCGGCACGCCGCTGTACGTTTACGACGAGACGACGCTGCGGCAGATGTGCCGCGATTTCGTCACTGAGTTCGCCAGCCGGTACGAGAACTCGCTGGTGGCCTACGCCTCGAAGGCGTTCCTGAACCCGGCCATTGGCAGGCTCGCCATGGAAGAGGGCCTGGGTCTGGACGTGGTGTCCGGCGGCGAGCTGGCGCTCGGCAAGGCCATCGAATTCCCGTCGGACCTCATTTACTTCCACGGCAACAACAAGACGCCCGCGGAGTTGGAATTGGCGCTGGACTACGGCGTGGGCCGGGTGGTCGTGGACAGCTTCCACGAACTGGAGATGTTGGACGCGCTGGCCGGCTCCCGAGGCGCCGTCCAGGACGTTATGCTCCGCCTCTCACCCGGCGTCGACCCCCACACGCACGTCCACACCACGACCGGCATACTGGACAGCAAGTTCGGCTTCTCGGTCGAGACGGGCCACGCGGAGCTGGCAATCCGGCAGGCGCTCGCCGCTCCGAACCTGGACCTGGTCGGAGTCCACTTCCATCTCGGATCGCCTATCTTCGAGCTTGAGCCGTACTCGATAGCCATCGACACAGTGCTCACGTTCGTATCGCAGTTCAAGGACGACGGCCTGGAGTTGCGGGAGTTCAGTCCCGGGGGCGGATTCGCAATCGGGTACGTGCGGGAGGAGCCTCCGCCAGCGGTTGGCGACTACGCGCAGGTCATCGCCTCGGCCACCAGAGAGCGGTGCGCCGATCTGTCGCTCGGCACGCCTCGCCTCGTCGTGGAGCCGGGCAGGTCTATCGTGGGCCGCGCGGGAGTCGCGTTGTACAGCGTGGGCGGTACGAAGGACATCCCGACGGTGCGGCGGTACGTTTCGCTGGATGGCGGCATGGGCGACAACATCCGGCCCGCGCTCTACGAAGCCCGCTACGAGGCGGTGCTGGCCAGCCGCATGAACGACGCACCGGCGGACACGGTGACCCTGGTGGGCAAGTACTGCGAATCGGGGGACGTGCTGATCCGCGACATCGAGCTGCCGACACTTGTGGAGGGGGACGTTGTGGCCATACCCTCGTCTGGGGCCTACGCTCCACCAATGTCCAGCAACTACAACATGAACCCCAGGCCGGCCATTGTCATGGTGAAGGACGGCGAGGCACGGCTAATCCGCAGGCGCGAGACGTTCGAGGACATGATGCGGACCGAGGTGTTTTAGGTCGCCGCCGGACGGGACCTGCCCGCTGAACAGCCCGGTTAGGGTAGCAGCCGATGTTTGAATCGTGGCGCCGACGGCGTGGCATGAGCGCGCCGGGCGGCGTAGCTCTTCGTAATCGCCCGATTGCGACCTGGCTGCTGCTCGCCGCCAACGCAATCTGGTGGCTCATCGCGGAGGCGATAGGCAGCACCCGCGATCCACTGTCCCTGCTGGACTTCGGCGCGAACTACGGCCCGCTGGTAGCCGGTGGCGAATACTGGCGGCTCCTCTCCTCTGTCTTTCTCCACATAGGCATCATGCATCTGGCGCTGAACAGCATTGGGCTGCTCATCTACGGCATGCTCTTGGAGAGGGCATTCGGGAGATTTCGGTTCACATTCATCTACATTGCGGCGGGGCTTGCAGGCTCCACTGCGAGCTTCGTCGCCAATCCTCTGGCCATAAGCGCCGGAGCGAGCGGGGCCATATTCGGCCTGTTGGGGGCGCTGGCGGCGTGCTTCCTGACGGGAAGGGGACCGCTGAGGGGAGGGAGCCGACGAGACGCCGCCGGAATCGGCGTGCTGGTGGCGATCAACCTGGCGTTCGGCTTCATGATGCCGGGGATCGACAACTGGGCGCACATTGGCGGGCTGGCAATGGGGTTCGCGCTTGGTGGCGTACTGGCCGATGGCTCCGAAAGGCAGGGCGTGTATACTGGCCTGGCCGTGAGGCGCCGCGCGGGCTCCACACGCCGGATACTGCTTGCCCTCCCCCCGGTTGCGCTGCTGCTACTCGCGGGCGTGTGGTTGGGTAGCGGCGGCGTCGCGGGCGGACTGGGCAGGGCAGAGCGGCTGCTGGAGGAACAGCAGCACACCGAGGCCCTCCTGGAGGTGCAGCAGGTGATCGACCAGGGCTGGGACACGGGCGAAGCGTACTTGCTGCGCGGCGTGATCCGCGAGCGGCTGGGGGACGACGCCGGAGCGTTGGCCGACCTGCGCGAGGCGCTGTTCCGAGGACTCACCGCAGAGGACCGGTCCAGGGCCGTCGCGCTCATAGTGTCGTTAAGGGACGGCGGATAGGTGAACGGAGAGCGCAGACGGCCGCTGCGACTGGGCTGGTGGTCGACGGGCCGCGGGGAAGGGTCGCGGGGGTTGCTGCGCGCGGTGCACGGGGCGATCGCATCCGGTGAGTTGGACGCCTCTATCGAGTACGTCTTCAGCAATCGGGAACCTGGAGAAGCGGAAGGCAGCGACGAGTTCTTCCGACTGGTCGAGAGCATCGGCGTGCCGCTGGTGTGGCTATCATCGCGGCGGTTCCGGCGCGAGCATGGTGGGGGAACGATAGCCCGCCACCGGGACGCCTTCCATGACGAGGCGATGCGCCTGACATCGGGGTACGAGGCCGACCTGTCGGTGCTTGCGGGATACATGCTCATCACCAGCGCGCGGATATGCCGGGAACGGGCCATGATCAACCTTCATCCCGCGCTGCCGGATGCGCCCTCCGGGATGTGGCAAGACGTGATATGGCAGCTCATCGAAGAAGACGCCGCCGAGCATGGCGCTATGGTGCACCTGGTCACGGAAGTGCTGGACGGCGGCCCGCCGCTGGGCTATTGCAGCTTTCCTATCAGGGATGCGTTGCTTGCTCCGCTATGGGATGAGCTGGGCAGGGTTGGCGTGGAGGCAGCCAAAGCGGAGGGCGAGCGCCAGCCGCTGTTCGCGGAGATACGTCGCAGGGGTGTCGCGCGGGAGCGCCCTCTGGTGGTTGCCACCCTCATCGCGCTGGCAAACGGCTCGGTCCGAATCGAGGAGGGTAGGCCGGTAGGACCGGACGGCCCAATCGAGGGCGGCCTGGACATGTCCGGACGGGTCGAAAGGCTAATCAAGAAGTGGGACCAGGAGGGACATGCTCCGGGGCCATGAGGAGGTGTAAACAGTCATGGGTAAGATAGTGACGATTGGCGGCGGTATGATGGGCGAGCTGGAGACGCTGCCCATCGACAAGCGGATAGTGGAGCTATCGGGGAAGTCACGCCCCAGGGCGCTGCTGATTCCCACCGCGACCTACGACGCGCCTGAGCCCTGGGAGACTTTCAAGTCCGTCTACGGCGACCGGTTGGGCTGCGAGACCGACGTGCTCCACCTGCTGAACGCCAAGCCGAGCGTGGCGGAGTTGGAGGCGGCCATACTCTCGGCTGACCTGATATACGTGAGCGGCGGCAACACGCAGAAGGCGGTGATGCGGTGGCGACGGCTGGGCGTGGACGGCGTGCTGGAACGCGCATGGCGAAAGGGCATTCCGCTTGCCGGGCTGAGCGCGGGCTGCATCTGCTGGTACAGCTACGGGCACAGCAACTCAGGGTACTTCTATAACGCGGCCAACTGGGGCGGATTCACGCGCGTGAGCGGACTGGGGTTCATCGACGCGTTCGCGTGCCCGAACCCGGAGGGCGTCACGGACGGCAAGCTGCGCGAGCCGGACTTTCACGCCAAGGTGATGAGGCACGGCGGCGTTGGGCTGGGCATCGGGTACAACTGCGCGATCGAGTGGGTGGACGGCGGTTATCGGCTGGTGACTTCGAGCGACGACGCGGGTGCGTACAGGGTCTACAAGAGGCGGGGAGAGCTCGTGAGGGAGGACATTCCGAAGCGGGACGAGTACGCGCCGGAGGATGAGTTGCTGACCGTCTAAGGAATCCCTCTCAAAGTCAGAGAGAGACGGGGTTCAGGAGGCGGCGGGGTGATAGTCCTCGCCATCGTCGATAGCGGCGTGCGCGGTTGACGGCGTCTGCGCGGCAGCGATGGCGGCTTCGAGCTTCAGCGTCTCGCCCTCTTCCAGCTCGAGCGAAACGCCGGCGTCTTCCTCGAAGGCATCCGCGTCCAGGATACACTTGGAAACGTTGGGTATGCTGGGCAATTCGAACATGACGTCCAGCAGCTTATCCTCGAGTATCGCCCGCAGCCTTCGCGCCCCGGTCTTATGGCCGATGGCCTGTTCGGCCACCGCCTCGAGGCCGTCATCCGTAATTACCAGCTCTACGCCGTCCATTTTGAACAACGCCTGGTACTGCTTTACCAGCGCGTCTTTCGGCTCGGTGAGTACGCGCACTAGCGTGGCGGGGTCCAGCCCGGCTAGGCTGACCACCACCGGGAACCTGCCCACGAACTCCGGGATGAAGCCGTACTCCAGCAGATCGTCGGCCTCCACGTGCGCCAGTACGTCTTCGTCATCAGCCGGGCCGTGGCCGTTGGCGCTGATGGCGCCGGACCTGAAGCCCAGCGAGCGCCTGTCCTTGAACGCGCGACGCTCGATGACGTCCGTTATGCCCTCGAATGCGCCGCCGCACATGAACAGGATGCGCTCCGTGTTGATCTGCAGGAACTCCTGGTGGGGGTGCTTGCGTCCGCCCTGAGGCGGCACGTTCGCCACGCAGCCCTCGACGATCTTGAGCAGCGCCTGCTGGACGCCTTCGCCCGAGACGTCACGGGTGATGGACGGGTTGGCCATCTTGCGCGCCATCTTGTCGATCTCGTCGATGTAGATGATGCCGTGCTCGGCGCGGCCGATATCGAAGTCGGCGGCCTGGATGAGGCGCAGCAGGATATTCTCGACGTCTTCACCAACGTATCCGGCCTCGGTGAGTGAGGTTGCGTCTACGATGGTGAATGGGACGTCCAGTATCTTGGCGAGCGTCTGCGCCAGCAGAGTCTTGCCGGAGCCGGAAGGTCCGAGCATCAGGATGTTTGCCTTTTGCAGCTCCACGTCGGGGTGCCTGCGGTTGGACCACACCCGCTTGTAGTGGTTGTAAACCGCGACGCTGAGCACCTTCTTGGCGCGCTCCTGCCCTACGACGTACTCGTCGAGCTTCTCGCAGATGACCTTAGGGCTGAAGGAACTTGGCTTGGGCCCGGGGCGAGACTTGGGCGCCTGCTCCCGGATATCTCGCGCGATGGCCTGCTCACACAGGACGACGCACTCGTGGCAAATGTAGACGCCGTCAATCCCGGCGAGCAGCCTGCCGCCCTGGCTCTGGAGTTTGCCGCAGAACGAGCACTGGTGGTCAGTTCGACGATTCATTCTATTGGCGCCTCCACCGGGGGCCGGATTCCGACAGCCCTCGCGTCATCAGAACTAACTCTCCTCTCCGTCGGACGCCCCGTCTTCGGAGCCACTATCCTGATCGCCGTCGGACGGCGGGTGAAGCACCTCGTCGACGAGGCCGTACTCTACGGCTTGCTCGGCGTTCAGGAAGTAATCCCTGTCGGAGTCTCTGGCCACCTTATCGTAGGGTTGACCAGTTGATTGTGAGATAATCTGGCGGATCTTGTCTTGCATCCGCAGTATCTCTCTTGCGTGAATTTCGATGTCCGACGCTTGGCCCTGCGCGCCGCCGAGCGGCTGGTGCATGTGGACCGTGGAGTTGGGCAGGGCGTAGCGCTTGCCGGGAGCGCCCGCGGTGAGCAGAACCGTGCCCATGCTGGCGGCGAGGCCGACGCAGATTGTGGACACGTCGGGGCGTATGAGGTGCATCGTGTCGTAGATGGCGAGTCCGGCGCTGATTACGCCGCCCGGAGAGTTGATGTAGAGGCTGATGTCCCTGTCCGGGTCCTCGCGGTCCAGGTACAGAAGCTGAGCGACGATGTTGTTGGCTATGTGGTCGACGATTGGCGTGCCCAGGAAGATTATCCGCTCCTTGAGAAGCAGGGAATAGATATCGTAGGCCCGCTCTCCCCTGGCGTCGCCTTCGACTACCATGGGGATGACATTTTCTGGTCTGTAAATCACCGGAGTGTTCTCCTTGAGCTTTAAGCTTCGGAAGCGCTTTCGCTTTCGTCGTTGGGGTCTTCGGCGGATTCGGGAGCGTCCTCGTTCGGCTCCGCCGGGCCTTCGTCGTCACCTTCCGCCGGCTGTTCTCCTCTGGCGATGGCCCGCAGGCGCTCCATGGCCTTTTCGGTGAGCATGGAGTTTCGGACCGAGGCAATCTCCTCGTCGGCAGGCTCCCTCGTGAGCGAGTTCTCGGCCAGGAGTTCCCTGACCCTCGCCTCCGCCTCCTCCTCGGTCACGTCTAGGCCTTCCAAGTCGGCAAACTCGGTCATGGCGTAGCTGCGCACGAGCCTCTCTCGCACGTCCGATTGGGCCTGCTCGAGGAACGCCTCCTCGGTGCTGCCGGTCGAGCGTAGGTAGTCGTCCGCCCGGATGCCCAGTCTTTGCAGGAACTGTTGCTGCTCCTGCCACGCGTGTTCCGCGCCGTGCTCCACCAGCAGGGGCGGCAGTTCTACGGAGGCGTTTTCCATCAGCGCCTCGAGGGCCTTCTCTGTGAACTCGCCGATAGCCTTGTTCTCAGCGCCCTGGCGCTCTTCTTCGCGTATTCGCTCGGTCAATTGCTCCAGGGTCTCTTCATCCTGTCCCAGGCTCACGACGAAGTCGTCGTCCAGCTCAGGGAGCTCACGTTCCTTGTACTCCTTCACCGTGACTCGCATGTTCACCGTCTTTCCGGCGACGGCGGTCAGGTAGAAGTCGTCGGGGAGGTCCAGGTCGAATTCGCGTTCGTCGCCTGCCTGTGACCCCGCGAGCTGCTCGCCCAGATCGGGAAGGCGCGTAAGTCCTTCCTCGCCGGTCAGGGCAACATAGTCGGAGTGCTCCAGAACGGTCTCGCCTTCGAAGGTCATCAGCACGTCGGCGGTGACCACGTCACCGATTTCCAGAGGGCGCTCTACCGGGTTCCAGGTCGCCAGTCTGCCTCGCAGGTCTTCCAGGCGTTGCTGAACGGCCTCGTCCTCGTCAAACTCGACAGGTTCTTCGTCGACCCGGATGTCGCGATACGCGCCGAGATCGACGTCGGGCTTGAGTGGAACGGTGGCCTTGAACGTGAGCGGTTCGAAGTCGACCATCTCGATGTGGGGCAAACCGACGGATTCGAGCTCCTGGTCGTCGATTGCGCGGCTGGTGGTCTCAGTGACCAGGACTTCCAGCACTTCGTTCAGCAGGCTCTCCCTGCCGACCAGCCGCTCGATGATGCTGCGAGGGGCCTTGCCCTTTCGGAATCCGGGAACATTTACGCGCTGGACTATCCGTCTGTAGCCTCGGTCGAGATATGGGTCGAGGTCGTCGTCTTCCAACTCGATATTGAGAACTGTCTGCCGGTCAACAACTTCCTCGCGCTCGACTCTCAAAAGCTGGCTCCTACTTGGGGATGATTGTGAAGATTATATCACGCCGGTGGTGGGAGCAAAAGATACAAGGTCGGTCGCGGCGGCCTCTGGAAGGCGTGCTCAGGTTGACATGCCAAAGCACGCGGTGCTATATTTTCGAGCGGTCTTGAAAACACGCGCGCGGCGGCATCGAGCGCCGCGCGCTTCGAATAGCTAGGGGGAAGTGATGGCGGTAAACATCCTGGTGTGCGTCAAGCAGGTGGTGGATCCTGAGACGCCGGCATCCGCTTTTCGTATAGACTCGGCCACGAAGAAGGTGGTGCCCGCCGCGGGGATTCCGCCGGTGGTCAACGGCTTCTGCGAGAATGCGGTCGAGGCGGCGCTTCAGATCAAGGACGCGCAGGGCGGCAGCGTGACCGTACTCTCCATGGGAAGCGGATTCGTGATGGACGTGATGAAGAAGCCGCTTTCGATGGGCGCGGACGAGATGATCCTGATCGACGACGAGGCGGCGCTGGACCTGGACGCTTTCGGAACGGCCTACGCGCTGTCGGAGGCCATCAGAGACGCGGGCGACTTCGACCTGATACTCTGCGGCCGCCAGGCCTCGGACTGGGACAACGCCCACGTACCGCTCGGCATCGCCGAACTGCTGGGCCTGCCTTGCATTACGCTCGCCCAGAAGGTGGAAGTCGCGGAGAACGGCCTGCTGGTCCATCGCGCGCTGTCCGATGGCTACGAGGTGTTCGAGTCGCCGCTGCCAGCGGTGGTGACGGTGAGCAACGAACTGGGCGAGCCGCGCTATCCCACGCTGAGGGGCATTATGGCGGCGAGCCGGAAGCGGCCGGTCACGAAGACCATCGGAGACCTCGGCCTCGACGAGTCCCGGCTCGGCGCCAGGTTGCAGACTCTCGACCTGTACATTCCGGTGAGCGAGTCTGAGGTCGAAATCATCGAGGGTGAGGACGAGGCGGAGGCGGGCCGCAATCTCGCATTGAGATTGCGCGAAGAGAAGATCATATAGCGGCTGGCGGCGCAAGCGCCACTGAAGGTCGATTACATACGGAGCGTGACAATGGCAGGAGTTCTGGTACTGGCCGAGGTGGAGGATGGCAGGGTCCAATCGTCGTCGCTCGAGCTACTCGCGGCGGCACGCAAGCTGGCGGACGCGCTGGGAGAAGAGGTCGGTGCGGCCTTGCTGGGCGGAGATGGCGGAGGCCTGGCGGACTCCGCTATAGCGCACGGCGCGGACAGGGTGTACGTGGTGGACGATCCGCTGCTGGCAGGCACGCAGATAGACGCCCACCTTGCCGCGTACCAGCACGTGGCGGACGAAGCATCGCCCAACGTGGTGCTGATAGGCCGCACGCAGAACGGGCGCGACATCGGCCCTCGCCTGGCGTTCAGGCTGGGAGTCGGCGTGGCGCAGGACTGCGTTAACCTGGACGTGGATGCCGACACCGGGCGCGTGGTCGCAACCCGTCCGGTATACGGCGGCAACGCCCTGGCCAAGGTCACGTTCCCTGGCGACGGGCCGCAGGTTGCGGTCGTGCGCGGCAAGGTGTTCGAGCCACTGGAGGCGGACTCGTCGCGCAGCGGCGAGGTGGTGAACCTGCAGCCCGGCCTCGACGGTTCGGTGGTCAAGGCCAGGCTTGTGGACACGGTGCAAAGCGAGTCCGAGGGCGTGCGCCTGGAGGACGCGACGGTAGTGGTGAGTGGAGGCCGCGGACTGGGCGGTCCCGAGCCCTTCGAGCAGATCGAGGAGCTCGCAAAGCTGTTTGGCGGCGCGATGGGCGCTTCCCGCGCCGCCTGCGACGCCGGGTGGCTCGATCACAGCTACCAGGTGGGCCTCACCGGCAAGACGATCACGCCTGACCTGTACATCACCGTCGCGATTTCCGGCGCGAGCCAGCACCTTGCGGGCTGCTCCGGCTCCAAGTTCATCGTCGCCATCAACAGGGACGCGGAAGCCAACATCTTTAAGGAAGCGAGCTTCGGCGTCGTGGGCGACTGGAAGAACGTTCTTCCCGCCTTCACGGAGACGGTGCGAGAGCTACTGGAGTCCTGACGCCGAGGAACAAACTCGGCTTCTCGAAAGAGCAAGCGCCTGGAAAGAGTAAGGGGCGGTTCGTGAACCGCCCCTCTTCTTTGCGTCCGAGTTCCGGCCGCGGCCGGAACGCTGTGGCCTAGACGCCCGCGGCCTCCCGCTCCTGCAGCTGCTCGACGAGCCTGTCCAGGAGGTGTTGGGGGACCTCTTCGTAGTGGTCGAACTCCATTGTGAACGAGCCGACGCCCTGCGTCTGAGAGCGAAGATCGGTGGCGTACCTCAGCATCTCCGCCTGTGGCACCTCGACTTCGATGAGCGTCTCGCCGTCGCCGTTGGGCGTCATTCCCAGGATGCGCCCGCGCTTGCTGTTCAGATCACCGATGATGTCGCCCGCGTACGTGTCGGGCACCGTGACCTCTGCCTTCATCACAGGCTCCAGCAACACAGGCCTCGCCTCGCGCACGCCCTTGGAGAAGGCATAGGCCCCGGCGATCTCGAACGACATGCCCGACGAGTCCACCGAGTGGTAGCTGCCGTCCACCAGCGTGACCTTGAGATCGACGACGGGGAAGCCGGCGACCACGCCGCCGTTGAGGGACTTCTGCACGCCCTTTTCCACGGATGGTATGTACTCGCGGGGCACCACGCCGCCTACGATCTTGGAGTCGAAAGCGAAACCCTCGCCCCTGGTAAGCGGTTGCAGCTCCAGCCACACGTGCCCGAACTGGCCGTGGCCGCCGCTCTGCTTCTTGTGGCGGTACTCCACTCGCGTGGGCGACGAGATGGTCTCCTTGTAGGCAACTTTGGGCACTTCCAGGAGAATCTCAACGCCGAACTTGCGCTTCATCTTGTCCACCGCGACGTCGACGTGAGTGTCGCCCAGTCCGCCCAGCAGTACTTCCAGCGTGTCCGGCTCCCTCGATATCACCAGGCTCGGATCCTCCTCGACGATACGGCTCAGTGAGCTGGTCATCTTGTCCACGTCGGCCTTGGACTTGGGGAACACCGCCATTTGGAATACCGGCGCGGGGAACGTGAGGCCGGGCAGCGTGAAGGGCTTTTCCCGGCTGGTCAGGGTGTGGCCGGTGAGCACGGTCGACAACTTGGAGACGGCCCCGATGTCGCCCGCGGCCAGCGCGTCGGTAGGCGTCTGCGTCTTGCCGGTCAGCACGAAGACCTGGCCGACTCGCTCGCCCTCGCCCAAGTTGGCGTTCCATATCTGGCTGTCGCTCGCGAAGGCGCCGCTGTACACGCGGAAATAGGACAGCTTGCCAACGAAGGGGTCGGCAGCCGTCTTGAACACCAGGGCGGCGAGCGGGCCGGAGCTGTCGCAGCCCAGCTCGACCACATCTCCCGAGCCGGGAACCTCCGCCTCGGCTGCGCCCGCGTCTGCGGGAGACGGCATGAGGTCCATGAGTGCGTCCATGAGCTCGGTGGTCCCAAGCTCGGCCACGGAGTTTCCGGCGAGTACGGGCACGATGTCGCCCGACAGGACGCCCGCCTTCAGTCCCGCGCGCAGCTCCTCCGACGTTAGCGGCTCGCCCTCCAGGTACTTCATCGTGAGGTCGTCGTCCGTCTCCGCCACCGCTTCCGTCAGCAGTTCGCGCGCCTCTTCGACCGCGTCCTCCAGCCCCCCGGGCACATCTGCCTCCGGGTCCAGCAGATTGATGCTGCCGGAGAAGGAGTCTTCCGAGCCGACCGGAACCTGGACCGCTACGCACTTCCTGCCGAACGCCTCGGTGAGCGACTCCATGACGCGGCCAAAGTCGGCGTTGTCCCGGTCGAGCTTGCTCACAAACACCAGCCGGGGCAGGTTGGCGTCGTCGGCGTACTGCCACATCTGCTTGGTGCCCACCTCGATGCCGGCTTGCCCCGCGACGACGATCACCGCGCCGTCGGCGACCCTGAGTCCCGAGACCACCTCGCCGCGGTAGTCGGCGTAGCCCGGCGTGTCGATGACGTTGATCTTGCCGCCCTTCCACGGGCATGCGGCGATGGCAGTCTGTATGCTGGTGCCTCGCCGGGCCTCCTCAGGCTCGAAGTCGGAAGTAGTCGTGCCGTCCTCGATGGAGCCCAGCCGGTTGTTGACGCCCGCCGCGTGCAGCATGGCCTCGCACAGCATAGTCTTGCCGGCCCCGCTGTGAGATAGCAGCACGATGTTGCGGATGCTGTCGGTTCCGAAGTCCGGCATGGCGTGGTCTCCTTGTAGTGTGGTAGTGGCCCTATTGTAGGCAAACCCGCCTAAGCGCGCAACGTATGAGAGGCGTGTGTCTCCAAGTTGCAATAGCTGGACGCTTGCCTATAGAGTAGTACCCATAGGAAAGCACGCGGGACAGCACCAAAAGCGTCGAGGAGAACATACCTTATGAAGGTGTACTGGCGTTATACAAAGAGAGGGCAGCGTCTGGTTCTCGGCTCGGACGACGGCGACCTCGAAGAGGAGATCGGAGGCGTCCGGGAGACCAAGCGGGGATTCGACGCCTTCGCCAAGACCTTCGGCTACGATCCCGGCCGCGCCCAGAAGGGCATGGCGTCCATGGACGAGGCCAAGGGTTTCGTCGAGTCGTTCAGGCCGTGGGAAATGTACGAGGAAGGACAGGGGCTTTCGGTTGACGCCGAGGTGATGCCCCTTTCCGAGTAACCAGGGGCGCAACCGGAGAGGCAGTACTAGTTGAGGTCACATATATGCTGGGAATCATAGGCGGCACCGGGCCGGAGGGCAGGGGGCTCGCGCTCAGATTCGCCCTTGCTGGCGAGAGGGTGGTCATCGGTTCGCGGGACGAGGCTCGCGCCGGCAGCGCGGCAGAAAGCGTGCTTGAACACGCCCCGGCCGAGTCTGTAAGCGGCGCAACCAATTCCGAAGCCGCCGCCAGGTCCGACGTGGTGCTCGTATCGGTGCCCTACGCCGCGCAGCGCGCCACCCTGTCCGGCCTGACCGGCGAGCTGGCCGGCAAGACCGTCGTCAGCCTCGTCGCGCCGCTGGAGTTCGAGCGTGGCCGCGCAAGCGCCGTGCGCGTCGAAGAGGGTTCGGCGGCGCTCCAAGCCCAGGCCATACTGCCCGATTCCACCGTAGCCGCCGCGTTTCAGAACGTGAGCGCGGAGGACCTGCTCGTGCCGGACAAGTCCATCGACTCTGACGTCATCGTCTGCGCGGACGACGCCGACGCCCTCCGGCTGGTGATGGACCTGGCGGAGCGCATCGACGGAGTGCGCGCGGTGAACGGGGGCGGGCTGGCCAACGCGCGCTACGTCGAGGACCTCACCGCCCTGCTGCTCAACATAAACCGCATCTACCGGGCGCACTCATCCATCAGGATCACGGGAATCTAGGCAAAACAGGCCGCGATGCCAATACTCGCAACCATACTCGCCGCGCTTATCGCCCTGGCATCACCCGGGGCCGATCAGCCCTCGCCGTCTCCGACCGAGGGCTCCACGCCCATCCGGGTAATCCAAAGCACGCACTCGATTGCCTTCCCGGAGGAGATAAGGCTCAGGCTCGTCGCCGAATCCGACGCGCCCATTACACACGTGAGGCTCGTGTACCGGCTCGGCAGCCAGGAAACCAGGATCTACGGCTACCCCGAGTTCACGCCGTCCAACCGCATCGACACCGACTTTCGAATCAAGACCGGCGGGGCCAGCTTCCTGCCGAGCGGGGTCGACGTCAGCTACTTCTACCATATCGGCGACGCGAACGGGAACGAGTTCGACAGCGAACGTTACAGCCTGGAGTACCTGAATCCGCGGTACGACTGGCAGCGCTACAGCCTGCCCGGGTTCGAGGTGCTGTGGCACGACCGCCCGGCGAACGAGGTGCGCGCCGTCGCCAACGACGTCAACGAGCGCCTGGACGAGGTGCGCGCGCTGCTCGGGCTCGAAGAAACTAAGACGATGAAGGCGGTCATCCTTAACGGCCGTCGGGAGGCCAGCACCAGCCTTCCCAAGGTGAGCGACGCCGCGACGTCCGGGCATCTTTACGGCGGCTTCGCCTACGGGGCGCTGGACGTGTTCGTGCTCGTAGGTCTGGGGCGCGAAGGGATGATCCACGAGATGACGCACCTGCTCATCGATGAGGCTATGACCTCTCCGCGCGGCAGGCTGCCGGCGTGGCTGAACGAGGGCCTGGCGATGTACTTCGAGGGATCGAGCAGTTGGCGCGAGCGCGCCGTTCTGGACGCCTACCACCGCGGCCGGCTGATGCCGCTGCGCTCGATGGGAGCGGTGCCCGGCGTGCCCGGCGACGTCCGCAACTTCTACTCCCAGTCCTGGAGCGTCGTCGACTACATGATGGAGACCTACGGGCCGGACCGGATGACGGCCCTGCTCGGCGCGATCGACTCCGGCATGGACGTCGAGGAGGCCGTCCCGGTGGCCTACGACATCAGCCTGAACGAGCTGGAGTCCCGCTGGAAGCGCAGCCTACGCGGGGGCGCAATCGAGAGATTGCCGGCAGACCCCGGAACCGTCGGCACGTCCTTCATAATCGGCGGAGCGGTCGTGGCGACGCTCACCGCCGTCCTCTTCCGGTGGCTGCGAGGCTCCCCGGACCCAGAGGAGGCCGAGTCCGAGTAGTACCCACCACGGGCGGCCGAGACGGGAGAGGTTCGGCAAGCCAACTCACTACGGGAACGAGGTGGAACATGCACCTGCGCGTGCTGGGCGCACACAACCTGGAGAGCAGGGACACCCGAATGGAGTCCCACCTGATCGACGGCCGGCTCGCCCTGGACGCGGGCGGCATGACCCGGTCGCTGACCTTCGACGAGCAACGCCGAATCAGGGCGGTGATTCTCTCCCACCGCCACTTCGATCACGTAAGGGACCTGCTGCCGCTGGGGATGGCCCTGCGCGACGTGGAGGAGTCGGTAGGCGTTTACGCGATTCCGGACGCGCTGGACTTTGTGGGACGAAAGCTGTTGGACGGAAGCCTGTACCCCAATTTCGTGAACCCGGCGACAGGGCACGATCCGTCCTACGTCCTCAACCCGGTGGAGTTCTACGAGGAGTTCAGCGTGCTGGACTACACCGTGAAGGCGGTTCCGGTGCCCCACGCCGTGCCCGCGGCGGGCTACCTGATCTCGTCCGGCGAGGTGAGCCTGTTCTACACCGGCGACGCGGGAGAGGGCGTGGAAGAGGCATGGGAGCACGTGTGCCCCGACGTGTTGTTGTCGGAGTGCACCTTCGGCAATGACGGTGCGAGTTCCGCGGCTAGGGCCGGCCACCTGACGCCCGCAACACTCGAAAACGCGCTCGTGGCGTTCCGAGACCGGTGGGCCCGGCTGCCGCGAGTAATCATCTCCCACATCAGCCCGCCGTGGGAGCCGATGGTCCGCAGCGAGATGATTGGCGTCGGTGAGCGGTTGGGCATTCACATCGAGATTTCGACCGAAGACGCGAGCTACATGCTATGACCGAATGTCCCAACATCGAGGTGCAGCACGGTCAGGGGAGCGTGTCGAGGTGAGCCGCGCGGCTTTCGTCTACGACGACCGGCTGGCGCGGCACGCGCTGAGCGACACACACCCGATGAAGCCGGTGCGGCTGCGGTACACGTACGAGCTGCTCGACTCCTACGGCGTTTTCTCCGCGCCGGACGTGGATCTGGTCACGCCGGATGCCGCTCACGACGACGACGTGCTTTCGTACCACTCGCCCGAGTACCTGAACGCCGTCCGGGGCCTCAGCGGCGGGGACGCGGCGGTAAACCCGGCGGTGTTCAACTTTGGACCGGGCGACAATCCCCACTACGAAGGCATGTACGAAGCCGCGTTGCTGTCGACCGGGGCGTCGTTGAAGGCGGTGGAGACGCTTCTGGACGGGGAACACTTCCGCGCGTTCAACATTTCCGGCGGGCTACACCACGCCATGCCCGGATACGCGTTCGGGTTCTGCGTGTTCAACGACCCGGTTATCGCGATAAAGTCGCTGCTCGCCAGGGGCGCTCGCGTCGCCTACGTCGACATCGACTGCCACCACGGAGACGGGGTGCAACACGCCTTCTACGACACGGACCGGGTGCTCACCATCTCGCTGCACGAGTCCGGCGCGTTCCTCTTTCCGGGCACCGGCTTCACCCAGGAGATAGGCGCCGGCAGGGGACGAGGGTACTCGGTGAACGTGCCTCTCTATCCGTACACCTCGGACGAGGTGTACCTGTGGGCGTTCCGGGAGGTCGTGCCCCGGCTGCTCGCGGCGTTCAGGCCGGACGTGCTGGTGACGCAGCTCGGCATCGACACCCACCTGCTCGACCCGATAACGCACCTGGCGCTCACGACCCAGGGCTTCGCCGAGGTGGTTGGAGAGTTCCGCAAGGCCGTGCCTCCCCTGTGGCTGGCCCTGGGCGGCGGCGGATACGACCTGCAGGCGGTTAGCCGCGCCTGGACGATGGCGTTCGCGGCGATGGCGGGCCATGAGCTGCCGGACGAGGTGCCGGAGTCGTACAGAAACCGTTACGGTGTCGAGAGCCTCAGGGACGAGCCGCCCACGATTCAGGACTCGGTCACGAACGATTCCCGGGTGTTCGCGGAGGCGAGCGTGCAGGCCGTTCACAGCCTGGTGTTCCCGCTCCACGGCATCAGGTTCGCCTGACCGTTCGCGGAACTGCCGTCAGGCCCGCAGCATCTCGCGCAGCGTGGCCTCGATGTCAGTGTTCCTGAACTCGAACCCGGAGTCCACCAGCTTGGCAGACGACATCCTGGTGCTGTAGAGCACCGCGTCCGCCATCTCTCCCATCGCGACCCGCAGCGCGAATCTGGGCACGAACAGCAGCGCCGGGCGCCCCAGCGCCCTGCCCAGCGCGCGCGTGAACTCGCCATTGGTGACAGGCTCCGGCGCGCTGACGTTGACCGGCCCCGACAGGTCGTCTGTCGTTAGAGCGTGCACTAAGGCGCCCACGGCGTCCTCCAGCGACAGCCAGCTCATGTACTGCCGCCCGCTGCCGAGCCTTCCTCCCAGGCCCAGGCGGAACGGGGTCAGCATCCGCTTCAGGGGGCCGCCCGACGGGTCGAATACCATGCCCAGCCGCATGACCGCGACGCGAATGCCGGCGTCCGAAGCCGGTCTGGCCGCCTTCTCCCACTCGGCGGTCGACTGGGCGATGAAGTCGGCGCCGGGCGGTTCTTCCTCGCCGAGCAGGTCCGCGCCCCGGTCGCCGTAGTAGCCCACGGCGGACGCGCCGATGAAGCAGCGTGGGGGTGGGCTCGTCTGCGCCAGGGCATTCGCCAGCAGCGACGTGCCGCGGGTGCGGCTGTCGCGAATGCGCGCCTTCTGCTCGTCGTTCCAGCGCCGGTTGGCTATGTTCTCGCCGGCCAGGTGGACCACGCCGTCTACGCCTTCCAGTGCGCCCTCGTCGATGTACCCCGTTTCGGGGTCCCATCGCGCCTCGCCTCTTCCGCGCCGCGGCTCCCGGCGCACGAGCCGGACGACGCCGTGTCCCTCCGACTCCAGCCGAGCCGACAGCGCGGAACCTATGAATCCGGACGAGCCGGTAATCAGCACTCTCACTATGGAAACTCCCACAAGCTGGGTGAATTCTAGCACACAGGGCCGCGCTGAGGCGGAAGCGTGGCGGACCGGGGCCGCCACCTGTCCCCCAACTCCGACCCATTCGCGCCCGCGTACCCCGAAAAAACCGTCACTTTCCCGCGCCACCCGTTCCCCATCCCTGCCCCACGCACACCCCACTCACACCCCGCCCCGTCCCCACACCTGCGCCATTTCTCCCCACAAATCCGCCTCAACAGCGCAACTTCGCCAGCCCCATTGATTGTACAGCACACACGTGCTATTTTCTACAGCATAGGCGCTGCGGCAACCCTTCAGAGCGCGCCACCTCTCGTCCCCTCTCCTAGCAAAGGAGAGGGGACGAGCCTGCCCCGTACTGGATACGGGGGTGAGGGTGACAACGAGGGCGCTACCGCTCAGTCCCCTCTCCCTTGATGGGAGAGGGTCAGGGTGAGGGTGAAAACGACATCGCCTCCTTCTGCCACATTTCGCGCAATATGCGTGACGAACCTCAACAACTTGGCTCACAAAAGGTGACATGAACACCGGCCCGCCCAGCTACGGAATGGGCACAATGCAGCAGAACTGAGCAGATTTTTCGGAGGGCCTCGGCCATAGCCCCTTCCGCTTGTCCCCTCTCGCTCGATGGGAGAGGGCTAGTGCCTGCCCCGTACTTGATACGGGGGTGAGGGTGAATACACGAGCACAGCCTCTGTCATTCCGAGCGCAGCCGAGGAACCTAACGCCCCCGTCCTGACCCTCTCTTTTGGCCGGAGAGAGGAGAATGAAAAGACCCTGCGCACTGGCGCGCTGTCCTTTACAGGGCCGCGTAGTGAAAGATATAATCAAGTGACGCATTTGAAACGGCCCGGCGTGTGGGCCGTACACCGAGGAGAATCGATTGGCGGTCTTGCCGATACTGAAGCTTCCGCATCCCACATTGAGGAAGCGGGCCAGGAAGGTGCGACGCGTGGATGCCTCGGTGCTACGTCTGGCCCACGACATGATCGACACGCTGATCGAAGCCGACGGCGTGGGCCTCGCGGCCAACCAGGTCGGCGACCTGCAGCGAATAATCGTGGTACGCCTGCCCGAAGAGGAGCCAAGAATCTACATCAACCCGGAGATCGTCCGCCGTGAGGGCGAAAGAGAGGTCGAGGAGGGCTGTCTCAGCATTCCAGGGTACAGAGGCACCATTACCAGGTCCCTCCTGGTCACGTTTGGCGCGCTGGATCACACCTCCAAGACCGTCAAACTGAAGGCCGAGGGACTGCTTGGACAGGCCCTGGAGCATGAAGTCGACCATCTCAACGGCATACTTTATCTCGATCATCTCAAGAGCCACGACGACCTTGTGAAGCTGGAAAGCGGCGATGGGGAGGGAGGCGACGCTGAGGAATCAGAAGCGATTCCCGACCCAGAGGAACTGGAGTCCCCCGCCACAATGAAGATCGGTTAGGTCTTCGAATTGCAGCATTCGTCCAGACTCGCTGCGTTTGCGAGACACTTCACATCGACGCGGCAACCCACCAGTCAATCTACATGAGCGTTAATCCCCCAGAACTACTGACCGTGCACCAGCACGCGCCCGTGCGTGAAGCAATGGGCGACTGGCGAATCGCGCCCATCGTCGAGGCGGTCAGCACATGCCTGGAAGAGTGGGGTGTGCGGAGCTGGCTGGTGGGCGGCGTGGTACGGGACGCTCTGCTCGGCAGAGAGGCCGGCGACGTGGACGTCGCGGTCGGCGGCGGCGCGCACAGCATTGGTATCAGGCTTGCCTCGGAATTGAAGGGCACGGTCGTGTCCTGGGCGTACAGCCCGGACGAGTTGGTGCGCGTGGTGCTGCCGGCAGCGGATGGCGGGTGCCTCGTCGACCTGAGCTGCGCCGCCGATGGGATAGGCGCGGACCTGTCGAAGCGCGACTTCACCATCAACGCGATGGCGGTCCCACTGACGCTCGCGCCGGACGACGGCGCGGACTCTGGCTCTCTGGTAGACCCTTACGAGGGATTGGCGGACCTTCGATCCGGCCGGATACGCTGTGTCCGGCCCACCGTCTTCGCGGACGACCCTGTCCGGCTCATTCGGGCGCCCAGGCTCGCGGCGCAGCTTGGCTTCGAGGTCGACGCCGAGACCCGCGCGCTCATTCGCGCGAATTGTAGGTTGGTTCGCGGCGTCGCCCCGGAGCGGATCACGCAGGAGCTCTTGAAACTACTGGCCGAGCCTCGAGGGACGCACAACGTCCGCGAACTCGACGACCTGGGCCTGCTTTGCGAGGTGCTGCCTGAGCTGTCCGAGGCAAAGGGGTCCAGCCAGCCCAGGGAGCACTACTACGACGTGTTCGACCACCTGGTGGAATCCGTGAGTCAGGCCGAGCGCCTGGTAACGGGCCGACCGGGCGGGGGAGACTGGGTGGTGGACGCTCTGCCGATGTTCGACGGGATCGAGGAGCGTTTTGCCGAGACAGTCGGTACCGGATTCGACAGGCTGACCCACCTCAAGCTGGCCGCGCTGCTGCACGATATTGCCAAGCCGGCCACACGCACGGTGGAGGAGTCCGGGCGCATCCGCTTTCTTGGCCATCACACCGAGGGCGAGCGAATGACCGCCGCGATAGCGGAGCGGCTGAGATTGAGCGGCCGCAGCTCCCGGCTTATAAGCGGGATGGTGCGCCATCACCTGCGGCCGGGGCAGTTGGGACACGATGGCGCTCTCCCTACGCGGCGGGCGACGTACCGCTTCTTCAGGGATGTTGGTGAGGCCGCCATCGACACCATTTATCTGAACCTGGCGGACTACCTTGCCGCGCGCGGGCCGCTGCTGGAGCGGGAGGAGTGGGCGCACGCCTGCGAGGTCGCGAGCGTGCTGCTCGCCTGGCGGCTTGGGAGCGAATCCAAGGAACCTTTCCCCAAGCTGCTGAGCGGGCATGACATCATGGACGGCTTTGCCCTCGCGCCGGGGCCGGAGGTGGGAAGGATGCTGGCCTTGGTTGCCGAGGCCGCGGCAAGCGGAGAGATCGAGACGAAGGAGGACGCCATGGCGCTCGTGGGCGCGCGACTCCGGTCTGGAGGAGACCTTGCGTAGGTATGCCCGGACGCTGATACTCATCGCCTTTCTGCTGGCCGTGGCCGTGGCCGCGCTTGCCGTGCAGAAAATCTCTTTCGCGGGCTTCGAGCGGGGAGGGGACACCGTCCTCGGCCTCAGCCTGGGCCTCGATCTCCAGGGCGGTATTCACCTAGTCTATCAGGTGCAGGACGTGGTCGACCCGGCCACGGGCCTGGTCACTCCTCCAAGCTCCGATGACATGGCCGGGTTGAAGCGGATCATCGAGCGTAGAGTGAACAGTTCCGGTCTCGGCGAGCCGATCATCCAGATTCTGGGCGCGGACAGGCTGCTGGTGCAGCTACCAGGCGTGCGTGACCCGGGCCGGGCGAAAGAGATCATAGGCGAGACCGCGCTGCTTGAGTTCAAGCACCGTCGCCTCGACGTTCCCAGGAAGCTGGAACAACTCGGTCCCGCCGACGTCGTCAGCATGACCGCCCGCCGCCTGCCGAGTGAGGCCGAGTTGGAGGCGGATTTCGGGACTTCCACCGACGAGGTCATGTCCACGACGACCGACGCGACCGCAACATCGACCGAAGAGGCCGAACCGGCCTCGGAAGCGGCGACGTCCACACAGGAAGCGCAACCGGCAGAGGCGCTGCCGCCGGTGCTCGTGTTCGAGTTCACCGAGGATGGCGCCGCCAAGTTCGGCGCGGTTCTGGATGAGATTGCGGCATCCTTCACCGAGGCATCGCCGCGCCTGAGCCGGCTGGAGATCGCAATAGAGGGGGATGAGCCCCTGAGATACACCGACGCTCCGTCGTTCTACTTCCAGCGGCTGGCATCCAGCACCAGCTACGCCATGGCACTGGAGCCCTACGCAGACGCGGAGCAGGAGGCCGAGGCGCTGATAGCGTACACGAACGAGCGCCTGGGCGCGGGCCCCTCCGCCAGCTTCACGGAGATTCAGGGCGCCGCTGACGAGGAGATAGGGCTGACCGGAGACGACCTGCAGAGGGCGTTCGCCGGGACGCACGCCGGATCCGGCGTGCCCATCGTCAATATCGAGTTCAACGACCGGGGAACGCGCATTTTCGGCGAGCTTACACAGCAGATCGTCGGCACAGAGGAGTCCATCGCGATATTCCTGGACAACGAGGAGTTGATCGCGCCGGTGGTGACGTCGGAGATCACGTCCGGAACTGGCTACATCCAGGGCAACTTTACGCTCGAGCGAGCTCGAGACATCGCGCTGCTGCTCGAGTCCGGTCGGCTACCCGTGCCGGTCGAGCTTATCCAGGAACGGGACATCGACGCGATTCTAGGCGCCGACTCGCTCAGGAGGAGCGTGGTGGCGGGACTGGTGGGTCTGGGCCTGGTGCTCCTGTTCATGGCGCTCTACTACCGGGTGCCCGGCGTGGTGGCCGCGGTGGCGCTGCTCATCTACGCGGCTCTGCTGCTGGCGATATTCAAGATTCTGCCGGTCACGCTCACGCTGTCGGGCGTCGCCGCGGCGATACTGTCCGTAGGCATGGCGGTGGACGCGAACATCCTGATATTCGAGCGCATGAAGGAAGAGTTGCGCGCCGGACGCACTCTGCTCTCCGCAATCAACATTGGATTCGACAGGGCGTGGCCGGCGATCCGGGACGGCAACGTGTCCACCCTGATAACGTGCGGCATACTGTTCTGGTTCTCGGACCAGTTGGGCACCACCATCGTTCAGGGATTCGCGGCTACCCTGGCCATCGGCGTGCTGGTCAGCATGTTCTCGGCCATTACGGTGAGCAGGACGCTCCTGAGAGTCCTGTCGACTACGCGGATATCCCGGGGCCTGGGCGTGTTCGTGCCGACCGGCGGCGGCGAGCTTCCCCAGCGGCAGATGCCGTCGGGCACGGCATAGAGGAGCGAGCAATTGGACTTCGCGGGCAAGAGGGGTTGGTTCTTCATCATCTCTCTGGTGGTCATCCTGCCGGGGGTGGTGTTTCTGATACTCGCGCCGGGCCTCAGGCCTGGAATCGACTTCACCGGTGGCTCCACGCTCATTGTGGAGTTCTCCGAGAGCGTCGATCAGGGGAGCCTGCGCACCAGCCTTGAGGGTATGGGACGGCCCGAGGCGGTGGTGCAGAGCATGGGAGGAGACACGTTCTTCATCCGCACGGTCGAGTTGAACGAGGGGCAGAAGGATGCCTTGGTAGAGGGTCTCGAGTCCGACCTGTCGCCGAGCGGGTCCACCGTTCTGGCGTTCGACCTCGTATCGCCCGTGGTTGCGCGAGAGACGGTGCTCAACGCCATGTGGGCCGTGCTGGCCGCCTCCGTTGGCATCTTCCTTTACGTGTGGTGGGCATTCCGAAACGTGCCCAGCCCGTTCCGGTACGGTGCGGCGGCCATCGTGGCCCTGCTCCACGATACGTTCATCGTGGTGGGCATATTCGCGCTTCTGGGCTACGTGTGGGACGTGGAAGTGAACACCATGTTCCTGATCGCGCTGCTCACCGTGATCGGTTACAGCGTCAACGACACTATAGTGGTGTTCGACCGGCTGCGCGAGAACGTGCTCCTGAATCCGAACAGCGGCTTCGCCGACAACGTGAACCTGAGCATCTCCGAGTCACTGGGCCGCTCTCTGAACACCAGCCTCACGCTGCTGTTCACGCTGGTGGCGCTGCTGCTGTTCGGCGGCACGACGATACGGACGTTCCTGCTGGTGCTGCTGATCGGGGTGGTGGTGGGAACGTACAGCTCAATCGGCATCGCCAGCCAGTTGCTGGTGTCGTGGGAGTACGGCGACGCGCGATCGCTGTTCCGTAGGGTGTTCCGCAGGCCGAGTCCGGCAGCGGCGACTTAGGGCGTCAGCACCACGCGGCCGAACGTGCGGCGGTCGCGCATGGCGTCGTAGGCCTGCTTCCAATCCTCGAGCCCGTACCGCGCCGACACAACCGGCGATACCAGCCCATCGGCAACCATCTGGGCCGCGTCCTCGATGTCCCGTGGGCCCGCGCCCGTCGACGAATTGATCGTCGCGTCCCGGAAGAGTATCTCCGCCAGATTCAAGGACACGCGCTGGCCCTCGATCTCTCCCAGAAGCGTCATCCTGCCGTACTGCGCCAGGCTGTTCAACACCGAGCGGAACAGCGCCGACCCTACCGTGTCGATGGCCGCGTTCACGCCCTCGTCTTCCGTGAGCGCCAGCACAATCTCCGCGAAGTCCAGCTCGCCATCGGCGAGGATAACCTCGCACGGCGCGGCCCCCTCGATGGCGTCCAGCTTCTCCGGCGAGCCTGTGACCGCGAGCGTCCGCGCGCCCAGCGCCGCCGCAACCTGCGCGGCGTGGATGCCCAGGCCGCCGCCGCCGCCCGTAACCAGCACCGTCTCGCCGGGCCGGACTCGCGCCACATCGCGCACCGCGCGCAGCGCCACGCCCAGCGGGCAGCCGAGCACCGCTGCGTCCACCAGATCGATGCCGTCGGGCAGCCGAACGAAGCTGTTGCTGGGCAGACAGATGTACTGGGCGAATCCACCGTCCAGCCCATGGCCCAGGCCCTGCCCATTGTCGCACCTGTACTGGCGCCCCGCCGCGCAGTTCGCGCACCGACCGCAGTAGGTCGTCAGCGTGGCTACCACCCTGTCGCCGACGCTGAGGCCCTCGACGCCGTCGCCCACCTCGGCGACGCGGCCCGAAATCTCGTGTCCGAGCACCACGTCGGCTTTGACCCCCCGGCGTAGCGTGCCCGCAATGACGGCGACGTCGTGGTAGCACATGCCGCAGGCCGCGACCTCCAGCACCGCCTCCCCGGGCCCCGGGGATGGCATAGGAAGGTCGCGGACGGTGAGAATCGGCTCGTCGCCCGGCCTCTCCAGGACGAGCGCGCGCATCGTCACGCCCTAGTCTCCCGCCGGGGCGGGCGCCGACACCAGCTCGGCCAGCGCGGCGATAGTCTCGTCGAGGGTCCGACCCCTGGCGATGGTCTCCGGCGTCTCGTTCGCGAAGGGTGTCTCGCTCATCAGCCGGTACATCTCGGCGGCGCCTCTGTGGAAGAACGGCGTCACACCCGCCGCGTCGAAGGTGTCTGCGATCTCCTCCATCTCTCCGATCCATCGGAACGCCTTGGAGGGAAGGCCCGGCAGACCCCTGTTCATCGCCTCGAAGGCGGCGGACTGCGACGAGGAGAATTCCGCGGCCAACTCCTCGGAAACGCCCAACACCCTGGCCGTGGTCAGCAGTGCCAGTTGCAGCGAGGAAGTGCCCTTGGTCAGCGCCGCGTAGCACATCTTGATGGCGGATGCGCGGCCAATCTGGTCGCCCATCTGCTTGATGGCCACGCCGTCGCAGTCCAGCGCGGAAAGCTCGACGGCGCGCTCGCCCGAAACGTAGATGCGCACGCGCGGCGAGCCTGGCGCGGGCGGGCCGCCGATGATGCCGCCGTCCACGTAGCAGCCGCCCGCGGACGTGATCGTGTCGCACATCGCGGCGGCGGTGGCGGGCGAGACCGCGTTGCAGTCCGCGAACATGGTGTCCACTCCGGTGGCGCGAATCGCGTCCGCCACGGACTCGGCCACCCCGGCGGCTTCCGAAGGCACGAGTATCGAAAGGACCACGTCGGCCTCCTTTACCAGCCCCTCCAGGTTCGCGACTTCCACGATGCCTGCCCGGTGCGCGAGATCCCTGGTGCGCTCGCTTCTGCCCTCCAGGTGGGATATGACGCTCAGCCCGTGCTCGCGCAGCGCGCGGCCCACGGCGTGACCCATGTCTCCCGGGCTGAGAATTGCCACTGTTTCGATTCGCATATGCCGCTCCGTCTCAAGTGTTGGGTATCGAGAGGCGAGTCGTGCTCCCTCTGTGTGAGATGCCCGCTCGGCGTGGCCAGATTATAGGCCAATTCTGTCTTTGGCTCAATCGCGGCCTGGCCTATAATGGAGCTTGAGACCCAAGCCGCGCCCGTTGCCGATAATGAGCAGCGAGGCGTGCAGCGCGGCCAATCGCAGGCAGTGAGGAGCAAACAGATGAAACTCGGCGCGCACGTATCCTCCGCGGGAGGAGCATCGAACGCCATCGACAGGGGGCAGGAGATCGGCGCGGAAGCCATCCAGATCTTCGCGTCCTCGCCCAGAGCCTGGAAGTTCCGGCCCGTACCGGAGGAACAGGCGACGGCCTTTCAAGAGAAGGCCGCCGCGGCCGGCGAGTTGACCTCCTTCCTGCACGGCAGCTACCTGGTCAACATAGCGGGCGGACCCGACCTGCTGCGCAAGTCCATCGACTCGCTTGTCAATCACATGCACGCCGCCTCCCAGCTCGGCGCGGTGGGCGTCATTTTCCACTGCGGCAGCCACAAGTCTGCCGGGTTCGACGCGGTCAAGGACGCCGCGGCCGCTGCGCTGTCGGAGGTGATCGCCAATACCCCCGACGACACCTACCTCATCCTGGAGAACAGTGCCGGCATGGGATCACATCTGGGGGCGTCGTTCCAGGAAATCGGCTTGCTGATGGAGTTGGTGAGCAGCCCGAGAGTGAAGGTGTGCCTGGACACCCAGCACGCCTTCGCGGCTGGCTACAGTGTGGCGGACCCGCAGGGAATCGACGACGCGATGCGGGACTTCGACCGCAATATCGGTCTGGCGAACCTGGTGGCCGTGCACGCCAACGACTCGAAGGTGGAGTTCGGCTCGGGTGTGGACCGCCATGAGAACATAGGCAGCGGCTTCATCGGCGTCGACGGCTTTCGCGTCATAATGGGCCACGAGGCGTTTGCCGGAGTGCCTTTCCTGCTGGAGGTACCCGGCGACGATAAGAAGGGGCCGGACAAGCCGAATCTTGATCGTCTGAAGGCCATACGGGACGAACTGGGGCTGAGCGCCTGACACGCCAGCCGGACCCCATTTGCCATATAATGGAGAGCATGAGAGATTCGGATAGAAGGCGCTACAGGGAGTTTCTGGACGCGGAGCTGGAAGCGGCGGCTATGTACGCCTCCATGGCAAAAGCGGAAGACAACGCCGCTAAAGCCGAGAAATTCGAACAACTCGTCGAGTCGGAACTCCGCCACGCCCGCAGGTGGGCCGAGAAACTGGGCGTGGAGGATACCGAGTCGATCCAGCCCAAGGTCAACCTCAGGGTTCGCGTGTTCAACCTCGCTCTCGGCGTCTTGGGCGTCAAGCGCGTCCTGCCGTGGCTCATCCGTGTGGAGGCAAAGGAGATCGACGCCTACGACTACGAGCCGGGCGCCGAGGACATGGCCGCCGAGGAGCGCGAGCACGCACGCACCCTGCGGCGCCTGGACGCCGGCGAGGACGGGCCGGCTCGGCAGGAGTTGCGCCGCTCCAGCGCCGTCGGCGGCGGCGGTCTGAGGGCCGCGGTGCTGGGCGTGAACGACGGTCTGGTGTCCAACTTCAGCCTGGTGATGGGAGTGGCGGGCGGCTCGGGGAACCCGGACTTCGTTCTGCTGGCCGGTCTGGCCGGTCTTCTGGCCGGAGCCTTCTCGATGGCGGCCGGTGAGTACGTCTCTATGCGTTCCCAGCGGGACGTGTATGAAAAGAGCATCCGTGTCGAGCGCGCCGAGCTCGAGGCCTGGCCCGAAGAGGAAGAGCAGGAGTTGGTGCTCATATACCGCGCCAAGGGGCTGAGCCAGGAGGAGGCCGAGACCTTCGCCAAGCGCATCATGGAGCGCCCGGAGGTGGCCTTGGACACTATGGCGAGAGAGGAACTGGGGCTGGATCCGGACCAGCTCGGTTCGCCGTGGCAGGCGGCGTTCAGTTCGTTCGCGGCGTTCGTCGTGGGCGCGCTCATTCCGATTCTCGCGTACATGTTCGACGCCGGCGTCTCGGCCTTCGTGCTGAGCGCCGCAATGAGCGCGGGCGCGCTCGTGATCGTGGGGGGCGCTCTCAGCCTGGCCTCGGGGAATAACCCGGTCTGGGGCGCGATCAGGATGCTGGCGCTGGGAAGCGCCGCCGCCGCCGTCACCTACGGCATAGGCCGGCTCATCGGCGTAACGGTGATGGGCTGACGGCCCCCACCGGCCGACAGATTCGCCCAGTGCTTTTGAGACGTTTAGGCACGGCGGCGCAGCGTTTCCTGCTTGGGCCCATGGTGCGAGGCTCCACGATCAACGTCGCTACCATCTCGGGCATCCGCGTGGGGCTCCACTACTCGTGGTTCCTGTTGCTCGGCCTGGTGACATGGAGTCTGGCGACGCAGTTCTACCCCTCGCTCTACTGGGGCTGGAGCGGCGCGCAGTACTGGATGACTGCTCTGGCCGCAGCGCTGCTGCTGTTCGCATCGGTGTTGGCGCACGAGTTCGCGCATTCCCTGGTCGCGAGGCGGCGGGGGATCGAGGTGCAGGGCATCACGCTGTTTCTGCTGGGCGGAATCAGCCGGCTGCGATCTGAGCCGCGCACGGCACTGGAGGAGTTCTTGATCGCGTCGGTAGGCCCGGCGACGAGCATTGTGCTGGCCGGGCTGTTCTGGTTGGCGCTCCAGCCCGTCAGCGACTGGAGATCGCCGCTGCAGGGCATACTGGTCTACCTGGCGGTGGTTAACCTGGTGCTGGCCCTGTTCAACCTGGTGCCGGCCTACCCCATGGATGGCGGGAGAATCCTGCGCTCGATAGTCTGGGCAGTGAGCGGCAACGCCCGGCGCGCAACCGTCGTGGCGGCCTGGGGAGGCCAGCTATTCGGCATTGCGTTCGCCGCCTGGGGAGCGTTCCGGGTGTTGCAGGGCAACCCGGGCGGGCTGCTGCTCGTGCTCGTGGGCCTGTTCCTGTTCGCGGCCGCGGCGTCCTCCGCCCGCAGACCGGAGGGCACGGGACAGGCGGACGCGCCGCGCGTGTCCTTTGCGATGTGGAGCAGTCCGGCGGTGACTCCGCCGGACATGTCGCTGTTCGAGGCCGTACATCACCGACTGCTTCCCTCGGGACGGCAGGTGCTGTTCGTATGCGAGGGCGACTGGCTACTCGGAACGCTCGCCGGAGTTGACGCCTCCTCGGTTCCGACGACGCTCTGGCGCGCCGTGCCCGTTCGCGACGCCATGAGACCGGTGCCTCTGCCCGCAGTTCGCCCCGACGACGACCTGGATGATGCCGTGGAACTGCTGACGAGCCTGCCGGACGGCGAGATTCCGGTGGTCGACGAGGGACGCCTGGTAGGCAGCCTCTCGACCTCAGACGTCCTGCGACTTCTGCACGGCCCCGGCTCAGACGCCGGCCCGCGCTAGCACGTCCGGCGCGTGGTTATCGAGAGTCTCGCATTTGGCCTGCTTGCGGCATTGGGTTGGGGAGCGTCCGATTTCGCCGCCGCCCTGATAACACGGCGCATCGGTGGGCTGCCGACCGTGTTCTGGGTACACGTCGGCTCTGTCGTGCTCGCATCGGCCTACCTGCCTTTCGCCGCCGGCATTGGCGGTGTGAGCGCGACGCAGTGGGCGGAGATGGCAGGCATCTCAGTCCTGGCGTTCGGGACCTACATCTTCTTCTACCGCTCGCTCCAGCTCGGTCCCATTGCCATCGTCACTCCGATAATCGGCGCGAACGCGGTGGTGGTCATCCTGCTGGCGGTCGCGCTGGCTGGAGAGCGGCTCAACGGCCTGCAACTCGCCGCCATGCCCGCGGTGATAGGCGGTGTGGCGCTGGTGTCGGTGGACTTGCGCAACCTTAGGTCCAGCCGGGAACTGGTCGGGCAGGGAGTCCTGTTCGGCATAGTCGCGATGATATGCCTCGGAAGCTGGCAATACCTGATAAGCCTCGCCTCGCGGGAACTGGGCTGGTTCCTGCCAATCTACCTTACGCGCATAATGACGCTCGTCCTGGTGGCGCCGGCGCTGGTGGTAACCCGGACCTCGCCCTGGCGGTCGCTTAGCCCGAGGCTGCTGGCAGGCGCGCTGTTCATCGCGGCGCTCGAGACGCTCGGCCTCTTCGCGTTCGCCCGCGGAGCCGAGGTGGGCGTGATCTCCATAGTCGCCGCGTCGGCCACGATATACCCGGCGCTGCCGATGCTGGGAGGGCTGGTGTTCTTCCGAGAGAGGATCGCACCCAACCAGTGGGTCGGCCTGGCGGCGGCCATGGCCGGTCTGATTCTGCTGGCCGCGAGCGCCTAGCTCTGCTCCAGCGTGCGCGATTAACCACTTGCGCCGGATCTGAACTTGGTCTATTCTCGGTCAACGAATTTCTGAATCGGAGCGAATGCATGACTGGATGGAATTCAAGCTCTCGACCTCGCGCGACCGACTTGGGGTTGCAGCTTGGCATCCTCCCCCGGGGGGAGCACAACTCGATAACCGACGTCGAGGGCGTGGCGGTGGGCCACACCACACTGATAAGAGGCGACGGCCCCATGCGGATTGGCAGCGGACCGGTGCGCACCGGTGTCACGGTCATCATGCCCCACCAGCGGAGCCTGTTCAGGAGGAAAGTGACCGCCGCGGTACATGTGCTCAACGGTTTCGGCAAGGCGGTCGGTTTTCTACAGATTCAGGAGCTCGGTGTAATCGAGAGTCCCATTGCTCTGACCGGCACGCTGAGCACCTGGAGAGTCGCCGACGCTATGGTCGACTATCTCGCGGCAGAGAACCCCGGCGTCTACTCTTTCAACCCCGTCGTGGGAGAGTGCAACGACGGCTTCCTCAACGACATCATCGGCAGGCACGTCCAACCCGGTCACGTTCTCGAGGCTATAACCGGCGCGTACACTCCCAACGTGCAGGAAGGCAACGTGGGGGCCGGGACAGGCATGACCGGCTTCGGATGGAAGGCGGGAATCGGCACCGCGTCCCGCATCTGCGATGGACTGGACACCACTTACACGGTTGGAGCGCTGACGCTGACGAACACGGGAGACCCGCGCGAGCTTCGCATCGGCAGCGTCGAGGTGGGCCGCCACCTACTTCCGCCCGGCGTTGCGGACGATGGCGGCGGTTCCACCATGATGGTGCTGGGCACCGACGCCCCGGTGACGGCGCGCCAGCTCGGCCGCATCGCCAGGCGCGCCGGACTGGGGCTTGCGAGGGTAGGGGGCATAGCCAGCCACGGCAGCGGCGACTTCGTGATCGCGTTCTCGAACTCGTTCGACCGGCCGGACATCGACGACGCCGCGCTGACGCCCCTGTTCCGCGCCGCCGTGGAGGCGACCGAAGAGGCGATCGTGAACTCGATCCTGAGAGCCCACACCATGGTGGGCCGCGACGGCAACAGGCGCGACGAGATCCCCGTAGACAAGCTGAGCGTGCTGCTGGCCGCCCGAGGCTAAATGTCGAGGGTGTCCACCATCAGCCTGCGATGGTGGAGCGGGTCGCCGAGCACGTGGTAAAGCGTCCGCGACATCCGGGTGTGCAGCGTCAGTCCGTACTCCCGCATCACTCCCAGGCCGGCGTGCACCTCGTGGGCGCCGTTGCACGCCTGCATGTAAGCCTCGCTCGATACGGCCTTCGCCATGTGAACGCTGGTGTACGCGGGCCGTCCGGAGTCGAGCTTCCAGAGCGCCTCGTAGGTGGTCCACCGCGCGGCGTCGAGGTGGTTGACGATGCCGATTATGTGGTCCTGCACGCGCTGGAAGCGGCCAATGGGCGTGCCGAACTGGCGCCGTGTGCGGCTGTACTCCACCGACATGTCGAACACCGCCTGCGAGCCGCCCACCTTGTAGGCGCACAGCACCGGGGCTGCGCAGCGGAAGGCCCGCTGCAGCGGCCCCCAGCCGCCGCCAACCTCCCCGAGCACGGCGGAGTCGTCCACCTGGACGTCATCGAAGGTGACTTCGCCGACCCACCCCATGAAGCCCGACAGCTTTCTCGTGGACACGCCCGCCGCGCTGGTGTCCACGACGACGAGCGTGACGCCGTCCTCGGGATCGTCGGAGTCATGGGTCCGGACAGGGCAGATGAGCCTGGAGGCGGCGACGGCGTCGTGAACGAACAGCTTGGCGCCGTTCAACTTGTAGCCGCCGTTGGCGCGCTCGGCGCGCATCTGTATCGACGTGGCTTTCCAGCCGTAGCTCGGCTCGGTCATGGCGAGCGTGAAGATGTCCTGGCCGCTGGCGATTCCCGGCAGGTAGCGACCCTTCTGCTCGTCGTCTCCGCTCTCCTCCACGATGAGCGCGCCAAGCACGCCCGATGAGAAGAACGGCCCGGAGAGCGGCCCGCTGCCGAGCTGCTCGTAAACGACCGCGGCGTCCGTCAGCGAGCCGCCTGCGCCGCCGTGTTCGGCGGGCACCAGCATTCCCAGCCAGCCGATTTCGGAGGCCCGTTGCCAGATGACGTCGGTGTAGCCGGTCTCCGATTCGTCCAGCTCCACCAGCGTCTCCTTGGAGCACTCGCGCTCCATGAAATCCCGCGCCGTGTTCTTCAACTGCTGTTGGTACTCGCTCAACGACAGGTCCATGTGGCGTCGTCACCCCCATCCTAACCTTCCCCCTCCGAGGGGGAAGGGACTCTTGCTTAGGCTAGCGCTCCCTGTTTCTCCTTGACCTCGCGGCCGATGCCTATGCGCCTGGCCATGATCACCTTCTGGATGTCGGTGGTGCCGCCGGGATGGAGGGCAACGATACTGGAGCGCTGGTAGACCTCCATGTGCTCGTCGGACAGGTCCCACTTGGGATCGTTGGTGAGCGCGTAGGGGCCCACGATGTCCAGTATGCGCTGCGCCATCTTCAGGCCGGTGTTCTTGCGATAGAACGACGACTGCGGGCCCTCGTAGGACATGGGCACGTGCGAGTGGCGCATCCAGTAGTTGCGCATCCCGAAGAGCCTGGAAATCTCCGCCTCGATGTAGAAGTCCGCCAGCGCGTCGCGGGCGTCCTGATCCTCCAGCAGGGGCTTGCCGTCGCGCTTCAGCTCGCGCATGTACTCGAAGAGGTGGTCTACTATCCGGTTGCGACGGATCGTCCCGCCCGAGCCGTGCTCGAGCTCGAGGTGCGTGGTCGCGACGCGCCACCCGTTGTTCTCGCCTCCAATCAGATTGAAGGCGGGAACACGCACGTTGTCGAAGAAGATGGTGTTCTTGACGCCGGTGCCCGCGCCGCCCTCGCCGCCGGCGATGAGCAGGTCCATGGGCGTGACGGTGATGCCGGGGCTGTCGGCGGGAATGATGAACCAGCTCAGGTTCTGGTGCCGCTCGCCCTCCGGGTCGGTGCAGGTGATCATCCAGAACTGCTCCGCGCCGTTGGAGCTGCCCACGTATATCTTCTGGCCGTTGATCACGTACTCGTCGCCGTCGCGGACGGCGCTGATCTTCACGCCGGCCAGGTCGGAGCCTGCACCGGGTTCGGTGAGAAGCTGCCAGGTGCGCACTTCGCCCTTGAATATGGGCGGCAGGAAGTGGTCCTTCTGTTCGTCGCTGCCCCAGACCAGGATGCTCGCGCCGCCGAGGCGTCCGCCGCTGTCGTAGTAGGGCGGGACGGACAGGTCGTATCTGTCCAGTTCCTCCTCGATGACGATGGCGTGGTCGATCGACAGCCCGCCGCCGCCGTACTGCGTCGGCGCGGTGGCCCAGAGCCAGCCCTTGTCGCCCAGCTTTCTGCCAAGCTCCCTGTACTTGAGATAGTCCTCATAAGTCGTCTTCGCGGAATCGGCAGGATTGGCGAGGTCCTTGGGAACGTGCTGTTCGAGCCACTCCCGCACCTCGGTCCTGAACTGTTGCTGCTCTTCGGAATACCTGGGTTCGAAATCCAAGTGGGACCTCCTCAGCGCTGGTGGGCCGCCATTCGACGCCTTGCGACGCGGCCGAGGCCAATTGTATTTCAGGCAGGCTGGCTTGGCAAGGACTCGCAACCGCCGAGGATTGCTCCTTTCGCGGACCGGGGTCGACTGAGGGGCGGCGCGCACTATAGAATGGCGCGGTATGGGAACACAAACAGGAGGTGACAAGTGTCGAAGGCGGACATCAACGGCATCGAGATGCACTACCAGGAGTACGGAGAGGGCGACGCGATCGTGTTCTGCCACGGCGCGGGCGGGAACCTGCTTAGCTGGTGGCAGCAGATACCCTACTTCTCGCGGAGCTACCGCTGCGTCACGATCGATCATCGCGGTTTCGGGCGGTCGCTGGACACCGCCGAAGCGCCCGGCAGGTCGATGTTCGTGGAGGACCTGCGCGCGCTGCTGGACCACCTGGGCATCGACAGCGCGCACCTGGTGGCACAGTCAATGGGCGGATGGACGTGCCTGGGGCTGACGGTGGAACACCCGGAGCGAGTGAAGAGCCTGGTGATGGCGGACACGCCGGGCGGCGTCGCCGAGCCGGAGTTCCAGCAGGCGTTCACGGCCTTCCGGGAGGCGCAGGCCGCCACTGAGGAGATCGGCGTCAGGGCGCTGGGCCGGACTTTCCAGGAGCGCAACCCGAACTTGGCGAACCTGTATCTCCAGATATCCAGGACGAATCCGCCGCGCGTGCCCTTCGGAACGGAGGGCCTGTCGGGTGGGCCGATGGCCGCGGACCTGGCGAAGGTGACAACACCGACTCTGTTCATCGTGGGCGAGGAAGACGACATAACGCCGCCGCACATAATCGAGAAAGCCGCGGGCTACATACCCGGCGCAAAGCTGCTTCCCGTGCCGAGCGCAGGCCATTCCGTCTACTTCGAGAGGCCGGACGTGTTCAACTTCGAGGTCGAGCGCTTCCTGAACAGCCTGTAACCCGATCTCCCTTCCCCCTCGCAGGGGAGGGTCAGGGTGGGGGCGCCTCCGCCGCGCGCGCCAATGTCCCTTCCCCCTCCCGTGGCTGAATTTTCTCCAACAGGTCTGCCTCGGCGCGCTGGACGTGGTACAGGTCCCACCGCAACTGCAGGCTCAACCAGAAGTCCGGGGACGTGCCGAACAACCTGGAGAGCCGCAGGGCGGTGCTGGGCGTGACCCCGCGGCGGCCGCGAACAACCTCGTTGACGCGCTGGTAGGACACGTGGATGGCATTCGCCAGATTGCGCTGGGTCATCCCAAGCGGCGCGAGGAACTCCTTAAGCAGCATATCGCCGGGGTGCGTCGGCTCTCTAACACTGGGAACGCGTACCATGTTCATCCTCCCGTCAGTGATAGTAGGATAACACGGAGTCCATGCTACGGCTACAGTCCAACGACTGAGTACTAACCCAAAGTCCCTTCCCCCTCGCAGTGGGAAGGTCAAGATGGGGGTGCTACCTCCCCGTGAAGCTGGGCTGGCGCTTCTCGGCGAAGGCCCGCGGCCCCTCCTTGGAGTCGTCGGTCGTCCTCAGCAGTCGTCCCAGCGTGGCGTACAGGCGCATCCCGTCGCGCAGTCCCTGGTTGACCTTGAGCGACGCCAGCTCTTTCGTCACCCTTATGGCGAGCGGCGCGTTGCGGCAGATCTTCTCGCACAGCTCCTCAGCCGCCTCCAGGTGCTTGCCGTCCTCGACCACGCGGGAAACCAGCCCGATGCGCTTCGCCTCCTGGGCATCGATGAACTCGCCGGTGAGCAGCAGCTCCATCATGCTGGACATGTGAGCGCTGAAGGGCATTACCTGCGCCCCAAAGCCGTGCAGCAGGTTCCACTTCACCTCCGGGCAGCCGAACTGGGAGCGCTCCGTGGCGATGCGTATGTCGCAGGCGAGCGCGAGCTCCAGGCCGCCCGCGAGGCAGTAACCGTCGATGGCGGCCACGACCGGCTTGCTGACGCCCTTGACCGACGGCCCCAGCGTGCCGTCCTCGCGCTGTGCCGGGATCGTCGGCTCGCCCCGGTCGTCGCCGGTCTCCATCGTCTTTAGGTCAGCCCCTGCTGAGAAGGCCCGGCCGCCCGCGCCGGACAGCACGGCGGCGAACACGTCATCGTCCGACTCCACCTCTCGCCAAGCGTCGGCGAGGCCGGTCTGCACCTCGCGGTTGAGGGCATTCATCGCCTCCGGCCTGCTAATGGTCACGTAGGCGACCCTGCCTCTCTTCTCGTACTCTATCACCGCCATATTGGCCTCCTGTCAGATTCGCGTGCTCAGAAAGTAGGGAGAATGTCCAGTGTTACATCCAGTTCTCGCAGACGCTCGACGTGACCTTCTGAGTATCCCAGCAGGTCCCCGAAGACGTAGGCGTTGTCCTCTCCGAACGCGGGCGTCCGCCGCATGACTTCTTCGGGCGCGCCTTCGTACTTCGCCCTGCCGCCTGGAAAGGTCACCTGCGGGTGGCCGTCGAGGTTCTCGGCGTAGCGCCAGAAGTATCCCCGTTCGTTCAGGTGGGCGTCCGCCCCGAGGTCTGCGGCGTTCTGCACCGCGCCCGCGGCCACGCCGGCGGTCTGGAGTGTGGCCGTCACCTCCGACTTTGTGCGCGCTCGCGTCCACTCCGCGATGCGCTCGTCGAGCGCGTCCTGGTTGGCGTGGCGGGAGAGCACGTCGGCGAAGCGCGGCTCGCGCGCCCAGTCGGGGTCGCCCAGCGCGGCGCGGAAGGCATCCCACTGCCCCTCGCCGCCGACGTCGATGGCGACCCACTCGTCCACTCCCTCGCACCGATAGACGCCGTGCGGCGATCTGTACGCGTCGCGGCTTCCCATCCTGCGCCCGTTGCGCCCGTTCATCGCGTAGTCCAGAACAACCTCGCCGGAGAGCTGTGCGGCGGACTCCAGGTGGCTCACGGTGACGTGCTGGCCCTCGCCCGTCTTGGCGCGCTGGTTCAGGCACACCATGGCCGCCATAGCGGCGTACATGCCGCTGAACGGGTCGGGCATGTAGATTGCGGAGCGGAGCGGCGGGCCGTCCTCGTAGCCGGTCATCTGCGTCAGCCCGGCGGTGGACTCGATTGTCTCGCCCCACGAGGCGTACTCTCGATACGGCCCCTCACGTCCGTAGCCCGGCATCGAGATGACGATTATGCCCGGGTTGATCTCCCTGAGCGCGGGATATTCGAACCCGAAATTGCGCATTACGCGCAGGCTGTAGTTCTCGACCACCAGGTCGCTGATTCGCACCAGGTCTCGAAAGACCTCCTTGCCCTCCTCGGAGGCGAGGTTGAGCACCACGCTGCGCTTGTTGCGGTTCAGGTGGTTGAATCCGGTGTAGGCCACCACTATGCGCGGCTTGGAGCCTCCGTTCTGCGGCGTCTCGTCTACCTGCGTCCTGGTGGACGCGAACGGCCCTTCGACCTTGATAGTCTCAGCGCCGAGGTCGGCGAGCACCTGTGTGCCGACCGGCCCGGCGATGTAGTAGGTGAGGTCGAGTATGCGTATCCCTTGCAGAAGCATCTATATCACCCCCGCGCCGCGCAGCGACGCCAGCTCGGCCCTGCTCAGGCCAAGCAACTCGGTGTAGACTTCGCCGTTATGCTCTCCCAGGGACGGCGCCCGCTCCATGCGCGTGTGAAGGCTGTCGCCGTGCAGCGGCAGGCGCGGGAAGGGCAGCGTCGAGCCGTCCGCCTGCTCCAGCTGCTGGTAGAACTCCACGCTCTTGTGTTGCGGGTCGTCCAGCATCTCCTCCGCCGTGTAGGCCATGCCGCACGGTATGCGGTACTGGCCGAACAGGTCGAATATCTCGCGACGCGTCCGCTCCATGAACCACGGCGCAACCACGGCGTTGAACTCCCGCGCGTGCCTCCCCCGCTCGCTGTAGCTGGTGGCGAACCTGGGGTCCGTCTCCAGCTCCGGGGCGCCCACTGCCAGCGCGAACATCTCCCACTGGCCCTGCGTCTGCACCGCGACTCCCACGTGGCCGTCTTTGCACTCGTAAATCTCGGTCGGATGGCTGCGCGGGCCGTCCCAGCCCCTGAGCATCGCCGTCCAACTGCCTGCTCGCACCTGCATGTCGCCTGAGCTGGAGTACATGGAGATTCCCATGCCCACGAAGTGGGCGGCGGTTTCCATGACGGTCACCTCGATGTTGCGGCCCGCGCCGGTGGCCTGCCGCACGTTCAGCGCCGCCGCGGCGTGTATGGCGGCGCTCAGGCCGGTAGAATACTGCGCCTGGAACAGCCCCGGCTTCACCGGCTCCCGTTCCGGCTCGCCGGTAACGAAGACCCATCCGCCGAAAGCGTCCATAACCAGCTCGCCTCCCTTGTACTGCCTGTAGGGCCCCGACCGCCCGAAGTTGGTCACGGACGTCACCACCAGCGCCGGATTGCGGAGCCGCAGCCGCCGACCGTCCAGCGTGTCGAACAGGGGCGAGCACGGTTCGGAGTTGTCGATCACCACGTCCGCGACGTCGATTAGCCGCTGAGCCAGATCCAGGCCGGTCGACGTATGCAGGTCCAGCGTCACTCCGCGTTTGTTGCGGTTCAGATACAGGAAGGGCGCGCTGCGGTTGGGATCCGGCTCGTCGTCGGCAAATGGCCCCCTGCGGCGAGTGAGGTCGCCACGGCCTGGCGGTTCGACCTTGATCACGTCCGCGCCGAACGCGCCGAGCAGATAGGCCGCATAAGGCCCCGCGATGTCTTGAGACAGGTCCAGGACGCGAACGTCGCTCAACCCCACGGCTGTGGTGACCATCAGACTTCGCCTCTGGTATTCGCGTCCGCCGCCGGTATCGTCCGCTCCACCTGCGCCGGCGTGTGATGCGCCGCTCTGGACCGGCGGTGACGAGCCGCATGCACAAGCCTATTCTAGGTTGAAAGGGCGGCGCGGGCAAGGCTGCGCGGAACGTCCTAGCGGCCCTTCCAGGCCGGAGTGCGCTTCTCCGAGAAGGCCCTCGGCCCCTCCAGGCGGTCGTCGGACGCGGCGGACCGGACGCGCCACTCGTACTCGACGCGCGCCGCCGTCTCCAGCGGCAGCCCCAGCCCCGCGTAGGCGGCCTGCTTGGTGCCGCGCACGGACAGCGGAGCGCACTCCATTATCTGCGCCACCCATCTGTCGGCTGCCGCCATCAACTCGTTCGCCGGGACGACCTCGTTGACCAACCCTATCTGCCGCGCCTCGTTTGCGTCGATGAATCTGCCGGTGAGCAGCATGCCCATCGCGGTCTTGGTGGGCACCTGGCGCACAAGCCGGTGGAAGCCGGTCGGTCCGGCGTCCAGGCCCCATCGCGGCTCCGGCAGGCCGAACTGCGCGTGCTCGGCCGCGACCACGATGTCGCATGCCAGCATCAGCTCGAAACCGCCGGCGAGGCAGTAGCCGTTCACCGCGGCGATGACCGGCTTCCACAAATCGAACCGCGTATCTATGCCGCCGAACCCGCCCCGGTTCGCCCAGTGGCGGTTCTCGCCGCGCCCCTGGTGCTGCGCCATGTGCTTCAGGTCCGCGCCCGCGCAGAACGCTCGCTCGCCCGCGCCGGTCAGCACCGCCACCCACATCTCGTCGTCCGCCTGGAAATCGTCCCATATGCGGGACAGCTCTTCATTGGCGGGCGGGTGGAGCGCGTTCATCACCTCGGGCCGGTCGATAGTCACGTAGGCTACGTTGCCTCGTTTCTCGTACCGCGCGAATTCATAGGCCATACGCCGTTCTCTTTCCTCGCCCGCGCATCAGACGCGGGCGGCTTGACGCAGCCACCCCAGGCCCGCCGTAGCGAGCCTGGGGCGAGCCTACACTTCCGGGATCACGCCGGGACGAGCCTGGCCCGCCCCGGGGTGTGTCTCTTCTAGTTCTTCCAGATGAATTCCAGATTGTAGTTGGGGATGATACCCACCGACGGGCCCAGGTGCTCCTCGACTCCGTGCACCCTGTCGTTGTACAGGATGCTGTACTTGGGGTCCCACACCAGCGCCTTCCACACCTGGTCTATGGTGTAGCGCTGCAGGTCGTGCAGCAGCTCCTGCCGCTTGGCCGGGTCCAGCTCCGACTGCTGCGCCTGCCACTTGGACTGCCAGGTGTCGTCGCACAGGTCCTCGTCGCGATCGCGCGGCCAGACGTAGTTGCGTCCGCCCTCGCAGCCATAGGTGAGCTGTAGTTGCAGGCCCGGGTCCATTTCGTAGGTGTAGCTCCACCAGAACACGCCCGGATGCAGGTAGTTCACGTTGCGCTCGTGCATGTTGTCGAAGGTCTTGACCTCTATCTCGAGCTCCGGCAGAACGCCGCTCACCTGGTAGTCCCTGATGAACTGCGCCTGTACCAGGAAGCAGCCGTCGGCGTCGCCGTGGACCGCGCCCCTGCCGCTTGCGGAAGCGTCGCACTGGAACTTGAAGCCGTCCGGGAAGCCTGCCGCCGCCAGCAGCATCTTGGCCTCCTCTATGTCGTCGGCCTTGGGCTGGCGGAACCCCGGCAGCGTCCGAACCTCGTCCTGCGGCAGCGCGTAGTCGACGAATAGCGAAGACGCGGGGGTGCCGTAGTTCCAGTCCCTGCCGTAGCTCTCCGGACCGCCTCCGAAGTGGGTGCCGGAGGTCGTATCGCGGTCGATCAGCAGGTGGATGGCGCGGCGCACGCGGATGTCGTCGAACGGCGCCTTGGTGATGTCGAACTGTATGCCGATGTTGCCGCAGCACGCTCCGACGTAGGCGTGGCGCTTGATCTCAGGGTTGGTGCTCTGTATGTCGAGCACGTTGCGCGGCATCACCTGCGAGGACGCCCACATGTCGAGCTGGCCCGACCGCAGACCGGCAATGGTCGCCGCCTTGTCCGAGATTGCGGTGTAACGCAGTCCCTCGAGATAGGGCAGGCTCTCGCCCTTGTCGTTGCGACGCCAGTAGTTGTCGTTGCGCACGTAGTCGTACTTCACAGTCTCGTCGAACACGTCGAGTATGAACGGTCCGATGCCGATCGTACAGTTGGGCGTGTCCTTCAGGTCGCCGCACTGGTCGACGAGCTCCTCGGGCACGACCATGTTGCGAATGTCGCCGAGGCCCAGCAGGAATCCGCCGTCCACGTTGGCCAGCGTGACCTCAACTGTCGTGTCGTCGACCGCCTGCGCGTCAGCCATCGAGCGAAGCACGCTGGAGCGCGGCCAGTTGACCTCGTCCAGGTTGTCCGGGTTCTCCAGGCCCCTGGATCTGCGCAGCGAGTACGCCACATCCTCGGCCGTCATCTTGCGCCCGTTGACCGGCGCCCTGTCCTGGAACGAGATGTCGTCGCGAATACTGAGCGTGAGCGTCAGCAGGTCGTCGGACCACTCCCAACTCTCGGCTACCTGCGGCCTCGGCTCCAGTGTCAGCGGGTGCAGGTCGATTACGCGGTTGCTCACCGGCTGCCACCAGGTGGTGCAGCACGGCGTCTTGTGGGGGTCGGTGTTCGTCTGGCGTCCCGTGCCCGTAGGCAGCTCGAGGAATCCGCCGAACTGGGCCTCCATCATCATCATGCCATCGGGAGCCGCTGTGGGCTCGGCCATTGCCGCCTGCTGCGCCGCCAGCGCCCGCTCGATTGCCGCGGCAACCTGGGCTTCCGTGACGCCGCCGGGCCGCTCCGCGAGCGCGCTCTGTATCGCCATGGCCACCTCGTCCGAGGTCACGCCGGGCTGCTGGGCGCTGAGGGCCTTGGCAATCTCTGCGGCCACGTCGTCCGTCGTAATGCCCGGCTCCTGCTGCTCGAGCGCCGAGGCGATAGCAGCTGCCATATCCCCGGAGGTTACTCCGCCCGGCTGCGCCGCCAGTGCCTTGGCGATCTCGTTGGCGACGTCCTGGGACGTTACGCCCGGCTGTTGGGCCAACGCCTGTTGTATTGTCGCGGCGACTTCAGCAGACGTTACGCCGGGCTGGACCCCGCCGAGCGCTCGATTGACGATCCCTTCGACGTCGATGGGTGTCGGCGTAGGAGGCGCTGCCGGTTCGTCCGCGCCACAGGCCAGGCTGAACGCCAAGGCCAGCGCCGCAGCCAGCACAAGGGGGATGGCCAGTCCTCCTCGCATCCGAATTGTGCCAAAGCTGCCGATGTTCCTGGCAGTCAACATGTTCCACCTCCTGTCCTTTGAATGGATCGACAGTACGTGCGGCCGGCTCCGCCTGATGTTAGCTGTCAGGACAGCACACCTTGTGTGGGCCGGTATTCGTCGAAACCTCCTTTCACGGCTGCTCCGATTCTGTCCGGTCTGAGATCGAGGCCTACTGCGCCTCGGTCCGGCTCCCGCGCAGGCGGGGGTCGAGAACGTCCCTAACGCCGTCGCCGAACATGTTCATGCTGAACACCACTATGGTCAGTATCACGCCCGGCGCCACGGCCATCGTCCACTGCTGCCGGAAGAAGTCGCGGCTTTCGAAGGCGAGCATCCCGCCCCACGTGGGGCTGGGCGGCGGCACGCCGTAGCCCAGGAAACTCAGCGACGCCTCCGCCAGTATGGCCCAGCCCACCGCGGCCGTGGCGAGCACGAGCGCCGTGGGTGCCACGTTGGGCAGCACGTACCGCCACAATATGCCTGTCAGCGGCACGCCGACGGCCTTCGCGCCGTCAAAATACTGGTTCTCCTTGATGGAGATGACGGCGCCCCGAACGAGCCGCGACTGCGTAAAGGTGTACCTCACGGCAAGAATGACAATCACGGTTTGCAGGCTCGGACCCAGCGCGCCCGCTGCAACCAGCAGGAACACCAGCGCGGGAATGCTCATAAATGCGTCGACGAACCGCTGGAAGTAGCGATCGAGCCTTCCGCCGACGTAGCCCGACACCATGCCCAGCGCCGTGGCGCCCGTAATGCCGACGCCCACCGACGTCGCGGCGACTACCAGCGACACCCTGGCGCCGTGTATGAGGCGGCTCAAAATATCCCGACCGAAGTTGTCGGTTCCCACCCAGTACTTCGTGCTGATACCCACCAGCTCGTCGCCCAGGTTCGCGTATAGTGGGTGGTAGGGCGCGATCCAGGGGGCCAGGATAGCCACGATTACCACGAACAGCAGCACGATGCCGCCGGCCGCCGCAAGCGGCTTGTGCCGCCAGGCCCGCCACACCCGGTTGGCCAGGCTGCGCTGCGGCCGGAGACCCTCGGCCAGCAAACCCTGTTCGATGGCTGCCGAGTCTCCGGCGTCGCTGCGCCTGAAGTTCATTGCCATAGCCTTCCGTCCTCGCCGTCGACCCTGGCGCGCTCTAGTCGTAGCGAACGCGGGGGTCGAGCCATCCGTAGCTGAGGTCCACTACCAGGTTGACCAACAGAATCCAGAAGGTGAAGAAGAGAGCGGCCCCCTGTATCATCGGCCAATCCCGCAAGTCGATAGAGTCAACAAGCAGCCGGCCCATTCCCGGCAGCGTGAATATCTGCTCGATTACCACCGTTCCACCTATGAGGAAGGCGATGTCCAGCCCGACCCACGTCGCCACCGGGATCATCGCGTTCTTCAGCGCGTGCTGGTAGATGACCACTCGCTCCACCAGGCCCTTCGCCCGTGCGGTCCTGATGTAGTCCTGCCGCAGCACCTCGAGCATCATCGCGCGCGTAATCCGTATAAGGCTGCCCGACAGCCCCAGCCCCAGGATGATAGCGGGCACGATGAGCTGCTGCAGGTTGGTGATGGGATCTTCCTGAAGGCGCGCGTACCGAATCGGCGCGAGGTATCCCCACCATATCGCCGGAAACGTGATCACGATGGTGCCCACCCAGAACGTGGGCGCGGCAACCCACAGGAAGGCGGACGAACGGAATAGGTAGTCGAGTAACGTGTCCTGCCGCAGAGCGGCGAACACCCCCACCGGAATGGCTACCACCACGGCCACCAGCATCCCCAGGAAGGTCAGCTCCAGCGTGACGGGGAGGGCGGTGCCTATCCTGTTGATGACCTTGCGGTCGGTCCAGAGAGACTCGCCCAGATCGCCGCGGAAGATGTCTCCGAGGAATTCGAAGTATTGATTGACTACCGGGCGGTTGATGCCCATCTCGGTGCGCATAATCTCCAACTGCTCCTGGTTGGCGATGAGGCCGTCCTGTAGCAGCCGGTCGAGCACGTCGCCCGGCATTACGCGCACGAGCACGAAGATTATGAACGTCGTGATAAAGAACGTCGGTATCAGCAGGATGACTCGGTTGATCGCGTAGTCGCGCATAGGTCACCGCATCTCTACTGCCCGCGCTGCCCCGTCCGTTTCAGCCGGAGCCACGCAACCTGGGGGCCAGGCGCCGAAGGCTGTGGATTTTCCACAGCGGCAAGCCGAGCCTGAGTTGCCTAGAGAGTAAGCGCAACACTACCGAAATGTCAAATCTGGACGGCAAACGACTACCGGAATCACCCTTCGACGAGCGGCCCACGTTTCGCCGGGGTCCAATTTGGCATTTCCACGCGACCGCCGCCCTTACCCCATACGTCGCCCAACGCCCCTTCCGTTTGTCCCTTCCCCGCAACCACCCCAAAAATCGTGTCTCAAACCTTCCCAGCCGCGTAACCCAAACGCCACACCCATATCTCGCCAGCGTCTCGAAGTTTCCATGCACATGGCACAAGAATTCCCACTCTCAGCCCCACTTCCCCGATCTTATGTCAAGTAGCCCTTTCTTCAGCTTGTCCCTTCTCCCTGGACGGGGGAAGGTGACGTGCCTTCCTCTTTTCCCTTCCCCCTTGACGGGGGAAGGTTAGGATGGGGGCGAAGGCCCCTTGTCCAGACTCGCCTCATTGACTCTGAACAGATACGAGCCCAGACCCCTCTTGATTCTATAGCACGAACGTGCTACTTTCTACCTAGCGAGCGCTGTGGCCGCCGGTTGTGGACTGGGGATGGAGACTGCCCTGAGCCTGCCGAACGGGTCGCGGCCCTGTCTCATGCTGCGCCAAACCTGACACCGGTGAGACGCGACTGAACACAAAGAGGACGGCCCGCCCAGCTACGAAATGGGCAGAATGAAGCAGAATCGAGCAGATTTTTCCGAGAGCCGCGCCTAGGTACCCTGACCCTCTCTCCTGGCCGGAGAGGGGAGGGGGAGAACGAAAAGGCCCCGCGAGTCCAACCCGAACGTTTGACACTGTTTTTCGCGTTTGCTAGTCTTGTGCCATAACAGCGAGTTCGCGCGGCCCGCGGCAGGCTTCTGCATGGCGGCGCGGCGGAGCATAGTCCGAAGGAGTATTGCCTATGAGCAACACCGACATCGAACTGATGGCGCATCTGATGCGTAGGGCAGGATTCGGAGCGACCAGGGACGAGCTTGAGGCGAGGGCGGCGAAAGGGTACGAGGCGACCGTAGAGGAGTTGCTTCATCCCGAGAGCCAGGAGCCAGTCGACATCTACGAGTTCCTGCGCTACCAGTTCCTCCAGTGGAAGCCCGGCACGCTGGGCGGCATAGGCCAGTCCGGATGGGTGTGGCGCATGATCAACACGAGGGCGCCGCTCCAGGAGAAGCTGTGCCTCTTCTACCATCAGATCTTCGCCACCGGCGTCTCCAAGGTGGACCACTACGACGAGATCATCGACATGGTGGACATGTTCCGCGAGAAGGGGCTGGGCGGTTACCGCGACATCCTGCTCGAGGTCGCCAAGTGCCCCGGCATGATCTACTGGCTGGACAACAACGAGAACCACGCCACCGCCGTCAACGAAAACTGGGGCAGGGAACTGCTCGAGCTGTTCACGATGGGCGTGGGCAACTACACCGAGACGGACGTGAGGGAGTGCTCCCGCGCCTTTACCGGCTGGACCATGTCCCCCAAGCTGCCCAGGTTCCACATGGGCAGGTGGGACTGGTACTTCGAGTACCGTGAAGAGGACCACGACAACGGCGAGAAGACCTTCCTGGGCCACACCGGCAACTTCAACGGCGAAGACATAATCGACATCGTACTGCGACAGCGCGCGACCGCCATATTCATCGCGCGCCACCTGTACAATTTCTTCGTGGCCGACGAGCCTCAGGTGCCCGCATGGTCGGTTACTCCACCGACGAACCCCGAGGCGGTGGATCTGCTGGCGGACACGCTGATGGAGTCCGGCTACGACATGCGGACGACGCTGCGGGTGCTCTTCAACTCCGACTTCTTCAAGGAGTCTCGCTTCAACAAGGTCAAGAACCCCACCGAGGTCGTCATTGGCGCGCTCCGCTTCGTGGGCGACACCGAGCTTCCCTGCCCCGAGGTGTTCGACTGGTCCAACGAGATCACCTACATGGGCCAGGACCTGCTCAACCCGCCCAGCGTCGAGGGTTGGCACTCCGGCGCGGAGTGGATAAACAGCGGCTCGCTCATGAAGCGCACCAACTTCGTCGCCGAGATGGTCGGTGATGTGTCCCGCCCCGGCATCCGGTCCATACTGGACAGGGTGAAGGCGGGCTCCGGCACACCGGAAGCGCTTGTCGACACCTGCCTGGACCTGATGGGGCCGCTGGACATCAACGAGAACTCCCGCAAGGAGCTGATCTCCCACGTGGCGCTGGACGGCGATCTCTGCTGGGATGCCGACAAGGCCGCGGAATCCGAGGAGCGGGTCGCGGAGATCCTGCAGCTCATCGTATCGCTCAGAGAGTACCAGTTCGCCTAAGGCGGAGCACGACCGGGGCGCTCGCGCCCCGGTTCCAAACCTGGCAGTTGGTTTGAGAGGAGAACAAAGTGAACAACGGTGATACCAAAGACCCCGTCCTGGTAGTGCTACAGCTCACCGGCGGGAACGACTACATGAACACCGTGGTGCCCTATGGGGACTCCCTTTACAGGGACTACCGCCCCTACGTGAACATCGCCGACGACGAAGTGCTGGCGATCGACAACCACATCGGGTTCCACCCCAACATGGCGCCCATGCGGGACCTCTACAACGAGGGCAAGGTTGCGATTCTGCACGGCGTAGGCTACGAGAACTCGCCCCGGTCCCACTTCCGGTCGATGGACATCTGGCACACCTGCGAGCCGGACAAGCTGGGCACCGAGGGCTGGCTGGGCCGCGCCGTCCGCGAGATAGACCCCAACAAGGAAAACGTCGTAACCGCAGTCAGCATGGGCCCCAGCCTGTTCCGCGCTCTCGCCGCCCCCGGCGTGCCGGTGGCGACGGTCGAGGACCTGGACAACTACGGCCTGCTGACTGACATCTCGCAGGAGCAGAAGCGCAACCGCGTGCTGGAGCGCTACAAGCGCATGTACGCGCCCGCCATGGGCACCGGGCCTGTGATGGACTTCCTGGGCCAGACCGGACTGGACGCGCTCAAGGGCGCCGACATCCTGAAGGTCGCGCCTCAGCAATACTCCTCTTCCATCGAGTATGCGGACACCAGCATCGCCCGCAAGCTGAAGGGCATCGCGCAGGTGCACACCGCCGACCTCGGCACGCGCGTGTTCTACTGCGACCACGGCAGCTTCGACACCCACGCCGACCAGATGGGCTCGCACGCCACGCTGTGGCGGGACGTCTCGGACGCGATTCGCGACTTCTTCGACGACCTCGAAGAGCACGACGCGGCGGACAACGTCGCGATGCTCGTCTTCTCCGAGTTCGGGCGCCGCGTCTACGACAACGGCTCCGGCACCGACCACGGAGCGGGCGGCGTCTCGTTCATGATCGGCAACCAGGTGAAGGGCGGCCAGTACGGCGTCTATCCTTCCACCAGGGCGAGCGACCTCGAGCAGGGCGACCTCGTACCCAACATGGACTTCCGCAGTGTCTATTCGACCGTGCTCGAGGACTGGCTCGGCCTGGACGCCGTGCCGATCGTCGAGGGCACCTTCGAAAAGCCCGCGTTCATCTAATCGAAGAACCCATCCCGGAGTCCCTTCCCCTCGATGGGGGAGGCATCTCAGAGTCCCTTCCCCCTTGATGGGGGAAGGTCAGGATGGGGGTGAAAAGAAACCAACCCGCGTCCCTCTCCCTCGAGGGAGAGGGTTAGGGTGAGGGTGTACTGATGACAACCAACATGCTAACCAGAATCGTATCCAACCGCGTCTACGACTTCAGCCACGTCGTGGGCGGCCGCCAGCTCACCGGAATCGTCCAGCTCGCGCTGGGCGACGGCGATGACGTTTACCTCGTCATGCGCAGGCGCAACGGCGGAAACCTGATGAAGCTCACAATCGGGCCGGTTCCCGGCGACGAGGAGATAGTCGGTCAGATTGGCAAATCCGGCGCCGGCCAGGGCGAGTTCGTCTGGCCCACCGCTGCCGCCATCGACAGCAACGGCAACATCTACGTGACCGACGAGTGGCTCAACCGCGTCACCGTGTTCGACCGGGAAGGCAACTTCGTCCGCACGTTCGGCGAGCAGGGGTCCGGGGAGGGCCAGTTCGACCGCCCATCCGGCATCGCCGTCGACGGCGACGACAACGTCATCGTCTCGGACACCCTCAACCACCGCGTCCAGAAGCTGACGCCCGACGGCGAGAGCATCGCCACCTGGGGATGCAAGGGCGACGGTCCGGGCGAGTTCGACTCGCCCTGGGGCGTCACCACCGACGGCTCCGGCGCAGTCTACGTGGCGGACCACAGGAACCACCGGATGCAGAAGTTCGACTCCGACGGCGGATTCCTGTTCTCGATCGGCAGCCAGGGAACCGGCGAGGACCAGTTCGATCACCCATCGGACGTCGCGGTGGACCCACAAGGTGACATCTACGTGTGCGACTGGGTCAACAACCGCGTTGGCTGCTTCGACAGCGAGGGCGCGCCCATCACGATCTTCGCGGGCGACGCCCAGGAGCTGTCCAAGTGGCAGCGCCAGTACGTGGCCGGCAACCCGGACGTGTACAAGGCGCGCCGGCGCGTCTACAGCCTGGAGCCTGAGTGGCGGTTCGCGCTGCCCATGGCGGTCATCTTCGACGACGAGAAGTCCAGGCTGATGGTCGTCGACTCCCAGCGCCACCGCATACAGATCTACAACAAGCTCACCGATTACCGGGACCCGCAGTTCAACATATAGCTGCAAATCAGCGACAACAGAGCAATCGGCGCGAGGGTTGCCCGTCTTGGGCTGCCCTCGTTGCTTTCTGTGGCCAGTCAGGAGGACTTGCAATGGTTACGATTTCCGACAGCGAAGCCCTTCGCAGAAGCTCCCTGAAGTACCTGTGGATGCACAACCGCGACTGGACGCAGATGGCGGAGGACGGCGAGCCGCGCATCATGGTCGGTGGCGCGGGCGTGAGGGTCACCGACTCCGACGGCAAATCCTGGATCGACGTCAACGGTGGCTACAACTCCGTTAACGCGGGCTACGGACGCACCGAGATCGCCGACGCCGCCTACGAGCAGATGCTGAAGCTCCCCTACTTTCCCCAAGGCACTACCACCGCTCCCACCGTGATGTTCGCCGAGAAACTGGCGCAGATCGCGCCGGGAAGCCTGGAGCGCACCTGGCCGGTGAGCGGCGGTTCCGAGGCCAACGAGACCGCGCTCAAGATCGCCCGCAGCTACCACAAGCGCCGGGGAGAGACCGGCCGGTACAAGGTGATCAGCAGGAGGGGTTCGTATCACGGCATGACCGGAGGCGTCCTGTGGTTGGGCGGTGCCGGCACGGCCGTCCGGGAGGACTTCGAGCCGGCCTACCCGGGCATGGTCCACGCCCCGCAGCCTCTGCCGTACCGCTGCGAGCTGGGGGGCGCATCCCCGTCGGAGTGCGCGGTCCGCTGCGCCCAAGCCATCGAGGACCTGATTCTATTCCACGGCCCGTCGACAGTCGCCGCTGTCATCGCCGAGCCGGTTTCCGCGGCCTCCGCCGCCGCCGTGCCCGGCGACGAGTACTGGCCCATGCTGAGGGAAATCTGCAACCGCTACGGCGTCCTGCTGATAGCGGACGAGGTGATCTGCGGCTTCGGGCGCACCGGCAAAATGTTCGCTGTCGAACACTGGGACGTCGTCCCGGACATCATGACCGTCGCCAAAGGCGTTATCAGCAGCTACCTGCCCCTTGCCGCGACCATAGTTTCCAGCGAGGTTGCGGACTCTTTCGCCGGCGAGGACAACATCTTCCGGCAGGCCCTCACCTTTGGCGGCCATCCCGTGTCCGCCGCTGCCGCGCTGAAGAACATCGAGATAATCGAAGACGAGGGCATGGTGCAAAACTCAGCCAACGTGGGAGCCTACTTCCTGGAGCAGCTGAGAGAGTTGAAAGAGGACCACCCGATCATCGGCGACGTCCGCGGCATCGGTCTGCTGCTCGGCATCGAGTTCGTCAGCGACCGCGACGCCAAGACCTACTTCCCCAGCGACCTGAAGCTGGGAGACCGCCTTACCGAGAAGTTCCACAACGAAGGACTCATCCTGCGCTGCGCCGGCCAGACCGTTGGCCTGGGGCCGCCGCTCTGCATTACCCACGAAGAAGTCGACCAGATAGTTGCAGGACTCGACCGGGCCATCGGCGAAGTCGAAAGCGAGATAGGCGCCTCGTAGACTCTCCGCAGTCTGCCGCACCGGCCGCGCCCAGCCGGCGCCGGCCCCTGGCATCCGCCCCTGGGGGCTGCTAGCGCGTCCAGGGGTGCGCCAGCGCCACCTCCTCGACGATATCCGCGCCCCAGCCCGGGGCGGTCGGCACCGTCATGTAGCCGTCGGCGATATCGGGCGTCGTGGTCGTGAGCTCGTCCTTCCACGGCACGTCGTCGATGTCGATCTCCATGATGCGCACGTTCGGAAGCACCGCGCATAGGCTCGCGCTCATGAACGAAGACAGGTGGCTGTAGTAGTTGTGCGGCGCGGCGTTGAGCTGGAACACCTCCGCCAGGTCGCCCACCTTCTTGGACTGGCTGAACCCGTTCCACGGCACGTCGATCATGAAGATGTCCGCCGCGTGTAGCTGAAAGTAGGGTAGGTACTCGCGCATGTAATACAGGTTCTCGCCTGTGCATATCCTGGTCGACGTGGACTGCTTGATCTGCAGGATGGCCTGCGGGTCGTACATGTCAATCTCGAGCCAGAGCATGTTGAACTGCTCCAGCACCTTCGCGATGCGCATGGACGCCTCTGGCTTGAAGTTGAAGTTGAGATCGAGGTTGATGTCCACGTTCGGCCCGACCGCGTCCCTGAACGTGCCGATCAGCTCCTCGATGTGCGACAGTAGCTCGATGCTGACTATCTGGTCCGTCGATCCCTGGCCGCTGGCAAATCCCGGCCCGTGAACGTAGGGGTCATCGCCCGGCACAAGTATGTTCGTCTTCAGCGCCGTGAATCCCCTCTCCACGACCTCCCTTCCCAGCTCGGTCACGCTCGCCATGCTGGTGAGCGGCGGCACGCCAATCAGCTCGTGGTTGCGGATTCGAGACGTGCCGCAGTGCGACCAGTACACCCGCACGCTGTCGCGCGTCGGGCCGCCGAACAGCTCCACCACCGAAATGCCCAGCGCCTTGGCCTTGATGTCGATGAGCGCCAGTTCGACCCCGGCGATGGCCTTGGACGCGATACCGCCGGGACTCTGCCGCGAGACGCGGTACATGTCCCAGAAGCGCATCTCGAACGCCCTCGGGTCGCTGCCGATGAGCACCGGCTTGAAGTCCTCGATGGTGCCGCAAACGCCCCTGGGCGTCCGCCCGTCGCTGCACTCGCCCCAGCCGGTGATGCCCTCGTCGGTCTCCACCTTGACGAACGTCCAGGGCCGCCAGCCGGCGTCGACGATGAACGTCTCGACGTTGGTTATCTTCATGCGCGCGTCTCCATACGGTCAGTTCGCGTCCGCCAGCGTCGCCACGCTGAACACCACCCGGAACGGGTAGCAGTAGATCACCACGCTCTGCTGCGCGGACACGTCCACGTCGTCGGGAATCTCGTAGTTCTGGTTGCCGATGTTGCCCTTCAGCAGGCCCAGATCCACAAAGCCTGCCGCCTCCAGGTCCGAGTGCCTCATGGGGTCCGGGTCCTGGGACAGCAGCACGTGAAGCTCCGGCCCGTTCGTGACCTTGAAGTCCTCCAGCCGCAGCAGCTTGTTCGCTCCCGGCAGGTCGTAAATCAGCGCCTGGCCGCTGCCCTTGTGCAGGGCGTCGGCGTCGCGGAACTCGCCCGACTTTAGCCTTGTTGGCTGAGGAGCGGCGGCGTCCGGCTGCGCCGCCGGTTCCGGCGTGGCGGCCGCTTGCGGAACCGCCGTAGGCGTCAACTGCGACGCCGGCGTGAAGCTGCCTTGGAACGTGGACGCTCCGCCCAGCATCTCCGGCATTGGCTCGGCAACCGGCATCCTGTCCATCTTCGCAACGGTCGACATCACCATCTCGATCTCTTCCATGGTCATGTCATCCGGCACTTCCGCCGCATAGGCGAACGGGAACTCCTCCTCCACTGTGACGTTGACGAACAGCGGCGACCCAAGGTCCCACGCCACGATCCCCAGCACCACCAGCACTGGTATGCCGATGATCGTCACCCACAGTCGCCGTTGCCACGCCCACAGGTGAAGTCCCCTGAGGTAGGCGTAGTAGACCACCGCCGCGACGATTATCAGGATGATCACGCCTATCGGGAAGCGGTACGGATAGAGATCGGCGGCCAGCCGCTCCAGGTTTCCGAAGAAGTCTGCCAGCATGATTACGTGTCCTTCTGCGCTAAGTTCCGCCTACACGCCCGCCTTCAACGCCGCTACTGCCTTGCTCGCCGCCATCGCCCGGTGGCTCAGTCTGTTCTTCTCTGAAGTGGTCAGTTCCGCCATCGTCCTGCCGAGAGAGGGAAACAGGAAAGCCGGATCGTATCCAAACCCGTTGTCGCCCCTGGGCGGCCTAACGATACGACCCTCGCACACGCCCTCGAAGAACTCGATCTCGGAGTCGGGAGTGTCGGGCCGCACAATGGCTATCACGCACCTGAAGCGCGCATCCCATTCGCTCGCCGAAATGCCCTCTAGGCGCTCGTACAACCGGGCGACGCGTTGCTCGTCGCTGGCGCCCTCACCGGCGTACCGGGCCGAATAGACCCCCGGCTCCCCACCCAGCGCGTCCACCTCAAGCCCCGAGTCGTCGGCGAGCGTGGGCAGGCCGCTGAGGGCACAATAGGAGCGCGCCTTGAGCGCGGCATTGGCCTCGAACGTCGTCCCTGTCTCCTCGACGTCCAAGTCGATGCCCACGTCCGCCAGCGAGACCAGCTCGGCCGGCGCGTCGGACAGTAGGACCGCCAGCTCGCGCAGCTTGCCGGGGTTCCTGGTGGCGATCAGGAGTTTTTCCAGTGTCACGTCGGCGCCAGGTCTCAGGAGCGGGTTCGGATTCGCGAACCGCGCTAGTTGTCGTCGGCGGGAACGCCGGCGTGCGCGCCGTTCTTGAACGAGAACCTGTCCACCAGCCCGGTCACGGTGTCGCGGAAGCCTCCGTATTCGAGCTCGCTGTAGGGCAGCATGGCCGCGCCCGACCAGCCCTGGGAGCGCATGTCGATGCCCTTGCGCTGTGCGTGCGCGCGCACCTCGTCCCACACCGGGTTGTCGAAGAAATCGATGTGCGAGTCCGAGAACATGCCGTCGCGGTTGACGGAGAATCCGGCAGCGGATACCAGCGGCAGGCAGTACGGCCCGGTCACGGGCGTGTTCAGCGCCACTGGCATGATGGGCATGACGTGGGAGCCGCGCGCGTCGCCGCCGACGAAGTGGGCCTTGGTGAAAGTCGATATGATCTCCTCCGGCGCGGGGAAGATACCCTGGTTGCGCACCAGTGCTATCGGGTCGTCCTTCCCGGTGTAGACTCCGGCGATCGAGTGCAGGCGCTGCGCCGACACGGACACGGCTCGCTGCCCGTTGGTCCGGGAGTAGATGCCGTCGATACCGAAGCGCTCGTTGTCCCGAAGCAGGGCGGTGATCTGGTAGTAGTCTTCCGGCGCGTTCAGTTCGATGATGCTGTCGCCGCCCGTGTTATCCATGTCGATGATGTGAAAGGTGAAGCCCTTGATCATCTGCGGCAACATCAGCCCGCCGCAGTACATCGGATCGGCAAAGCCCAGGAAGATGGGCAGATTGTAAGCGCCCGGACCGCACTTGTCGGCCGCGAACAGCATGATCGACTCCGCCGGCCTGGGGGCTTCCAGCGTGTGGTCCATCTCGATCTCCGCCACCGCTGGGCCAGCGCCTCTCACGTTGCCGGAGGGCGCGTCCACCAGCAGGTCCTGGCCCGCGCCGTACAGTCCGTACTCCCTGGCGATCTCGGTCGCCTTGATGAACGTGTCCCATGCAAACTGGTGCACGTCCTCGTCGTTTTCGCCCCGTGTGTGCGACATCAGAATCGCAATGTCGTCACCGGTGTACGACGTCCAGCCGTCGATGATCAGCCCTTCGTCGATGGCCCTCGCGACCTCGCCCCTTACGGCGTCCATCATCCTCTCCGACGGCTTGGTGTGACCGCCGATGGACCCCACGTCAGCCTTGATACAGGAAATGGTAAGTTTCACGATGCCTCCTTTGCGGTGACGCTTGCCCGCCGCCGCGGGCGAAGGTTGCTTTCCGAGCGACGTCTGTGCGAGTGTTACGAGTCGCCCATATGGTAACACAATCAGGGTTCATCCTCTAACCGCCCGGTCCGGAACGAGGTCGCGCCCAAATTGACTGGCATGCGCCAGCAAACCTATAATTGCGCGGGCACCTTGAAGCGCAGACCGACGGGGGTATACGGATGACGACACGGGCGAGCGAACAGTCCGACGACGTGCTGAAGCAGAGCTTGCTGATAGTCGTATTCGCCGCCGCCGGCCTTACTTTCTTGACGCCTCTGGTCGTCACCTTCAGCTCCATCTTCCCGTTCATCGTTGGCAAGGCAGTCTATTCCCACATTCTAATCGAGGTGGCGTTCGGCGCCTGGATCCTTCTTGCCTGGATGCGCCCCGAGTACCGGCTGCCGGGGTCGCGGATCATTCAGGCGTTTGCGCTCTATCTGGCCGTCGCTCTGCTGGCGGGTCTGTTCGGCGTCAGCCTCCTTCGCAGCATCTGGTCTACCTACGAGCGGATGCAGGGCATCGTCGATCTGGCCCACTGGCTGGCCTTCGCGGTCGTCCTCGTTTCCACCCTGCGCACCGCCGCCAACTGGCGAATGCTCCTGAACGTCAACCTGGCGGTGAGCCTCTTTCTGGCGCTCCTCGGCGCGGGCAAGCTGATAGGCGTGCAGGTGCCACCCTTTGATTTCTTTGAGCAGAACACCCGGCTCGAGTTGACGCTGGGCAACGCGACCTACGTTGGCGCGTACATGCTCGTGAACGTCCTGCTGGCGCTCGGCTTCCTGGCGCAGTCGTTCATCCAGCGTGACGACCGCGCCGAACCGCCCGCAGTGCAGCCGCGCCGTCGCCGAGCGGCAGCCCGGCGACGCGCCCAGCGACGCGCGGCCGAGGAAGAACTCGACCTATCGCTATGGGGATGGAGGCTCTTCTGGGCCGCCACCGCCTCGCTCAATCTCTGGGTGATGATCTACAGCGGAACGCGCGGCGTGGTAGTCGGCGTCGCCGCGGCTCTACTCGCTCTGGGCGTCTGCTACATTTTCATCGGAAAGCTGAGACCGCTCAGAATCGCGGCCACCGTAATCGTCGCGGTTCTGGTCGCGGGAGGTGTGGCCTTCCTGGCAATCAGAAACGCCCCCGCGTTCGAGCCGATTTCCGAGTCGAACGTGATGCTGCAGAGGCTGGCGAGCGCCGGTTTCGAAGACCATTCTATCCAGGGGCGCATTCATTCCGTAGCCGCCGGCCTCAGCGCCTTCGCCGCGAGGCCAATACTCGGCTGGGGGCCGGAGAACTACCATGTCCCCTTTGGGCGGTACGTCTCGGAGACCAACCCGTCCCTGGAAAAATTCGACCAGGCCCACAGCAAACCGATCGAGGAACTGGCCACAAAGGGCGCACTGGGCTTTCTGAGCTACATGGCCATCTGGGTGTTGATGTTCTGGGCCGTGTTGAACCGCGCGCGCCGGGAGGACGCCGCCGATCAGATGTTCACGCTCGTCATCGGCGCCTCGCTGTTGGGCTACTTCGTACAAAACCTCTTCCTGTTCGACACGGCGACGATGCTGCTTCAGTTCGTCATGCTGGCCGCGTTCGTCGCGTGGATGGAGACTGAGGCACACGCACGAGAGGCGTCGCCCTCGGACAACGCCCTGCGAGACACGATGCTCCGCCGCCTGGCGAGACGCATGGACTCGGTGCCCGCGCTCGCGCGTGACGCCCGATTCCTCTACGGGTCGGTGTCCATTGCGGCCCTGGTCGTGGCGGCCATCCTGTTCGTGAACGTCCGCGTCTGGGTCGCCGCGCAGAACTACCGCGACGTCAGAGTCGCCTCGATCGAGCTTGAAGAGCGCATAGACGGCCTGTCCGAGTCCGCGGACCTGTTCCCCGGTCTCGGCAACTATCCGCGCCGCGACCTGTTCGAAATCGTGGCCAGGGAGGTGCCCCTGCTGCCGCCCGAGCGGGCGGTGGGCGTGATGTTTACCACTGACAGCGAGGCCGAGGAGGCGCTGGAGGTGGAGCCGGAGAACTGGCACATCGTTGTCGCGCTCGGACTAGTGTACCAGTCGGCATCGTCGCAGGATGAGCGGTACCTCGCCCTTGCCAGGGCGTTCACCGACCAGGCGACGGAGATTGCGCCGGGAAGATGGGAAGTGTTCCAGCTACGGGCCAGGCAGCTATCCCTAGAGGGCGACCACGGCGCGGGTGCCGAACTCCTCAACGGGTTCTTTGAAGCGAACCCTGAGGCCGAGCGCGTCCTGGGTGGGCTGAGGGACCAGTTGGTTAACGCCTCCCAGCAGTAGCCGGCTGACGGCTCATCTGGGCCATCTTGTACTGTTCCTCCAGCAGTTGCAGGTACTCGGCGTTGTTCCTGCTCTTCCTCAGTCGCTGCAACACCTCTTCGTTGACCTCCCAGGGGGTGGCGTTGTCGGCCGAGATTCTCGTGCTGATAAAGCGGCGGAACAGCCACACCTGCCGTAGCGTATCCTCGTCCAGCAGGAGCTCCTCACGGCGCGTGCCGCTGCGGTGAATGTCCATCGCCGGGAAGACTCGCCGCTCAGCCAGCCGCCGGTCCAGGTGCACTTCCATGTTGCCGGTGCCCTTGAACTCCTCGTAGATCACGTCGTCCATACGGCTGCCCGTGTCAACCAGGCAGGCGGCCATGATCGTGAGACTGCCCCCCTCTTCGGTGTTTCGGGCCGCTCCGAAGAATCGCTTCGGCGGGTAGAGCGCGACCGGGTCCATGCCGCCCGACAGCGTGCGCCCGCTGGACGGCACGGCCAGGTTGTACGCCCTCGTAAGGCGGGTGATGCTGTCGAGCAGAATCACCACGTCGCTGCCGCTCTCCACCAGGCGTTTCGACCGTTCGAGCACCAGTTCCGCGACCCTGCAGTGGTCTTCCACCGGCTCGTCGAACGTCGAGCTGTACACCTCGCCGCTGATGGAGCGCCGCATGTCCGTTACTTCTTCCGGACGCTCGCCGATCAGCGCCACCATTATCTCGATGTCCGGGCAGTTGATGGCGATTCCGTTGGCGATGTCCTTCAGCAGGGTGGTCTTGCCTGCCTTGGGTGGCGACACGATCAACCCGCGTTGGCCGCGTCCGATAGGGGCGAACATATCCATGAGCCTAGGGGCGAGGTAGTTGGGCCTGGTCTCCAGGATGATCTGCTCAGTGGGAAAGACAGGGGTAAGGCTCTCGAACGGCGGTCGGTTCCCCGCCGAGTCGGGCTGGGCGCCGTTCACGCTCCTCACTCGCAGCAAACCGAAGTAGCGCTCGCCGTCCTTTGGCGGGCGCACCTGGCCGGCCACCTTGTCGCCGGTGCGAAGCCCGAAGCGCCTGATCTGCGACTGGGAGACGTACACGTCGCCTGAACCCTGCTGGCTGCCGTTCTGGCGCAGGAACCCGTACCCGTCGTTGACCACCGACAGAATGCCGCTGGCGGTAATCTGTTCGTTCTTCTCCGCCACCGCATGGAGTATGCGATTCAGCATGTCGTGGCGTTTGGGATTCGAGCCTTCGTTTATGACCCCCATTTCGACGCCAGTCTCGAGCAACTGGTCGTTGTTCTTACGCTGCAGTTCAATCAGGTCCATGTTCCTCTCCAGGATTCCGCGCCAATCGGCGCATCTCGTGTGACGCCTAATCTTCGCCCCATGTGAGGCGGGGGGATTGCAATGAGTAGTTCGGGGTTTTCAAAACTGGCCGCGCCGCTGGCCTCAACGGCTACACCTGCGTAGTTCTTGGGCAGCGGCAGTCGCGGGCTCTGTATCAGCGGGACGCGGCTAGGGCAGGTACGGACAATCTGTCGCTTTTTCAATGTGCACCACACCGTCTTGGGCCAATGACCGCAGGAGCCTGGCAAATCACAGCTAGACTGCGCCAATGATCGTGAGACCGGGAGTGGTGGGAAAGTAGCAGGCCAACCGTTGACCTGTTGCCAACCAGCCCTTGGTGGCAATGTCGTCCGACCGCGGGCGTGGCTTTAACTCGGCGATTGGGGTATCTGTTGACATACTAGCACATGAGACTTCCTCAGTCTACACCTTTTGGAAAGAGGCGACCGGATCAACGTCATCCAGTGGCAGCGTGCGCTGGCTGCCTTCCCTTATCGTCTTCGTGGCTGCGGCGACGAATTCCTCGAAAAGCGGGTGAGGTCTGTTCGGCCTCGACAAGAACTCGGGATGGAACTGCACCCCAACCATGAACCTCGAGTCCACCATCTCCAGTATCTCGACAAGGCTCCCGTCCGGCGAAAGTCCGGTTGGCATTAGGCCGACAGACTGCAAGTCCTCCCGGTAACGATTGTTGAACTCCAACCTGTGTCGGTGGCGTTCCTCCACCATTTTCTCGCCGTACGCGTTGGACGCCACGCTGCTCTCGCCGTTCGGAAGCCGCTCGACGCTGCACCGGTACATGCCGAGCCTCATGGTGCCGCCCATTTCGACGATGTTTCTCTGATCGGGCATGTAGTCGATTACGGGGTCGGGCGTTTCAGGGTCGAACTCGGTAGAGTTGGCCCTCGCTTTGCCAAGCATCCGCCGTGCGGCCTCAATCACCATCACCTGCAGACCCAGGCACAGACCCAGGTACGGCACGTTGCGCTTCCTCGCGTAGTGGGCCGTTTCTATCATCCCTTCTATCCCGCGAGGGCCGAACCCGCCGGGCACCACGATGCCTTGCACCGAGTCGAGATAATGTTCCGGGCCGAATCTCTCTATGTCCTCCGAGTGCACCCAACGCACCTCGACGTCCCGTTCGTGGGTCAGCCCCGCGTGCGTAAGCGCCTCCTTGACCGAGATGTAAGCGTCGTGCAGGTCGACGTACTTACCCACCACGGCTATTGGGAGTACGTCCTTTGGCCGCTTGATGGCGCCCACCATCTCCTGCCAATCGACCAGGTTCCGCTGTTCCGCGCGCAGGTCCAGCGTTTCCACGATGAACTTGCCCAGGCCCTGCTCGTCCAGTATAAGCGGCACCTCGTATATCGTAGAAACGGTCGGAAGTGTGAGCACGGCCTCGCGAGGAACGTCGCAGTGGATGCTTATCTTGCTGCGGATTTCGTCGGTGACCTCCTGGTCGCTGCGGCACACGATTGCGTCGGGATGTATGCCGATGCTGCGCAGCTCTCTGACGCTGTGCTGCGTCGGCTTCGTCTTCAGTTCGCCAGTCGAAGTTATGAAGGGCAGGAAGGTCACGTGCATGTACAGCACGTTGTCCCGGCCGACCTCGTTGCGCATCTGGCGTATGGCCTCGAGAAATGGCAGACCCTCGATGTCGCCGACGGTTCCCCCGACCTCCACGACAATCACGCGCGCCTTGCTTTCGTCGGCCAGGGCCAGGATGCGTTGCTTGATCGCGTCGGTTACGTGCGGCACGGTCTGAATCGTGCCGCCCAGGAACTCGCCCCTGCGCTCGCGCGAGATGACGTCACTGTACACCTGTCCGGCGGTCACGTTCGACGATCTAGTAAGGTGGGCGTCTATGAAGCGTTCGTAGTGGCCCAGGTCCAGGTCCGTCTCGCTGCCGTCGTTGGTGACGAAGACCTCCCCATGTTGGTAAGGGGACATCGTGCCGGGGTCTACGTTCAGATACGGGTCGAGCTTGAGAAGGGACACGGTGATTCCCATGCTCTTGAGGATGCGGCCAATCGAGCCGACGGTTACGCCCTTGCCGACCGAGCTCACGACTCCGCCGGTCACGAACACGAACTTGGTTGGCTCATCGCGGACGGCCAAGGGTTGGCTCTCCTATCCCACGCCGCGCGGCGCGTCTCAATACGGCGCGCGGCAAGTGTACCTGCTAGGGGACGGCATTTCGAGAGGATGGAAAGGCGCGTTTACCGCTCAGCGGTACCCGAAAACCAAGCGCCGTGTCTCAGTCTGGAAGCGTTCGGAACGTTGCCCTTGGTCGGGCGTAACCGCGCTCGGCAAAGTATAGGCGCGTAGACGCGTGCTTGTCAAACACCGTCTGGGTCGGCTTCTCTCGGCATCTGCTCGATCGCCTGCCTGATGAAATTCACGCCCACTAGGTTCCGCCAGGCGGCCAGCAGTCTGATGGTAACGGGTCCAGGCGTCTCATCTCCCAGCCGGTAGCCGTTGACTGTCGCCACCGGAAGTAGACAGAACCGCGTGCTGGACACGAACGCTTCGCTGGCGTGGTAGACGTCGCCTATCGAGTACTCCGCCTCGTCGACCTTGATATCGAGCGCCTCGCACAGTTCAAGGGCCGTGCGCATACTCACGCCAGGCAACACGTTTCGGCGATTTGGCAGCTTCACTCGCCCGTCCCGAACGAACATGAAATTGGCCCCTTGGCATTCCGTGATGCGACCGTCTGGCCCGGTCATGAGCAAAAGCTGCCTGGGACTCCCGGCCTTTGCGTCCGACCCCGGGGCGTTCGGCGCGCCGTAGGTGACCGGCGTCACGACTCTGACCCCCCGGATGTAGCTGCTCGCGAACGCGCTGACGTCGAGCGGCTGGCAGTAGATGGCTAGGGTTACTTCAGGGGGATCATCGGGAGCTGCAGGCTCGGTCAGCGCGACAAGCTGAGTTATCGTCAGCTCACTTCCCGGGGGAAGCGGCCGGTTGGCCTCCAGCACCTGTAGCGTGAGCGCCTCCATCTCGTCGATAGTGACGCCGGCGTCGATTCCGGAGTAGTTCAGCCCGTTGTACAGTCGCTCCAGGTGGACCCGCAGCCGGAACGGCTCGCCGTCGAAGGTGCGCTCGGTGTCGTAGTAGCCGCCGATGGACTGGCCCATCTGCTGCATTTCGCGCAGACCCTCGTCCTGAGGAACGAACCGCCCATTCAGGTACATCGTCATCTGCATAAGCGCTTTCGCCTTGCGTAGCCAGCCGTGAGCACGCCTCTGAAGCCGCGCGGAACTAGCTGAAAAGCTCCCGGCGTACCTCTTCCCGGCGCTCCCTCTCTTCAGGAGCGACTTCGGCGTAGGGTTCGCCGGGTCTTCGAAGCGTGCCGCGGAACTTCGGGGGCCGCTTCTCGAAGAACGCCTGGCGGCCCTCGTCTCCGTCGGAGCTCATCTGCGTGACGAGCGTGTTCATCAGGGTCTGGACGCGCCAGGCCTCCGTAACAGGGATGTCCTTGAACCGGATCACGAACTCCTTCATCATACGAACCGCCAGCGGCGGCATCTTCGCGATAGAGTCCGCCACCTCCTCGGCACGCGACATCAGGCTGTCGTGCGGCGCGACCTCGTTGATGAGGTTGATGCGCAGGGCCTCTTTCGCGTCGAATGGCTCGTCGGTGAGCAGGATGCGCATCGCATTGACGTATGACACCTGGCGGGGCAGGTAAGTCGCGCCAGGTCCGTTGCCCACCCAGCCCTGGCTGAGCAAAGCGTACTTGAACCGCGCGTGCTCCTCACAGGCGATGCGGATGTCCGTAGACGTCAACATCAGGTAGAATCCCGCTCCGGCGGCCCAGCCGTTGATCGCACCTATCACCGGCTTCCATATCTGGGGGTAGTGGTCGCCCAGTCGCCCGTCGGCCCCAAACCTGGCCGCTCCGTTCACGCTGCCCGCCAGCGGCCAGAAGATGGCCTCCGTGCGCGCGCGCTCACGCTCCTCCTCCGTGATGTCCGGTCTCACTGCCAGGTTGTGTCCGGCGCAGAAGTGGCGCTGCCCGACGGCTGTCAGTATCGCCACCCGCACGTCCATGTCCTCCCACGTCTCTTTCCACACCTCGCTCAGCTCGTCGGCCGTGGGACGGTCGAGGATGTTCGCTTTCTCCGGATTGTTCAGTGTGATGTACGCGACGGGACCTTTCTTCTCGTAAAGGACGCGCATGGGCGCTCGACCTCCTACGGGTTGTTTGCGCCGGAGTAAGTGGAGATTTGGACGGCCGAGCTGGGGCTAGGCCCTGATGTCCAGAATCGAGTATTGAGACTGGCCGCGGGGTGTCTCAACCTTCACCGTGTCACCCTTCCGCTTGCCGATCAGCGCCATGCCGAGCGGCGACACGTCGGAGATTCTCTGCTCCAGCGAGTTGGCCTCGCTGCGGCTGACCAGCGTGTAAGTCTGCTCCCGCTTGGTCCTCGACTCCCGCACCTGGACGCGCATCCCCAGCCGGATCGTGGTTACGTTCCCGGTTCTGGCCGATATGATGACCGAGGACTCGAGGGTCGACTCTATGGAGCGAATGCGGGAGTCGATCAAGCCCATCTGCTCCCTTGCGGCCTCCAGGGGAGCGTTTTCGCGGACGTCCTTGTCCGCGGCGGCGCGCTGGATCTGGCCGGCCGTCTTGGTCCGCTCTTCCTTCAGCTTCTCCAGCTCTTCCACGAGATTGTCGTGCCCCTCCTGGGTCAGCTCATTGGGCGCCTGCTTGTCTACACCCCCGGTCTTGACGGCGCTGTTGCGGGGCCGGCGTATCCGGAGATGCTGCGCCAGCTTCTGGTCGGTGAACCCGCTCTTGTGAGAGTAGGTCAGAAAGTCGCGCACTATCTGGATGCGGTCAGCGGCCTGTGGCGTCGTGCCGCTCCCGACCATCCTCTCCGCATATTCGCCAATGAGCGCAGGCTTCAACTTCGAGAAGAGGGTATCGGGCTTGCACCAACGTATGAACTTGTCCAGCTCGGTATTGCTGCCGGACGTGGAGTGGGCGTCGGCCTCCTCCCTGACGCTGCGCGACTTCGCGCTTGCCCGCTTTGCCTTGCGCATAGTCAGGTGCTCGGCGTACTTTCCCGCAGCCTGAAGGATAGTTATGGACTCGTTGGATTCCATGCTTCAGCCTCCTTCACCCTAAGTCCGTTAATCTCATGTTAATGAAGCACAAACCTACATGTCAAACAAGCGAGCGACCAAAAACTGAGACTTTCCGACAGCCACGACCTGCCGCACTGAGAAAGCGGCGCAACACCGCCTACCTCTTGGGCACTGTGCGAACCCTATGAAGACTTGCCCGCGTTGTTGACAGTGTGTTGCACTGACAGTATCATTCGCGCGGCGGTGGGTAGTTCTCTGGCGCGTTGCCGGCCCCCTTCCTTTCAACGAACGAGCACTACCGCTTGAAGTAGGCTGGCGGGTAATTCTCTGTTTCATCGAGGGTGCGCTGCGACTGGGGTTTTCGAGGAGGTTCCCATGAGTTTGAAGATTGCAGGGGCAAGCGGGTTCGCGTGCCTGTGGCTGCTGGCATCGCTTCTGGTTCTGGCCGCGTGCTCCAGTGCCGAGGAAGAGGATCCCGATCCGACGGCGGCCGCCACTTCGGCGCCGGTGACGTCACAGGCGCAGCCGACCGCGGCCCCACCACAGACGTCAGCGCCGCCTACCGACGCGCCGCAGACAGGCGGCACTCTCAGGTTCGGCATTCCCGAGCCTAACAGCTTCGATCCGCAGGCGACATGGTCGGTCGTCGCCGGAAACATCGCCGGCATGTACGGCGATGTTCTCGTTTCCCGCCACCCCGAAACATACGACTTCCTTCCCGGGGGATTGGCGAACTCATGGGACGTCTCAGAGGACTTGCTCACCTGGACGTTCAATCTGAAGGAAGGCATAACCTTCCACGACGGCACTCCTTTCGATGCGGAGGCCATGGCAGCGTCGTACAGGCACGGCGCCGACGTTGGCTGGGTGCCCAAGATCTACCTGCCGCCGGAAGCTGACATCTTCGCCCAGGACGAGATTACATTCGTCATTAAGTCTCCTAAGATTTACGGCCCAATGCTGGATCACATTTCCTGGCCCGCATGGTTCATCGTGACCGCAGAACACCATCGCGCGGTCGTGGGAGAAGAGGACTACGGTACGCAGCCTATCGGCACTGGCGCCTTCAAGTTCGACGAGTGGGTGCGCGGCGACAACGCCTCCCTCTCCCGAAACGCCGACTACAACTGGGCTCCCGCCTTCTACGAGAACCCCGGCGCCCCATACGTCGACGGCATCTTCATCAAGTTCATTGAGGAAGAAGCCGTCCTCAACGCGGCTGTGCAGGCCGAGGAAATCGACGTCGTTTATGTGCCCAACCAGTTCGCGGCGGACCTCCGCAACGACGACCGGTTCGAGTTTCACACCCGGCGGTCGGGGCGTCTGAGCGCGCTGTCCATGAACCACGAGGCGGCGCCTCTGGACGACGTGAAGGTGCGACAGGCGCTGATGGTGGCCGTTGACCGCGACAGGATCATCCAGGTCATGGAGCAGGGTGAGGGCTTCCCGCAGTACGGCCAAGTGGTCCGCGCTCTGCCATTCTACGACCAAGCCTTCGAAGACGAGTCTGCCGCTATGAACGCCTACAACCCTGACCGCGCGTTGGACCTGCTGGGCCAAGCCGGCTGGGTGAAGGGCAGCGACGGCAAGCTGGCCAAGGACGGTACGCCACTGGAGTTCAACTTCATCCAGACAGGGTCCGAACGGAACGTGCGAATGGGAAGTCTGCTGCAGGCACAGCTGGAAGAGCTCGGTATCACAATCAAGCTGGAGACCTTGGAATCGGCAACGCACAACGCGAGGCGCAAAGAAGGAGACTTCGATCTGCGTCACTCCGGGTACGCGACGCTGACAGCGGACATTCTGTCGTTCTTCTGGCACCCGACCCAGAGTTCCAACCTGGATCGCATTTCGGACGAGAAGTTCGCGGAGCTTCTGGACGCGGCGCGCCACAATTTGGGCGACGCCAGAGCCGTGGCAAACCACGAGGTGCAAGAGTACTTCCGTGACGAGGCCATGGTGATTCCGCTGATCAACCCCAACTCCAATACGCTGGTGAATGGCCGCGTGCGGGGCTTTATCGCCCACCGCAACTCTATGGACTGGAAAGTCAACGACGCCTGGATCAAGCGATAGGACTATCCCAAACGTCGCGGCGAGTGACCACAAGGTCGTCCGGCGCGACTGCGGCATCTAGTTGATTTCGTCCACGAGTGCCGGGGATGTCCCGGCACTCGTATGCAAGCTAATGCGACCCGCTCCGCCAGGGTGGTGCGGGCGGTCATCAACACACCCCTGAGATTCCCCACCCGGGCACGGCGCATGTACCGTTACATCCTCAGGCGAATGCTCATACTCATCCCGCTGGTGTGGGCTATCGTGTCAATCACTTTCCTCGCGTTGAACGCGACGCCGGGCGATCCGATCACGGAAATGATCGAGGAGATCCAGCCCGGCCCCGAAATCGAGCAAATACTAAGGGAGCAATACGGCCTCGACAAGCCGCTCCACGTGCAGTACTTTCGCTACCTCTGGGGCGTCGCGCGGGGAGACCTTGGACGCTCGATCACAACCCGGGCGCCGGTCGTGGACGAGATCTTGCTGAGATTTCCGAGCACGTTGCAGCTCGCCCTCGCCGGCATGGTCGTAGCGGTAGGGATCGGGCTGGTGTTCGGCATACTCGCGGCGGTTACTCGGGTGCCGGGCGCCGGCTTTTCAATCATGGTTGGCGCTCTATTCGGCATCTCCATGCCCAATTTCTGGCTGGGGTTGATGCTCATACTGTTTTTCGGTGTACAGCTCGGATGGTTTCCGGTCCTCGGCGGTTCCGGACTCCACTCGCTTGTGCTGCCCGCAATAACGCTGGGAGTGTCGTCGGGAGCAGTGCTCGCGAGGCTGACCAGATCGAGTATGCTCGAGGTGGTGAGGCAGGACTACATCAGGACCGCGCGATCGAAGGGACTGCGCGAGCAGGTTGTCATCTATCGACACGCGCTGCGCAACGCCCTGATTCCGATAGTGACGGTAAGCGGTATCCAGTTTGGAAACCTGCTCGGCGGCACCGTGATAATAGAGTCTGTGTTCGCGCGGGCCGGGGTTGGCAGGGTCGCCATAGACGCCATTCAGCAGCGCGACATCCCTCTAGTACTCGGCGTGGTGATGTTCTTCGCGGTAATCTACGTGATCACCAATTTGCTGGTGGACATCAGCTACGGCTTCCTCGATCCACGCATCCGTTATGAGTAGTCAGGAACCCCTTACTTGAAGTGCTGTACAGGAGCGCAAAAGCAATTGGAGACGAAACATGAATAGGGCGTGGGTGACAAACACAGCCATCTACCTGAGGTACAACAAGGTCGCCTCGCTATGGATTGTCATCCTGGCCGCCATCTGGCTCATCGCGCTGTTCGCGCCGCTGGTCGCGACACATGAGCCTCTGAAGCAGAGCGCCGATCTGCTTCAGCCTCCGTCGACCTCGCACTGGATGGGCACCGACGAGTTCGGGCGCGACCTGTTTAGCCGGATCGTCTACGGCGGCCGGATCTCCCTCTCGGTCGGCATCATCGCGGTGACTATCGCCGTGCTGGTGGGCAGTACGCTCGGCCTCATGTCCGGCTACGTCGGCGGGTTGATCGACACTGCTATCATGCGCTTTATCGACGGCTTAATGGCCTTTCCCAGCATCATCCTGGCCATTCTCATAATGGCTGTGCTCGGCCCGAGCCTGGTCAACCTGATGATAGCCGTCGGCATAAGCGCAGTCCCCTGGTACGCGCGCACCGTTCGAGGCTCCACGCTCCAGGTGAAGCAGACTCAGTACGTGGAGTCGTCTCAGGCCGTCGGGGCGGGCACGCTGCGCATCATGAGGAGACACATCCTGCCAAACGTCGCGGCGCCCATTATCGTGCTTGGCACGCTCGGAATGGCGACGTCGATACTGGCCATAGCCGGCCTGAGCTTCCTCGGTCTGGGCGCTCGTCCCCCGTCGCCGGAGTGGGGAGCCATGCTCTCGTCGGCCCGCACCTACATGGGCAGGGCCGGATGGTACGCGACCTTCCCCGGGTTGGCGATAATGATCTCGGTTCTGGCGATGAACATCATCGGCGACGCCCTGCGCGACATTCTGGACCCCAGGCTCCGAGGCAGTATCGGCGTGGGGCAGAGATAGCCGGCCTACGTCTCCTCTTCGACGGCGTAGGTGCTTATGTCGAGCCCGTACAGGCGCTTGCGAATGTCGAGATTGATGAAGGTCTCGGTCTTCCTTACGCCCGGTATCACGCCGACCTTTGTGAGCAGCAGGTTGCTGAGCTCGGAGGACGTCTTGAGCGTCGCCCACGCGAACACATCGTAGGCTCCCGTGCTCACCGTGACCCACGTGATCTCGGGGATTGCGGTTAACGCGTCCGCGACCAACCCCACCTTATCAGACTCGACTTGCACGCCTATCAGCACCTCGGACTCGTAGCCCAGCTTGTCCGGGTCGGGAACGGCGACGATCTTTATCAGACCTTCTTTGACCAAACGCTTGATGCGGCGCCGTACCGTCTCCTCGCTGACGGGCACGTCTTCCCGCTCGGCAATGCCGGCGTTGGTGAGTGAGCCGTTCTTCTGAAGATGCGAAACTATTGCGACGTCTAGGTAATCCAACTGGTAGGTCATTTTCCTGAAGTTAACCTCTCACCGAATGGGAGCACTTACACATTCCTAAATTCCTGCCGACTCCGCCGTTCGCAGCCCAATGTCCGGCGCCGAAAGCACTCGCCAAGCTTCGAATATAGATACATTTTAGAGGACGTGGCCGCACTTTTCAAAAGAGGAAGTACGCCGCCAGTCTCAAAGGCATGGCGCGCGCGCATTCTGTTGACACTCCAATTGGCGAGTGCTAGAATCACCGTGCCTTGCGGGTGTGGATGCGCCGCGCCCCGGGCGGCCAGCGCGTTCGATTTTGTGAACGCACGCGCTTGACGGAATCACAACCGAGGCCTGGGAGGATTGCCATATGACCGAGGAAAAGGTCGAACTACATCGTGGCCTCCGCGACGTTTACATTGACAGGACGACCTCCAGCTTCATCGACGGAAACATCGGTAAGCTGCTGTACAGGGGTTACAACATAGACGACTTGGCAGAGAACTCCACTTTCGAGGAGATCATCTATCTGCTGCTCTACGAAAAGCTGCCGAACAGGAAGGAACTCGAAGAGTTCGACGCCGAGCTGAAGGCGAATAGGCAGCTCCCGGACGAAGTAGTCGACATCATCAAGCTGACCAAGAACGCCCACCCGATGGACGTTCTCCGCACCGCCGTCTCGGCGCTCGCGACCTTCGACCCCGACGTGAACGACAACTCCAGAGAGGCCACCCTTCGCAAGGGCGTCCGTCTCACCGCCCAGGCGCCGACCGTCGTCGCCTCCCACGCCCGCATCCGTGAGGGCAAGGATCCCGTGCCCCCCGATCCTTCGCTTAGCCACGCGGGCAACTTCCTGTACATGCTGTCGGGCGAAAAGCCCGATCCCCAGGACATTCGCCTGATCGACAAGGACTTCGTGCTGCACGCCGAACACGGCGTCAATGCCTCCTCGTTCGGTGCCCGGGTCGCCGCCTCCACCCAGGCCGACCTCCACTGCGCTGTCGCCACAGGCGTGTCTGTCCTCAAGGGCCCCTCGCATGGCGGTGCCGCGGAAGAAGTTATGAAGATGGCCCTGGACATCGGCAACGAAGAGAATGCCGAGGAATACGTCCGCGACATGCTCAGCAGGCGCGAGCGGGTGATGGGCTTCGGCCACCGCGTCTACAAGGCCGTCGACCCCCGCGCCAACCACCTTCGCCCCGACGCCCAGGCCCTCGGCGAGCGCAAGGGACAGCCCAAGTGGTTCTCCATACTACGAACGGTGTCCGAGGTCATGGAACCGTATTCGCGCCGCGGCATATGCGAGAACGTCGACTTCTGGTCCGGCGCGATCTACTACCTCCTCGACATTCCCGATGACCTGTTCATATCCATCTTCACCATGGGCCGCATTCCCGGCTGGACCTCCCAGGTCGTCGAACAGTTCGAAAACAACATCCTGCTGAGGCCGAGACTCCAGTACACCGGCCCGATGGATCTCGAGTACACGCCGATCGACGAGAGGGAGTAACCCAGGACCTTTCTTTCCCTTCCCCCTGCGAGGGGGAAGGTTAGGATGGGGGTGAAGGTCCCTTGCTCATGTTCGCCTCATCAACTCTGGACACTTAACGCAGGGGAATCGAAATTGACGACTGAAGAGACTCAGGACGTCGAAGAGGCGTCGGACTGCCAGCACCACTGGATGATCGCCAGTCCCAACGGGCCCACCAGCATGGGCGAATGCAAAATCTGCGGCGCGACAGCCGAGTTTCGCAACTCCATTCCCGGCTCTGGCTGGGACAGGGAGAGCGCCCAGAGCAGAAGGGCACGCCAGGCACGCGGCAACACGTCAGCATAATCCGCGTCCACCCGCCCACTCCTTAGCCGCCCATCCCCGATGTCACGTATCTACTGCGGGCGAAAATCAGGCCAGCCGCAGCCGGACTTCGACGCCATGACGAACGCCCCGCTCGCCGCCCTCATCCGTTCAGAGGCGGAGATCAGGGGCAGGCTCACCTTCGCCGAGTTCATGGCGATGGCCCTCTACCATCCCTCCGGCGGCTACTACACCCGCGCCGGCCGCGTTGGAGAAACCGGCGACTTCTACACCAGCCCCGCGGCGCATCCCGCCTTTGGCGCCCTGCTGTGCGTCCAGTTCTGGCGCATGTGGCGCGGGCTTGGACGCCCTGCGCGCTTCACCGCCGTCGAGCTCGGCGCCGAGGACGGCATCCTCGCACGCGACGTCTGCGCCTACGCCGGCCGCCTCTCTCCAGACTTTGCGGAGGCCCTGACATACGTCGCCATCGACCTCCGCCGCCCCGCGGTCCAGCCTGACGCCCCCGACGCCGTGCGGCAAATCATCAGCGACCGACTGCCCCTCCGTGGCATCACCGGCTGCGTTATCGCCAACGAGTTACTGGACGCCCTGCCGTTCCACCGCTTCCGTGTAAGCGGCGGCGAGCTACGCGAGGTCTACGTCGTTCCCGACCACGCAGACGGCCTGTGCGAAGAACTGGGCGAGCCGTCCACACCTCTGCTGGCCGAGCGGCTGGAGCCGCTGGGCGTATCCCTGCCGGACGGCTTCCGAGGCGAGGTCTGCCTGGAGCTGCGCCCCTGGCTCGCAAGCGTGGCCGACGCGCTGGACCAGGGCTACCTGATCACCATCGACTACGGCTTTCCCGCGGGCGAGCTCTACGCCCCGGAGCGTATGAGCGGCACCCTCCAGACACACTACGCCCACACCGTAGGCAACGACCCATTCGTCAGGGTAGGGGAGCAGGACATAACCGCCCACGTCGACTTCACGTCCGTCATGTCGGAGGGCAGGGCAGTGGGACTCGAACCCGTCGCGTTCGGTCCGCAAGCGCAGTTCCTGCGAAGCCTGGGCTTCGGTCAGATGCTCCAGCGGCTGAGCTCGATGCCTCTGAGCGACGTCGAGCGCAACGCTAACCGCATGGGTATGCTCGACCTCGTGAGGCGAGGCGGTCTGGGCGACTTCCGCGTGCTGCTACAGCGCCGCGGAGACTTCCCAGACGACGGCGCCGAACCCGACGACGCGCCGCCCGCTCCGCTGGACCCGCCGCTGCTCAGCGCCGAACACGCGCGCCTGATGGCCGGCCGTTATCCCCACGCCGCTTCGGGCATCTCGCCCGAGCTTGAGAGTCTGTGGCCTTTCGGGGCAGAGTCTGGCGAGGACTCCCGTCCCCCTACTCACTGAGGCCCAACTCCTCCGCCACCGGCTTGAGCGACTCGATGATGAACGCGATGTGCTCGTCGAGGTCCACGTCCAGCTCGTCCGCGCCCTGGAAGATGTCATCCCGACTCACCGAAGCCGCGAACCGCTTGTCCTTGAACTTCCGCTTCACCGACCGCACCTTGGTATCCGAAAGGCTCTTGGTGGGCCGCACAAGCGCCACCGCCGTCACGAATCCCGACAACTCGTCGCACGCGAACAGCGCCTTCTCCAGCAGCGTCTCGCGCGCTATGCCCGTGTGGTTGCCGTGCGACAACACCGCGCGCACGATCTCTTCCGGAAACCCACGGTCGCGAAGTATGTCGGCGCCGTAAGTGGGGTGGGACTCCGGTGTGGGGCACACCTCCCAGTCGAAGTCGTGCACCAGGCCCGCGATTCCCCACAACTCCTCGTCCTCCCCGTACTTACGCGCATAGGCCCTCATGCACGTCTCGACGGCCCGCAGGTGCTTGCGAAGGCTGTCGCTCTTGGCGTACTCCTCCACGATCGATCTCGCGGTATCGCTGTCCATCATTCGCCTCCACTCTCAGTTAAGGCCCTATCCGATAGGTCCCTTCCCCATCGATGGGGAAGGGCCTGCCCTGAGCCTGCCGAATGGGTTAGCATGGGGGTGAAGGCCAACGGCCATTCCGGGCTTGCCGAAGAATCAGACCGGCCGCTACGCGTCCCCTCCGGCCGCCTGCGGCCGCGGCGAGCACCGCCGTGCCGTCGTCACGAAGCCAGTGTGCGCCACCATCCTGTGGTCCGGCCGCACGTTGCGCCGCCCCACGGTCCAGCCTCGCTGCATCACCTCGAACGTCTCGATGAGGTCGAAAGTGCGACGCTCGCGCAGCGTACGCGTCAACTCGTGCACCTGCAATACCGTCGGCAGGAAGCTGAGTAATATGCCGCCCGGCAACAGCCGCTCTTCAGCGTGCGGCGCAACGTGCCACGGCTCCGGCAGGTCTAGCACAATGCGGTCGAGGCCCTCTTCTTCGAATCCCTCGCCGACGTCTCCCAACTTCAGGCTCAGGTTGCTCGAGTCGTGGAAGAGCGAGTCGATGTTCGACCGCGCGCGCTCCAGCATATCCTGCCGCACGTCGTATGACGCCACAGATCCCGCAGGCCCGACCGCCCGCAGCAGCGCCGCCGTCAGCGCGCCCGATCCGGTCCCCGCCTCCAGCACCCTGGCGCCCGGAAAGATGTCGCCGTACACCAGGATTGCGCCGAGGTCCTTGGGATAGACCACCGTAGCGATGCGGGGCATCTCAAGCGTGAAGTCGGCCAACGTCGGCTTCACCGCCAGAAGATGGTGCCCCTTGGACGTGAGCACCCACGCGCCCTCGTCACGGCCAAGAAGTTCGTCGTGGCCGAAGTGCCCAATGTGCGTGTGAAATTCGCCGGACTGCTCGAGCCGCACCATGTACCGGCGGCCCTTGCGGTCTATCAGCAGCGCCGAATCCCCCTCCCGGAACACGGGGGCACGTGTCGCGTTGGCGTGCATCTGCCCTCCATGCCCGGAGAGGCGAATGGGCCGGGCTGTCAGGTCCCGGCCCGCCGGACCGTCGCTAAAGCTTGTCCACCTCTTCCAGCACAGCCTCGGGGCTCAGCCCTGCCATGCTCTCGTAGGTGCGAACGTACCGGACTACGCCCTCTTTGTCGATGATGATGATTGCGCGGTTGGCCGTGCCCCGGTCGTCATTGTAGATGCCAAACAGTTCGGCCACCTGCCCTTTGGGGTGAAAGTCCCCGAGCAGCGGATACGGCAGCCCGCCGATCGACGACGCGAAGGCTGTCTGCGTGGGAACGGGGTCTGTGCTAATACCCAGTACCTGGGTATCCTTCCTCTCGAACGACGCGTTGGCCATTCGGAAAGAGGAGACCTGGTGCGTTCAACCGCCTGTGAATGAGAACAGGTGGAACGACAGCACCACGTTCTTGTCGCCCCTGTACTGGCTCAGCGTTACGCTCTCGCCGTTGTGCGCCCTCAGCGTAAAGTCGGGCGCGGCCTGACCTACCTCGATCATCTGCTTCTCCTGGCTCTTGATTGGTATTGCGTTGCTGCTGGGATCGCGCCCGCGACGGCGCGCGTGAGACGTTTACGGCTATTTTTCGGGCCGCCACCGCAGATACGGCCGCCGGGCGGCCTGCGCCTCGTCCAACCGCGTGTTGGGAGTGTCGTGCGGCGCGTCGTGGAGCAGGTCCGGCTCCTCCTCCGCTTCCCGCGCGATGGTCTTCATCACCTCGACGAAGTAGTCCAGCGTCTCCCTGGACTCCGTCTCGGTCGGCTCGATCATCAGCGCCTCCTCGACGATAAGCGGGAAGTACATCGTGGGAGGATGTATGCCGTAGTCGATAAGCCGCTTGGCCACGTCCAGCGCGTTCACGCCGTGCGCCCGCTTCAGGTTGCGCGCCGAAAACACCACCTCGTGCATACACACCCGGTCGTACGGCAGGTCGTACTCGCCCTTGAGCCGGCTCAGTATGTAGTTCGCGTTGATGACCGCGTCCTCGCTGATCCCGGCGATGCCCGGCGCCCCCAGCGTCGCTATGTAGGCGTATGCGCGAAGCAGCGCGCCGAAATTGCCGTGGAACGCTCCCATGCGGCCTATGCTGCTCTCCGGCGCGGACAGCGAGTAGCTCTCCGAACCGTCCTCCTCCACCTGGCGCGTGACCACCGGCGTCGGCAGGTACGGCTCTAGCGTCGGCCCGGAGATCACCGGTCCCGCCCCCGGCCCGCCGCCGCCGTGCGGCTGCGTGAAGGTCTTGTGGAGGTTGGAGTGCACGACGTCGAACCCCAGGTCTCCCAGCTTCACCCGCCCAAGCAGCGCGTTCAGGTTCGCGCCGTCGCCGTACACCAGACCGCCCGCCTCGTGAACGATCCGGCACACCTCAAGGATGTGCGCATCGAACAGCCCCAGCGTGCTCGGCAGCGTGATCATCAGCCCGGCCAACTCGTCGTTTACGGTGGCTCGCAGCGCGTCCAGGTCCGTGTCGCCATTCGCGTCCGAAGGCAGCGTAACGACCTCGAAACCCGCCATCGCCGCCGACGCCGGATTGGTGCCGTGAGCGCTGTCCGGTATCAGCACGTTCTTGCGCTGGGCGTCGCCGTTGCCCAGGTGGTATGCCCGGATCATCAGCATCCCGGCAAGCTCGCCGTCCGCACCCGCCATAGGCGCAAGCGAGTTGGCGGTCATGCCCGTGATCTCGTTCAGGTAACCCTGCAGCTCGTACATCAGCTTCAGCGCGCCCTGTACCGTGGACTCAGGCTGGTACGGGTGAAGCTGGGCCATGCCCGGTGTCGTGGAGACCTCGTCGTTCAGTTTGGGATTGTACTTCATCGTGCAACTTCCAAGCGGGTAGAAGTTGTGGTCGATGGAAAAGTTGAACTGGCTGAGCTGGGAGAAGTACCGGACAATCTCCCCCTCGCTCACCTCCGGCATGGGCAGCTCATCTCGCAGGATGTCGGACGGCGGCAAGGGCTGCTCCGGCACGTCCAGCGGAGGTAGCGTAGTACCCATCCTTCCGCTCACGCTCCGCTCCATCAGCAAGCGTCGGCGTTCCTGCTCGTATCTGTCGAGTAGCGGATTCATGCCCTAGAGCCTATCTCCTCGAGCGCGGCCGCAAGCCGCTCTATCTCGTCTCTGCTGTTGATCTCGGTCACGCACACCAGCATCCCGTTGGGCGACTGTTCGCTCACGTCGAGGCCGCCGATGATCTTGTGCTCGAGCAACCGCTCGTTCAGCTCCCCGGGCGGCAGCGGACAACTGACCACGAACTCCTGGAAGAACTGGCCGTCCATCGGAATGGAGTAACCCGGAATCTTCTCGATGAGCGACGCGGCGTAGTGAGCCTTGTGGTAGGTCAACTCTGCGATGTGCCGGAGGCCGCGCCTGCCGTTGGCCGTCATGTACACCGTCGTCATCAGCGCGATCAGAGCGACGCTCGTGCAGATGTTGGACGTTGCACGCTCCCGCCGGATGTGTTGCTCCCGTGTCTGCAGTGTCAGCACGTATGCCGTTCTTCCCCGCGTGTCCACCGTGCGCCCTACGATGCGGCCCGGCATCTGCCGCATGTACCGCTCCTTGCAGGCGAATATGCCCACGTACGGTCCGCCGTAGGTGGGTGCCACCCCCAGAGCCTGGCCCTCCGCCGCCACGATGTCTGCGCCGTACTCCCCCGGCGGCCTGAACATGCCCAGCGAGATCGGATCCACGTAACACACCAGCAGCGCGCCGCTGGAGTGCGCAAGCTCGGTCAGCCGCTCCAACTCCTCCATGTACCCGAAGAAGTTCGGCTGCTGCACCACCAGGCAGGCCGTGTCTTCCTGTAGCTCGGAAACGTCGCCGGGCACCTCGTACACGTCGATGCCGGGCGCTTGCGTGTACGTGTCCAGAACCCGCCTGTACATCGGCGAGACGCTGGAAAGCACCGCGACTCGATCGCGCCTGGTGACGCGCGCAGCCATCAGCACCCCCTCCGCGAGGGACGTCGAGCCGTCGTACATGCCCGCGTTGGCGACCTCCATGCCCGTGAGCTGGGCGCACAGCGTCTGGAATTCGAACTCGGTCTGAAGCGTGCCCTGCGACACCTCCGGCTGGTAGGGCGTGTACGATGTCACGTACTCGCTGCGGCTGGTAATCTGCCTCACGATGGCGGGCACGTGGTGCCGGTACGACCCGGCCCCCAGGAAGCACGCGTATTCGCCCGGCACCCTGTTCATGGCGGAAAGGTCCGCGACGTGACGCATCAACTCGAACTCTGACTTGGGAGGGGGAAGGTCCAGCGTAGGGTTGCGGTGCTGCTCGGGGATGTCCAGGAACAGCTCATCGACCGAATCGACGCCTATGGCGTCAAGCATGTGCCGGCGGTCGTTATCCGTACTCGGCACGTAGGGAGAAATGAAGTTGCCATTCTCCATAGGCCTGCCTAAGCCTCCTCCGCGGAGATCAGGGCGTCATACTCCTCCGCGCTCATGAGATTGTCGACCTCGGACTTGTCACTGATCCGAACGCGAAGCATCCACCCGAAGTGGAAAGGAGAATCGTTTACCTTCTCCGGACCGTCCATCAGGTCCTCGTTCGTTTCGATCACCTCGCCGCTGATAGGCGTGAAAAGGTCCGATACGGCCTTGACCGACTCGATCTCGCCCATCTTCTCGAATTGCGCTAGCTTCGCGCCCACTCCCGGCAACTCCACGAAGACCACGTCGCCGAGGCTGTCCGCCGCGAACTCGGTGATGCCAACGACGCCCACGTCGTCAGACTCCATTCGAAGCCATTCATGCTCCTTGGAATATCTCAGGTCGGCAGGGTTCATGAGTCGCCTCTTCGCCTCCGGGTATAAAATGGCAGACTTGTAACCTCGGCCTCCACGCTCCGTCCTCTGATGTCTATGTGGAAGCGCGAACCCTCGGTCGAGTAGTCGGTCTGAACGTAGCCCATACCGATATTTCTGTCAAGAGTGGGCGAGTAGCCCCCGCTCGTCACCTCGCCTACCTGCCCCGACTCGCCCATGATAGCGTAGCCGTGCCGGGGTATACCTCGCTCCACCATGTTGAAGCCAACCATGCGTCGGCTGACGCCCTCGTCTCGTATGCGCCGCAACGCCTCGCCCGCGATATACCGCCGGCGATTGGGCCGGACGAATCGCTCCAGCGCGGCCTCGTACGGATTGACCTCGGTGCTCATGTCGCTTCCGTGAAGCAGCAGCCCCGCCTCCATCCTCAGCACGTCCCTTGCGCCCAGGCCCGCGGCGATGGCGCCCTTGTCCATAAGCAACGACCAGATTCGCCCCGCGCTCTCGCTCGGCAGGATAAGCTCGAAGCCGTCCTCTCCGGTGTAGCCTGTGCGCGCGAACATCGTGTCCACGCCGTCCAGCTTGGCATCCGCGTACCGGAACGGCCGGAGCTTCGACAGATCGACCGAAGACAGAGGTTCCAGGATGAACTCGGCCGCCGGCCCCTGGCAGGCTATCATCGCGTAGTCGTCGGACACGTCCACTATCTCTGCCGGCTCAGACCCGATGTTCCACTTCACGATCCAGTCGTACACAGCGGCGCGATTCCCCGCGTTCGGAATCACCAGGAACCGCTCCTCACCCTTTCGGTAGACAATTCCGTCGTCGATGATGCCGCCCTGCTCGTCGCAGATTACGTTGTACCGCGCACTCCCCTCACGCAAAGCCATGGCGCTAATGCTGAGTACGCTGCTGAGCAGTGGCCCCGCCCCCGGCCCGTTCACCTCCACCCGCCCCATGTGGGAGACGTCGAAGAGGCCGACGCCGAAGCGCACCAGCCTGGTCTCCAGGAGAATGCTGTCATACTGGATGGGCATTTCCCAGCCGGAAAATGGCACCATCCTGCCACCGAGTTCCACGTGAGTGTCGTAGAGCGGCGTTCGCCTTAAGGCTTCCGTCATAATCGCGCTTCGTCTCTGATGTAGAGTCAGTTGATTCAAGCCTGCGACCGCCCGCCTGCTGGACGGTTCGGTCGCCACTGTAGCCACGACAAATGTTAAGCGCTGGCCGTTGGAGTGTCAACGCGCCAACCCCTATTGACTAGCCAGCACATTCGTGCTACGCTCCCTTCATCACAAACGACCGACCCACCCGCAAGCCGACAAGCGACAATCCGAATTCTGAGGAGATAAGTCAAAAGAAACGAAACGGGACACAAATTTCTAGCTTGTTTGTCCCACCCGGCAGTTTGGCGCCTGCCTCTGCCCGGATGCGACTCCGCTCGGTAGCCCGTCACCCGTACATCCCTTCCCCCTGCCAACTGTAGCGGCAGAGCCTGCCCGCTTGTCCCTTCCCCCTTTCGGGGAGAAGGTGGGGGAAGGTCAGAGCCTGGCCCGTACTCGATACGGGGATGGGGGTGACCGAGGCGAAAAGCCGTCCTCGACCCGTACCGCGCACGCCACCAGGCCGGCGCGGAGTTCCGGTCCCGGTTCCGCATCACCCTGCCGACCGCGTCCCTGGCCCAAACAAGCGGCACGCTGGCCGAGAGGTGCTGCGTGGCCTGTCCTCGTGGCCGCCGCGCGAGCCAGTCCCGGCCCGTGCCGCCAACCCCCGAAGTCTTTAACAATTCAATCGGCCCGATGGGACACTCCATCCCATCCCGACCCTCACCGCCCCGAAATCGCACGGCGCGCACCCAAATTTGGAACGGTTACGGTACCCAAGACACACTCAACGGAACAGCCCTCAAGTACGAGCGGAACAAAACGGAACACTTTCCGCTAAGTTCACCCGATGGTGATACAATGCCCGCGGATCCACAACCCTCAGACAACGGGAGAGATACATGGCAGCAGTAAGAAGAGCAGACGCGACCTGGACAGGCGACCTTCCCTCCGGCAGCGGCGTCGTAACGGCGACCACCAGCCAGGCATTCTCAGACCTCGGCGTAAGCTGGCCCGCGCGAACCGAGCAGCCGGACGGCCGCACAAGCCCCGAAGAGCTGATCGCCGCCGCACACGCCAGTTGCTTCTCCATGGCCCTCTCCGCCGGCCTAGGCAGGGCGGGCACGCCTCCTCAGCAGTTGCGCGTCAGCGCCACGGTCACCTTCGACAACGTCGATGGCGGATTCAAGGTCGTGTCGAGCGCCCTCACCGTTACCGGCAAGGTCGACGGCATCGACGAAGAAGCCTTCCGGCAGGCGGCCGAGGGCGCCAAGGACGGCTGCCCCATCTCCCAAGCGCTCTCCGGCAACGTCGAGCTCAGCGTGCAGGCCTCGCTCGAGTAGTCAGGGCCCATTCAGTAAGTCCCTTCCCCCTCGCAGGGGGAAGGTCAGGATGGGGGTGATGACTAGGTCCTGGCATAGCCCAAGAACCTAACGTCGCACCGTTGCCACGAGCGCGTCGACCTCTTTCACGCCGTCGCCCTCGACGTACACCTTCGACACTCGCCGCCCCAGCGCCGCCAGCGCGCTCAGGTCGCCGTCCGCCTGCGCCTTCGCCAACCGGCCGAACGTGTATTCTGCGCCCGGCACGCCCATGTCGGCTCCTTCGCCATTGCCCGGCTTCTCCACCAGCATGAGAAACCCACCATTCGCCGGCCCACCCTTGTGAAGCTGTCCGGTGGAGTGCAGGTAGCGCGGCCCGTAGCCCACGGTAGTGGCGATGCCGTGCCTCTCGCCGGCCGCCAGGCGGAGTTCGGCGAGCGCCGAATCAAGCTCGCGAGTACGCCGCACGTACGCCAGGACCGCGAGGTAGTCGCCCGCCTTTACATCCGCCAGTAACTCGGCAGGCGAAGCTCCGCCAGCGGCCCCAATCCCGTCCCCTGTGGCGTCGAGAGCGTCTCTGGTCATCCTCTTGGACAGCTCGACGTCCGGCTGGTCGAACGGGTTGACGCCCAGCAGCGCCGCAGCGACCGCGACCCCGAACTCCCAGCGGAAGAACTCGCCCCACACCTCGTTCCTGTCGCCCAGCTCCAGCGTAACGAGCGGCCTGAGCTGCCTGGCTGCGGTGTCGGCCACCGAATCGATTGCGGCGTTGTCATCACCTTGCAGCCGCACGTAGACGAACTGCCTGTCGCCGCCAATGCGCGCTGACCGCCTGAGTGGCTCTCCCACTACCGGCACGATGCCCTTGCCTTCCTTGCCCAGGCTTTCCGCGACGAGCTGCTCCGCCCACGATGCGAATGCCGCCACCGACGTCGACGCCAGCAACGTCAGCTTGTCCTGCCCCCGCACCGCCTGCGCGGCGATGGCAGCGCCGAGCCGTGCGCCCGGATTGTCGCTCGCTGTATGTGTGCTCGAGCAGCGGTCGGCCATGGCGTCCACCTGGTCGAGAGCAGCCTCGAGGTCCAGCCCGATCAGCGCCGCCGGAACCAGTCCCACGAGCGACTGCACCGAGTACCGCCCGCCAATGTCCGGGGGATTGAGGAACAGGCGCCTGAGCCCATCGCGAACGGCGAGCCTTGCCAACGGAGTTCCGCTGTCCGTGATGGCCACGAAGTTCCGGCCCGCATTCTCGGCCCCCACGCTCGCCTCCACCTCACGCCTGAAGTGTCGATACAGCGCGTTCGTCTCCACGGTCGTGCCCGACTTGGACGACACTAGGAAGAGAGTCCGTGCTGGGTCGATGGCGTCAGTAGCGGCGCGTACTTCCGAGGGTAGGACCGAGTCCAGCACGCTCAGCTCGGGGTATCCGTCCGCGCTGCCAAAAGTCCGGGCCAACGCCTCCGGCCCCAGGCTGCTGCCCCCCATACCAAGCAGCAACACGCGCTCAAAGCCATTGGCGCGGACCTCATCCGCGAGCCGTCGCAAGTCGGGGAGTTCTCTTCGCATGCCGACCGACACGTCCAGCCAGCCCAGCCTGTTCGCTATCTCGTCAGGGTCCGGCTTCCAGACCGTGTGGTCTCGCCGCCATATCCTGCCGATGACGTCTCGCCGGTCGACTTCCTCGCAGGCGAGCGCCGTCAGCAACTCATGATCGGCAGGACCCGCCGCCATCACGCCCCCGCGGCCGCCAACCTCTTGGCCTTCGCCTCGATGTTCGCCAGCAACGCGTCGTAGGAGTCCGCGAACGCCTTCACACCCGCCGCTAGCAGGTCGGCGGTCGTCCGCTCCATGCTGACCCCCGCCGCCGCCAGCGCGGCGACGTGCGCTTCCGCCGCATCGACATCGCTCTCCAGCGTGGACGCGGCGACTCCGTGGTCGAGAAACGCCTCGAGCGTCGCGTCCGGCATAGTGTTGACGGTATCCGGCCCGATCAGACTCTCGACGTACAGCACGTCGCTAAAATCCGGATTCTTGGTGCTCGTGCTCGCCCACAGTGGACGCTGCACCTTCGCGCCCCGCTCGGCCAGCGCCGCGAATCGCCCGGTGCCGAACGTCGCCTTGAAATCCCGGTAGGCCATCCTCGCGTTCGCCACCGCCGCCTTGCTGGAAAGCTGGCCCACGGCCTCTCCGCCCAGTTCGGCCAACTGCGCGTCCACGGACGTATCCACCCGGCTCACGAAGAACGACGCCACCGACGCCACGCGCGACACGTCGCCGCCACCGGCCGCAAGCTCCTCAAGCCCGCTGATATACGCCTCCCTGACATTGGCGTAAGCCTCCAGCGAAAAGATGAGCGTCACATTGACGTTCACTCCGCTCCCGATGAGCCGACGGATGGCCGGGATACCCTCAGGCGTCGCGGGAACCTTGATCATCACGTTCGGCCTGTCCAACAGCGCGAACAGCCGCCTGGCCGCGCGCACCGTCCCCTCCGTATCATGGGCCAGGTGCGGACTCACCTCAAACGACGCGAACCCATCCGCCCCGCCGGCTGCGTCGTAGGCCGGCCGCAGCACATCCGCCGCGGCGCGAATGTCGTCGCCCGCCAGCGCCTCGAACACCTCCGGCGGCTCCTTGCCGGCGCTGACCAGAGCGTCCAAGTCGGCGTCGTAGTCGGCGCTCTCCGAAATCGCCTTCTCGAATATGGTCGGATTGGAGGTCAGGCCGCTGACGCCCAGGTCTATCAGGCGCTGCAGTTCGCCCGAGCGCAGGTGCGTGCGGCTGATGTTGTCGTACCAGATCGATTGTCCAAGTTCCTTTACGCTGTGAATTGGATTCGCCATCGAGCGAGTACCTCCGGGCAGAGATTGACTGCGGACATGATACTTCAACCGGCCACCGGTTGTGAAACGGCGCTGGCGATGACTGGCCCTGCATGACGGCATGCTGGCCGCCCGCCATCTATCACTCCCGCTGGAATGCGATGAATGGACCGGTTCGCCGGGAGCGCAGCGACACGCGAGTGCCCGGCTCGATCTGCTCGTCGAGCGTGTGGCTGCACCTCACTGTGAAGCCGGAAGCGGTCTGGATGTACAGCATCACCCTGTCACCCAAGAACTCAGAAGATCCGACGACACAGTCGCCGTCCTCGTCGGACGCCGCTCTGAAGTCTTCCGGGTGCACCAGCACGTCCACGCTGGCATCCTCTTCCAACGGTTTGCCCGGGTCGACTACGGGCAGTTCCCCAGCCTCCCCGTATGCGACGCCCCCGGAGTGCCTGCACGGCAACAGATCGCACGTGCGCGTCATGCGGGCGACGAACGCGGTCGCGGGCGAGCCGAATATCTCTGCGGCGGAGTCTATCTGGTCGATGTGCCCGGCGTTCATCACGGCAATCCTATCCGCCATAGCGAACGCCTCCTGGCGGTTGTGTGTGACCAGAACGGTCGCGATCTCGCCAGCTCGCAGTATCGCCTCGACCTGACGGCGCATCCGCGTGGCCATCTGCGCGTCCAGGTTGCTGAACGGCTCGTCCAGCAGCATAGTGACCGGGCGCGGCGCCAGAGTACGCGCCAGGGCGACCCGCTGCTGCTGACCACCCGAGAGCTCGTGGGGATAGCTCTCCTTCAGCCTTTCGAGCTGCACCAGGTCGAGCACCTGCCGCAACCGAGTCTCCCGCTGGTCTGACGGCAGCTTGCGAAGCCCGAACTCCACATTTTGGCCCACAGTCAGGTGCGGGAACAGTGCGTACTCCTGGAACACCATGCCCACGTTGCGCCGCTCCGGAGCGACATGCGCCGTGGTGCCGGAGACCTGGCGCCCATTGATCTCGATTGCACCGGAATCGAGGTGCTCGAATCCCGCTATCAACCGGAGAAGCGTCGTCTTTCCGCAACCGCTGTCTCCAAGGATCGCGAGAATCTCGCCCGGCTCCAGGTGAAGCGTGGCGCGCCTCACCGCCTGCACCGCACCGAAGGATTTGCTCACCTCCTGGCACGACAGGACCGGAGATGTCACTCCCTCTCCCTCCCGAACGCGGCCAGAACAAAGGCCATCGGTATCGAGGATATGAGCACCAGCATCATCGCCGGAGCGGCGGCGCGCGCAAAGAACGCCTCAGATGATGCGGACCAGACCGCCGTAGCAAGCGTGCCGAATCCCAGCGGTCCCAGGATCAGCGTTGCTGGCAGTTCCTTGATGGTGATGAGGAACGCGAGCGCGGCTCCCATCAGAACACCAGGGCTTAGCAGCGGAACTGTGATCGACGCCAGCACCTGCCAGGGGCGCCTGCCCAGTCCCCTTGCCGCGTCTTCGAGCCGCGGGCTGATCTGCTGGAGCCTCGAGCTCACCGCCCCTAGCGCGACCGGGAAGAACAACACCACGTAGGCGAACACGAGCAGCCAGATGGTCTGATACAGCGGACGCGCGTAGTTCGCACCGAAGTAAACCAGCGCCAACGCGATGACCACACCTGGCAGCGCGTATCCGGTGAAACTCGTCGTCTCCAACACCCGGCTCAGTCTGCCCCGGTGGCGGACTATGATGACAGCGATCGGAATCGCGAACGTGGCAGTAGCGACGGCCGCCATGCCGGATACTATCACCGAGTTGCGCGTGGCTTCCCACAGGGGCATAAGCGGCTCGCCAAGACCGACGCCGCGCACGAGCCAGTAGCCAAGCACGGCCATCGGCAGCGCCAGCGATAGGAACGAGACACCGCCGCAGAAAGTCAACGCGGGCCACTTCCACTTACCCAGCCGGAAGCGTCGAGGAACGCGCGCGGCCGCGGCATTCGACTGATAGTACCGCTCGCGGCCCTGGCTCACGTGCACCAACACAAGCACCGCGGCGGCCATGGCGACCAAGCCCAGCGAGAGCACGGCGGCGACGGAGCGGTCGTAGGCCGACTCGTACTGCTGGTAGATGACCCAGGTGAAGGTCTGGTAGCGCATCAGCGACACCGCGCCAAAGTCGCTCAAGGTGTACAAGGCCACAAGCAGACCCCCGGAGGCAATCGAAGGTCTGAGTTGCGGCAGCGTGACACGCCAGAGAGTTCCCAGCGGCCCGCATCCCAAGCCGCGCGCCGATTCCTCGGTGGCGGGATCGAGATTTGAGAGTGACGCACGCACCGTCAACAGCATGTAGGGGAAACTGAGCAGCGCCAGCGTCAAAGTGGCGCCCGCCAGTCCGTAGATCTCCGGCAACCTTTCCAGGCCGAACATATCCTGCATGGCGCCCTGTAACAGGCCTCGTGGTCCCAGAGCCGAGATGTACAGAAACGCACCCACGAAGCTGGGTATCACCAGAGGGAGGACGCTCACTACCCCCCACACCCTGCGAAACGGAAGGTCGGTCCGCACCGTGAGCCATGCGAGGGGAACCGCGATCGCAACGGAAATCAACGTGACGCTCGCCATCAGGAGCAGTGTACGAGCGAGCGTGTAGAGCGTCTGGGCCCGGAACAGCAGGCGCCATGCCTCATCGGACGCGCCCGAGCCTCGTATGACCAAGTAAAGGAGCGGAAGCAGCATCGCCGCGCCGACAAGTAGAGCCGGCGCCAGCACCACGATTGGCGGCAGGCTCGCCCACATTCGCCGGAACGCGCCGCCATCGGCCGCGCGGGCCGCCACGCTCCCTATGCTGTGACCAATGGTAGCCAAGCGCCTAGTTTACCCGCAAGCCGACCGCCTTCCGCGGCACCTAAGCTCCCTGGCCAGCGAATCAGGTACACCCAAGTTCACCGGGAAAGCCCACACTATTCATGCAGGTTAGGATATATTAACTGCCATTATGTGTCAAAACAAACTAGCTAGGTTAAGCTAGAAATAGGCGCATCGCGTGTGAAGGCCAATTGGCCACGCAGTGCGGTTCGCACATGCGACCGAACAAGTCTGGTTCCCTGGCGTCAGCCGCTACAGAGTTCGCCCGACGGCCGCAATGGCCTCGAGGGCGCGGTTTGCGGAGGCCTCGCGGTCGGGGCCCGCCAGAACCGGGTGGGCGATGATCTCGGTCGCCCCCATCGCGAACAGTTCTTGTAGACTGTCCGCAACCTGCTCCTCGCTGCCCATGAAGACCACGTCGTCGATCATTCCGTCACTCCACTCACCGGAGAATGCCTCCGGGTGACCGGAGTCGGCGAACATCTGCTGGTAGAAGGGAGAGCGAGGGTAGTTGGATAGCTGCTCCCGCGACGCGGCCCGCGCCTCGTCGGCATTGTCATGGACGCACACGGGGGCGTGCGCCACGAGCGGCGGCGTTGGACGTCCGGCGCGCTCGGCGCCCCGCCTCATGGCCGGCAGTGCGACGTCGCGCAGGTATGTGCCCGGACACACCCAGCTTATCGCGCCGTCCGCAACCTCCCCGCATGCCTCGAAAGAACGCCGACGCAGCGCCGAAGCCATAACCGGCACATCCGGTATCGGGTCGTTCGCCAACCGCGCATGGGCGTGGTACTGAGTGCCGTCGAAGTCCACCTCGCCGGCCCACAGTAGCGATTTGCACACCTGGATGTACTCCTTCAAGTTCGTGAGCGGCGCCGTGTGCTCGATTCCGTATGTAGGTTCGATACTCACTTTGTGGCTGGGTCCCAGTCCCAGGCGGAAGCGGCCCGGCGCAAGCTGAGCCACGACCTGTACCTGCTGGACTGTCGTGATGGGGTGCCTGGGGTAGGTTGGAGTGATACACGTGCCGAGCAGTATGTTCTCGGTGCGGGCTGCCGCGGCCGCGAACAGCGTGATGCCGTCGATCCCCGCGCCTCCGGTAGTGAGCCACGCTGCGCCGATGCCGCGGCTCTCCAGCTCCTCGATTCGCGCCAGTACGTCTCTGCTGTCCCCGCCCATTGCGGCCACCCCAATGCGCTTTCGTACCATTTGTCGCCTCCATGTTGCTGATCGCCGCCCGCTCGGTCGTGCCACGCCGTGCGGCGCAGGCTCCATTGTACGCCAATGCGCACTGCCCGTCAGCGGCCTTTCGGCCGTGCCGCCGGTCCGGGGTTGAATCGTCCGGGCGCAGACGTATACCATTGGCGCGGATGAACCATATCAACCGCCGCACGGCCACGGTGTGACAATGCCAATACTCCGAATCAACGCACACATCGACGCCCCGCCCGAAGAGGTGTACCGCCACGTCATGCTCTGGGACGGCGACGGCCCCACCGACGAGGCGCGCTTTACAGGGCACTACGGCGAGATAGTGGAGCGGGATGGGGGCTCCCTGGTTATCGACGAGGACGTCAGTCGCTACCCCGACGACCCGCCCGACATCGTGCGCTGGCGATGCTTCTTCGACTTCCCCGAACGTCGCCAGATGGTCGCGGTGGACTCGGCCTGGGCGGATCGAGAGGACATCTTCACCGAAGAGGACGGCGGAACTCGCTGGCGGGTTCGATGGCGCACCAAGATGGGCGGGGTCCGCGGCCTGCTGCAGCTCGTCTACTTTTGGCTCGTGCAGGGCCGGTCGCTGAGCCGTGACGTGTTCGGCCCAGTCAAAGAGCGATTCCCACCGGCCGTTTAGTCACGCCTGGAGACTACTCCCAGTCCAGCACGCGGCGCTCCCGCAGGGCCAGCACCTCGTCCCTGGAGTAGCCCAGTTCGCCGAGAATCTCGAACGTGTGCTGGCCCCTGGTGATGCCTGGGCCGGCCTTGCTCGGCGTTCGGGAGAATTTCAGCACCGGACTGTATCTCCAGAAGCTGCCCAGCCGCTCGCTCTCGACCTGCGTTACGAAGCCGTTCTCGGCGATGTGCGGATTTTCATCGAAGAAGTGGTACATGCCGCGCTCCTCGACCTCCACGCAACCCAGATCGGCGGCGGTAAGCGTGCGCTCCCAGTGCGCGGCCGGCGCGGAGGCGAACACGGAGGCCAGTTCACCAGCCAGTTCCGAGTCGTTCGTCCGCCGGCAGTCTACGGTAGCGAATCGGGGATCTTCGGCCAGGTCGGGCCGTCCAACGGCCTCGCAGAGCGGCTTCCACTCCTTGGGGAGCGGACAGGCCAGGTACACCCAGCCGCTTTCGGCCTCATAGAGCCGGTACAGCGCATTCGGACCGTATCCCGCGGCGTCCGACACCTCCCGCGCAGGCTTGCCATCGTAATCGAAAAAGTCGTCGGCGTTAGCGTAGGCGTTCGCACCAATCATGGTCGTCTCGATGTACTGGCCCTCGCCGAACCGGTCGCGGGCGTACAGCCCCATCGCGACGGCGGTAGAAGCTACCATGGAAGTGTTCGGGTCGGGGTTCACGTCTTGGGCGCGCCCCAACATCCGCGATACCTCCACTATCTCGTCCATCGTCATGGGCGCGTCCGGGTCCGGTAGGGCGCCTCGTCCTGCCTGCGCCATCGCGCCGCCGGACACCGCGCCTCCGATTGGGTGCATCGCCGGCCGGCGGTGATACGGACCCGTGGAGCCGTAGCCGCCTATGTACACGTAGACGATGTTCGGGTTCAGCTTGCGTGCCTGCTCAAGCCCGACGCCTAGGCGCTCCGGCGCTCCCGGTCTCATGTTGTGCATTAGCACGTCGACTTTCTTGACCAGTGCGAAAAGTATAGCCTGACCCTCGGGCGTCTTCAGGTCTATCGACAGCCCCTGCGTGCCCGCCATCGTCCGGTTGGACGCAATGCCGTGGTTCATCCGGCGCATCCAGTCGCCCTCGAGGGTCTCGATGCGTATGACCCGCGCCCCCAGCTCAGCTACCAGAGACCCTCCAAGCGGACCTGCGATTACGGTTGACAGGTCCAGCACCGTCACGCCATCGAGAGGATGAGCGGGCAGTTCGTCGCTCGAGGCGCCGTCTATCTCTCCGGGATCGTCCCCGTTTTGCCGGGCGAGCAATTCGGTTGTGTGCTGGCCCGGCCTGGGCGCGGGACCTTGTATTCGTGGCGGCGTGGCGCTCATAGCGCACAGCGGCCCTAGCTGCCTGGTCGGGCCGACCGCGGGATCGAATAGGCGCTGCACGTGGCCGTTGTGGACCATCTGAACGTGGTCTAGCGCCTCGTTGGAGTTCATGAACGGCTCGGCGGCGACATCGCTCGTCTCGTTGACGAACAGCGACATCCACTCGTCGAGGGTCTTCTCACCGACGCGCTCCAGGATTATCTCTCGCAGCGCGTCCCGTTCCTCATCCAGAAGTGTAGGGGCGTTTTTGAAACGCGGGTCCTCGTAGATGTACTCGAGTCCCATGGCGCGAATCTCGGCGTGGAACAGTCTGACCATGAGGTTAGCAAGTTGCATCCACTTGCCGTCCTTGGTACGCGACGGGAGGTACTGTATCGGTCCCGATCGCCGCAGATTGACCGTCTGGTCCTCTGGGAAGTTGTCGGGATCCTTGATCATCATCTGCCAGATGAGCCACTGGAGCATGTCGTAGTACGTGACCGCCTGCAGAAGGCTCGTCTCCACGAGTTGCCCCACGCCCGTTCTGTCGCGCACCAGGAGCGCGGCCACGACTCCCCGCACCGTTGCCATGGCAGCAGCGTGATTGGCCACCTTCACGGCGGCGTGGTGCGGACCTTCGCGCTGCGTCTGACCGGCGAAGTTCATCAGGCGTCCACTCTTGGCCTGCACCAGCCCCTCGTAGCCCGAGTAGTTCGCGTAGGGGCCTTTCGGTCCGAACCCGGTGATGGAAGCGTAGACCAGGCCGGGCCGCTGCTCCTTGAGCGTCTCGTAGCCGATGCGGAGTCTCTCCACCGTGGCGGGTCGGTAACCGACCACCGCGACGTCCGAGTCCCGGACCAAGCCGAGGGCGTCGCGGTAGCCTGCCGGCGACGCAAGGTCCAGGCATACGCTCTTCTTGCCCCGGTTCCACAGGACCGAGGCGGGGAATGCGCGGAACGAGTCACCGCCCGGCGGCTCCACCTTGACCACTTCGGCGCCAAAATCCGAGAGCGCCATCGTGGCGATGGAACCAGCCATACCCTTAGAAAAGTCCAGTACGCGGATGCCCTCGAGAACCTGTCGCACGTCTTTCCTCCCGGGCCGGTCCGCCGGCTGCTTAGGTTCCGGGGTCGCCGGCCCTCCTGCCGATTGTGGAATCGTAGTCGCGCTGGAGGGCCGCGGGCAGGTAGGTCTCTTCCAGCTGCCGCACGTGCGCAATCGAGAGGAGATCGCTGGGAAGCTGGCGCTCCGCCGGCTTGGCCTCCACCTCCATGCGCCACTCGTACAGGGACTGCACCCCGCGCTCCTTGAAGTCGATCAGGGCTTCCCAGCCCGCCTGGCCCATCGGTCCGCCCGAAAGCCCCACGTAGAGCGCTATCTTCTGCCCTCCGGCCTCCTGCTCTTCAAGAGTCGGCCCGGGGATGTAGTTGCCCTCATCGTCGCGGTAGATCACGTCGTGGAGCAGGCAGAACGACGGAATGTCCACCGACGCCATCGCAAACGTGCACTCTTCCCACGATTGAAGAGACTCAAAGAAGATTACGTCCACGCCCGCCTCTTCGTACGCCTTGCCGCGCGCCAGCACCTCGTCGAATCCGCCGCCCTCTGCGCCGCGCGCGTCGCTGCGCGCCACGATGACGAAGTTGGGGTCGAGCTCGTTGCGGGCGTCGATGGCCGCCTTGTACTTGCCGATGGCCTCGTCGGTGCTGATGAGCCGGCGCCCGGCCATGCTGCCCGACTTCTTGGGGAAGTCCTGGTCCTCCAGGTGCACGCCCGCAACGCCTTGGCTGATGTACTCCTTGATGGAGCGGTAGACGTTGAGCGCGTTGCCGTAGCCGGTGTCTATGTCGGCGAAGACGGGGATGTTGACCGTCCTTGCGATCCGTCCGGCGTTGTCGGCCATTTCCTTCATGGAGATGACTCCCACGTCCGGCCAGCCGATGGTCCATCCGGACGTCATCGAGCCGGACATGTAGAACGCCTCGTAGCCCGCCCGCTCGGTCAGCATGGCGTGATACGGTGTGGACCCGCCAGGCACAATCGTCAGGCCGGGGCGGTAGAATATCTCCCTGAGCTTCTTGGTCATCTCCGGGTTGGTGGGCGGCATGTGTTGGACCTCCTGTCTCGACGGTGCGATTTATGCGCGCTGGCGCAGAGCGTTTAGGCGCCGCTTACATTGTAAAGCCTGGCGCAGTTGTCCCATAGGATCTTCCGCTTGGACCGCTCGCTTACGTTCGGCAGATCGATGAACGTCTGCATTGCCTCCGGATAATGCGAGTCCAGATGCGGGTAGTCCGTAGATATTACAATGTTGTCGTCGCCGATGTCATCTATCACCTGCGACACGAGCCTGTGTCAGATTACCGGGTAGGGGTATTGTGCCAGGCGTTTGAGCGAGGTTGCCCATGGTCTTGCCGAGTGCGGGCCGACCAGTGCGGGCATGGACACTTCGGGCAGGT
>DAOUJL010000050.1:0-4152 GCA_034422735.1 Dehalococcoidia bacterium | reverse complement strand
ACAACAACACGCCCAGGAAGTGCCTCAAATACCGCACCCCGGCGGAAATCTACAATGAACAGCTGTTGCACTTGAAATGTGAATCCAGCTTCCCGTTTTCACGGGAATGACGGCAGGGGCCAGCAGCCTAGTCGTCGGAGGCTACTGCGGCGCGGCGCGTGAGGCCCAGCCGCTGGAGGTCGGCGACGAGGATGGCCCGCTGCTCCGGCGTCAGGGGACGTCCCGGCGGGCGCGGGTCGCCGCAGTCGATACCCAGCCGCTCGGTCAGCACCGCCTTCAGCGTGGAGTGCATGCCGAACTGTCGCACCGCGAATCCCACTTCGCTGGCCTTGTCCTGGGCCTGCTCGGCCCCGGCGAAGTCTCCGTCCTTGTAGGCGCGCCAGATGTCGACCCACAGCTCGGGGGCCACGTTGGGCGGCCCGTCGATGCAGCCGGTGGCGCCGATGTTCAGCGCGGGCAGCATCATCATGCAGTTGCCCACGAAGCAGTCCAGGCCCATCTTGGCGAAGGCGCGCACGTTGTGAACGATAGGCGCGGAGTGCTTCAGACCGCGAAGCTGGGGCACACGGTCCTGGATCCTGGCCATCAGCTCGGGCGTGATCTCGACGCCGGTGGACTGCGGCAGGTTATAGACGAAGAAGGGTAGGTCGGCCGCTGCCGCCACAGTGCGGTAGTGCTCAACGATTGCCTCGTCGGGTTGGCGGTAGAAGAAGGGCGGCACGCAGCAGATGGCGTCCACGCCCGCCCCGGCGGCGTGCTCGGCCATGGCCGCGGCGCGGCGGGTGTTGGGCGCGCCCACGTGCATGATGTTCTTGATCCGCCCCCTGGCCTGGTCGGCGGCTATCTCGGCGATACGATTGTTCTCGTGGTCCTCCAGCAGCACGCTCTCTCCGGTGCCGCCCGCGACCCAGAAACCGTGCACGCCGGCCTCGATGTTGAACTCGATCACCTCTCTGAACGCCGCCTCGTTCAGCTCGCCGTCTCTCGTCATCGGGGTGATGATGGCGGGATAAACGCCCTCGAACTCTGCCATTTGCTCGCTCCTTTCCGCTTGCCGCTGTGAAGACGGTGGGAATTGTAGCACACGGCCCTGTCGGGTCTCAGGCGCGCAGCAGGGCCAGGATGCAGGCAGTGGTGGCAAGCCACAGCGCGATTGCCACCAGCAGAGGAAGGTCGGCCACGATAACGTCTTCGGGCCGCTCGCCAAGTCCCCTGGAGTGCACCAGGTACAGGTAGCGGAACAGCCCGTACACCACGAACGGAATGGTGAGCATCATGGCGTGGTTTTCGGGCAGGTTGGACGCGGTGAAGGTGTACAGCGAGTATGCCACGATGGTCGACGTGGCTACTACGCCGATGAGCTGGTCCAGCAGCGGCAGCGTGTATCGGGCCAGGGAGTCGCGCTGGCTCGACGCGCCCGCGCCGGAGGCCGCCAATTCGCCGCGGCGCTTGGCGAGCGCGATGAAGAGCGAACCCAGGCCGGCGCAGATGTAGAGCCACGGCGATACGGGCACTTCGATGGCGACGGCGCCGGCCACGGTTCGCAGCACGAAGCCGAGGCTGATAGTGAACACGTCCAGCAGGATGAGACGCCTGATGCCCAGGGAGTAGGCGGCCATCGCGCCAAGGTAGACGGTGGATACGGCGCCGAGGAGCGGCTGCAATGCGAACGCGCCCGCCAGTCCGGCGACGGCAAGCGCGAAGGCCCCCGCCCATGCCGCGCCGACGGGCAGGCGTCCCGACGCCACGGGCCGGTTGCGCTTGACCGGATGCTCGCGGTCGCTCTTCCTGTCGAGGATGTCGTTGGCGAGATAGACCGCGCCGCTGAGCGCGCAGAACGCCGCGAAAGCCGCCGTCGCGTCGATGGCCAGCGCCGCCGCGTCCGTGAGATCGCTCGTCTCCCAGGCCTCGTTCAGCGTGAACAGCAGCGCGAGATAGACGACGAGGTTCTTCGTCCACTGGCGGGGGCGTACCGCGCGGACGAACTCCCAGGGCATGGCGGTCAGCCCGACGCGCGGCCTGTCTGGGTTGGCCTGCTCCATGGCGTGATGATAAGAGCGCGCGGGCGCCGCGTCAACGTGCGCTTGTGCTCACATACGGCCCTTCGGCACACCTTCTGAAAGAGTATGTCCGGAAATCGTCAGCAGTCGGCAACAGCCGAAAGGCCCTGGGTGTCACTCCGTGTCTTCCTGGCCCCGGTCCGATGAGTTGACCGTTTCGAGTATGCGGCCGACGTCGCGGGGATCCACTACTCGCTCATGGTAAGCCTGCTCCACGCGTCGAAGATGGGCGGCCAGCCGCCTTATGTCGTAGCCGTGTTCGCGCGCGATGTCGTCTTTTGTCTGCCACAGTTCTTCCATGATTTCGTCAGGCGTATCAGGCATATCCGTAGCCTCCCACCAACTCGCTTGGAGTGCAGATTTCGGGACTGGCGTAGCCATTTTGCGCGCAGACTAGTCGAATCACAGGCCGGGTCTGAGCGTTGGCAATGTGGCGAAAGTTCCAGGTCAGCAGATAGTCTATACCATACACGGCTGAAACGGCGATGTGAACGGCGTCGTACTGAGCGCGTGGAGGCAACGCTCGCGCCCGCAGCAGTGCGGCCGCAAAGTCATCTACTGCATCTGTGATCGGCAGTATAGCAATGCTGGCCAGCGCCTCCATTCGACGCGCGGCCGCTTGAGGATTGCCCCTTCTGGATTCCTCGATAGTGATGGCGGATGTATAGACTTCGAACCTGGGTCTATGCGTATCCCACCAGTCGACCGTGGCCTTTTGCCATGCGGCCCCCAGCAGGTTGCTGGTAGCTCTGGCGGTCAAGTACGACACGATAGACGTTTCGATGTAGACTGTCGGGGTGATTTCGTTAGCCATGTGATCGAAGGAGTATGCTGCTATCGCGGCGTACCGCGCGGACTAACTCCCAGGGCAGGGCGGTCAGCGCGCCGCGCGGCCTGTCTGGGTTGGCCTGCTCCATGGCGTGATGATAAGAGCGCGCGGGCGCCGCGTCAACGTGCGCTTGTGCTCACATACGGCCCTACTCGCCGCGCCCCCAGCCGGAGCCGAACAGGTAGCCGTCGTACTCCGCCACGAAGACGCGGAGGGACTCGGACTCCACCCAGACGCCCGCCTCGGTCGCCTCGAACGGCGCCCCGCCGAACAGGCCCTGCGTGTCGCCGCCGATCATCGTCAGGTCGGAGTGGCCCACGATTTTGCCGTCCGGGCCGCCGATGAAGGCGAACCAGTGGCCGTCGATGGTCTCGGCGGAGTTGTAGTAGTCGATGGCCGCGTCCAGCCCGGCCAGGGCGCTGCCGGGGGCCGCAAAGTAGGCCATCGTCCCCGTCAGCCCAAGCTCGCGGTACTTGTCCACCGCGACGGACACCAGTTGCTCGGTGAAGGCGTCGGCGTCGATGTGCCAGCCCGAGCCGAACAGCAGCCCGTCGCGCTTGATCACCCACGCGTTCTTCAGCTCGAAGTCGCCGGAGCCGATGCCGCCGCTCTCAGGGTTCCGGTACACGTAGGACACCCAATTGCCCTCCTCCGTGGCCGCGAGCATCTCCGGCCCGAACTCGTAGCCGTTGGCGTCGGTGCCCACCCAGCCCTTCAGGTCGAGGCTCAGGCGGCCGGGATCGGGGTGTCCGATGACGAGATCGTTCTGGTCGATGATGAAGACGTACCACTGGCCGTCCACGCTCTGGGGGCTGTTGTAGTGGGCCAGGGTGGCTTCCAGGCCCTGGGCTTTGTACCGGGCGATGGCGTTGTCCACGAAGTGCCGGGTGTACTCGGCGGGGGCGGACTTGGAAGGTATACCGGATATGGCCGCCCGGACGATCTCCTCGACCTCGGCACGGGTCATGCCCAGCTCGGGCGGTGCCATATTCTCGATGGCGTCGTTGACGATCCCCTCCACGTCGGCGGGGGCCATTCCGGGGGAGGACTCGGCCTGCGACTGAGCGGCCATCTCCTCCCCGACGACCTCCTCCACCTCTGCGCGGGTCAGCCCCGCGTCACCGTCCCCGCAGGCTGCCAACAGCCCGGAGAGGATGAGCAACAGCCCCGCTACGAGTGCAATGCGCCGCATCATGCCGGTCATGATCGCTCCCGTTCCCTATATGCCGCCCACGTCGTCGTCGGTGATCGTGAGCGTGACCG
>DAOUJL010000049.1:0-58889 GCA_034422735.1 Dehalococcoidia bacterium | reverse complement strand
CACTTCCGCCGCATCTTCTCCCGATTCGACAAACTGGCGAGCAGGTACCTCGGATTCCTCCACTTCACAGGCGCTCTCATATGGCTAAGATGAAATGTCAACACTACCTAGTAAGGCGCCTGCCTTTTGCAGCAATCTCTGTACTTGTGGATAAACTCCGTCGTTGAGGACGCGTTCTTCTTCGTCTGGGTTCGTCGGCTGCCACTCTGCATCTGGAGTGCTTTGGATTGTTTTCTGTCCGTCGGCTCCCTTCGAATCGATGATAGGGAAACTCCCCATGTTCCCCGGGGTTGCTGGAACGAAGTTCTTCTTGTCCATCATCTGGAGTGTGGCTTCGCATGAATATCCGTGCTCGCGAATGGTTCTCATGTCCTGGTGTGAAGCGAAGTTCCTCGCCGCTTCCGCCAATTGGGGCGACCGCCAAATGGCGGGTGTCCAATCACCCTCCGCCATGCGCTCGGCAGGCCATTGGGAGACCTCGCCCCAGCCGTTCGATATCTGGCCCAGCAGGCATTCTCGCAGGCAGCGGTGCAGGTCCTCAACCTCGTTCTCGTCTACGGGCATCTTGTCCAGATGAACGATACGCGTGGTTGGTTTAGAGTCGTCGGATTGGCGGCGCATGACGACGATGCTCTCGTTGATACTGGTCTGTTGACTCATATTGATGTTACCTGGCTGGTGGCAGGTCAGCACTGTGTGAATATGGAACCGTTCCGCTAGTATCTGTCGTTCCTTTAGACCTGAAGTGGCCGACAGCGCGATGGTCGGATTGATCATCGTCACCACCCCATCGGACCGCTTTTGCACGTGGTCCGCCAGGGCGACGAAAAGCGGCCCGATGGAATTCTTGTCCGAGAATTCCATCAAGCCTGGGTCCGCTCCTATCAGGATTCTCTCCATTGTGTCTGCCCTGGAGCGCAGCGCCCTCTGTGTTTCTTGTGGAAATTTTTGACCCATCCTCCGTCGGCCGGTGAAGGGCGGGTTCATAATGACAATGCGGGCGTCCTTGGCGGCGTCCACGGCGTCTTCGAGTTCGGCGTCGTCGTCCGGGCGCCAGGTCTGTTGCGAGGCTATCTTGTCGTCGGTCAGTGCGAGTTCGCTGTCTCGCGGCACAACGCCCTTCTGGCCGATCAGTTCGAGCGTGCCGACGGACACTTGGGCGGGGTCGTCCGACGACGGACCGTAGGGCATCTGATGTAGGCCCATTCTGCGGTAGCGTATCTCCTGGTTGCCGGCGGTAAGCTGCGAGGCGGCCAGTTGCAGCGATACGGGGTTTATGTCCAGGCCCTTGATGGTTTCCTCTACGGCCAGCTTCTGGAGTTCGGCGACCTGCTCGTCACCGGCGCCGCGTTCGCGCGCTCTGCGTTTCATATCGGTGAGCATGGCGGCCAGCAGCGTGCCACTGCCGCAGGCCAGATCCACGGTCTTGAACTGGCGCCACACTTGCGGGTCGGCCCAGTCCTGTTCGCCGCAGGCGTCGAGGGTGAGACGCGCGGCGATGGAGGCGGCGACGGGCCGGGTGAAGAACGCGCCGTCGGACGCCTGGTTGCCCATCACTCGGTTGAACAGAGGACCGGCGTGGTCCGCGCCCATGTCGGCGTAGGTCTCGGCGATGCGCTCCGCCTCGGCGGCGACGTGGCGCAGCGCGCGCGCCAGGCCCTCCTCCTTGCCGGTGTCTTCTACGGCTTGGATGGCCTTGACCGCCGGGTCCAGCACGGGGATGAAGTCCTGCTGCAGTATGCGGTTCCAGACGCGGGGCAGTGCGCGCACGACGTTGGTGTCGCCCTTGAACTGCGCCAGGCTGGTTACGCCGCTCATCCAGCGGCCGTTGGCGATGCGCTGGTGGAGCATGGCGGCGTTCATCAGCAGCAGCGCGGCGATGGTGCAGCCATCGGCCTGCCTGCTTAGCTGGGCGTCCTTGAAGTTGTCCAGCCCGAAGTGGCGATTCAGGGCGAGGCGGACTTCGTCCTCGCTGAGGTGGTGCGCGGCCTCCTCGACGGCGGCCCGCAGGATGTTGAGGTCACGCAGAACGCGGTCGCTGGTGAGGCCGGACTTCTCCAGCAGATTGATGCGGATGGCCTCGCCGAACTCGTCCATCTCCTTGAGCAGCCAACTGAGCCGGGTCTGTTCGGCTGCCTCGCGGCTGGCCTTGTTCCTCTCGCGCTCCTTCCGCTGCTCTTCCAAAGAAGGCAGGCGCCTGCCTCCGCTCTCTCTGAACATGTCAATGACCTTGCGCTTTGTTCGACGGACGTTCAGTTTGCCCGGATTGCCCGCGGAGTCGGGCTTTTCTCTGACGACAGAGTCCGTGCGGAGGTCGAAGCTGCCGTCGGCATTCACTTTGCCCGTGATTATCAGCGCCGGATCTACGGCGGTGTAACTTACTCTCTGTTCCTCCGCGCCCTTGCCCGCGTTGGGGTCGTTGGCGGCGGCGATAGTGTCCGGCGCCGGCAGAGCAACCTTCTCTGACGCGGGAAGAGGAACGAAGTCGTTGGCGGGGGCGCTGGCGCCCTTGAGGACGCTTTCGACGGCTTCCTGCGCCTTCCCCGGGGCGCCCTCGTGGATGTAGTACGCGACGCGCTTTGTTTCGCCTCGCGCTATGCCAATGAACGTGTGTACCTTTTCGGGCGCCTTGGGGAGGCGTAGTCGCAGAAGTTCGGACAGTTCATCTTCGATGCGATTGTCGTGGGCGCGCAGCGCCAGCAGTATCTGGCCCAGCTCCTGCCAGCCCTCTTCCGGCGAACTGGTGCTGAGCCACCTTTCGGGATCGACGTTGGGGGGCACGACGATTGGGCAGATGATGTAGCCCCTGGACTTGTCGGGCGCGGTGCGCATGGCGCGGCCGACGGCCTGGATGACGTCGATGGGGCTTTTGCGCGGTTCCAGAAACGCGACCGCGCTGAGGGACGGCGAGTCGGTGCCCTCTCCGAATATGCCCACGTTGATGATGCCGTGGGGCTGTCCGTCGGTGGCCGCGGCCAGACGCCGCTTGCCATTTTCGCGCTGGGCGACGTTGCTGGTGGCGTCCAGGTGCTCCAGCGAGTAGCTGGCGGCCTGCCGGCTATCGCCGTTCTCGGCAAGCCATTTCTGGAGCCATTCCCGTACGAAAGGCTTTTCGAGTTCCTTCGCCATGTTGCTGGACTTGTCCACCGTGTTCATAAAGGCGATGCACGACCTGATGGGAACGGTGCCGTCCTCTTCGCTCTGCGTGGCGCCGCCCATGGCCAGCGCGAAGGCGAGACCGCGCAGGAAGTGCGTGGTGGTAAGGGCACTGCGGCCTTTGCTCTCGGTTTCCTGCGCCAGTCGGTTGGCGACCTCAAAGTCGTCCTCGCCGTTGACGCCCACAGCGATGATGCGGTAGTCGGCAAGCCAGCGGTTCTTGACTGCCTCGCCGTAGCTCTTGCGGTACAGCTCCACGCCAAAGGTCTCCTCGTCGTCCATCGAGCGCACTATCCAGTCGCTACTGCGGGCTACTTTGGCCTTGCTAAAGGCGTCGTACACTCGCGGCGTGGCGGTCTGGTAGACGCGGTAAGTTGCGGGCATGGCGTCGTTGTCGTGGCACAGCGTGAAGTCGCGGACGCGCACCTCCTGTTGGGACATCAGCGCGCTCTTCTTGCTCTTCTTTCGGCGCAGTCCGGCGGTGCGGTGGGCCTCGTCGCCGATGAGCACGCGCGCCGTGGTGCCGGCGTCTTGCAGCGCGTCCGCGATGGCGCGGCCGCTCTGGTACGTGCCGAAAACGACGCTGACGCGGCTCGTGTCGCGGCCGGCGCGAATCCACTCCGCGATTTCCACGGGGTCGGTGGTGACCTTGCCCTTCACCACTGAGGCGCTGGTGTTGCTGTTGTCCAGCGTCGGGTCGGCGGCGGTGTCGCGGACGCCCTCCTTCTTGGGGTCGTAGCCAGCGGTCTGGTCCGAGCAGACGGCCAGGGCGCGCAGCCGTTCGCGGGAGTGCAGCAGATACTCGCGCCGGATTTGCGCCACCAGCGCGATGGACGGGCAGAGCACGATGGACAGTTCGCCGGGCGGCGTAAGCTCCTCGACGACGCGCAGCGAGATGCGGGTCTTGCCGGTGCCACACGGCAGAATTATCTTGCCGCGCGCCTGTCCGACGGGCAACCCGCCGCTGTCGGACTGTTCGTGCTCCCGCAAGATGCGAACGCTTTGGGCGATGGCCTCGTTCTGCATGCAGGACCTGGTCTGGATGCGCACCTCGCCGCTCGGATTCGGCTCGCAGTGCGCGCACGGCTCTTCCGGGGCAACGTGGTATTGTTGCAGCAGGTCGTCCACGATGTTGACGAGCGTGATGGGATTGCCGCTCATCGCGTTGGTCTGCAGCGCGTTGCCGGTCACGGGTACGCTGCCGTTGGTCACGAGCCAGCGTTCGGCCCAAGTACTGTCCGCCGCCGCGTGGCCGAAGCTGTCGATTTCGCCCTTGTCGAGGGGGTTGCCTTCGCCGTTCTCGTCCAGTTGGCGGGCCTTGCACTGTATGGCGATGTACTCGGCATCGCCGCCGCGCCGGACAGCGACCGCGTCGATTCCCACGTCCTGCCTGGTGGAGTTGGGAAAGTGGTACTCGCGCTCAGGCCATTCCGACCAGGAGTAGCACTCGTCGATGTCCCATTCCCTGACGTGCGGGGCGATTTGCACGGTCAGGTCTTCGAGCCACACGCCGTCCGTTTGTCGCGGACTCATCTGCCGCGTGATGCCGAGCGCCTGCGCGATGACGCCAAGGTCTCTGTCGTGCTGCACGGCCGTTCTCCGTCGGTGGCCACATTTGCTTCAGCGAAGGAAGCGAGGACGCGCCTGGATGAACCGCGATGAACTGTCCAGGTGGTCATTGGAAGGCCAACGGAGGCATAGTAGCGAAAGGGCAACGGAGGTCAAAAGGCGAGCTAGGGCGCACTTTCCAATAAATCGGCGAGGCATGGCTGCGAAAGGCGGGGGTTGAGGTTGGGCGGGGGCTTTGGATTCCTCGACTGCGGTCGGAATGACCGGGGAAGGGGGCGGCCGGATTGGCAGGAGGGCGCGAGTGGGAAAGGACCGCATCCCCGCTCCTGGATTCCGGCTCGGGGGCCGGAATGACGGGGCGCGTTCGGGGTGTGTGGTATGATGCGGCGAAGGGGAGGATTGGATGGTTACGCCGACTGAAAACTACCAGGACGTGGGACGCCGTCTGCTGCTGCAGGCGCGCGCGGAGTTGGCCGCGGGCGACCTGCCCCAAGCGTCCGAGAAGGGTTGGGGCGCGGCGGTGCAGATGGTGAAGGCGGCGGCCCAGCAGCGCGGCTGGCCTCACGACCAACACCGCCTGCTGTTCGCGATAGTGCGGGAACTGTCCAATGAGGCGGGAGACCCGGAAATCCACGCTCTGTTCATGTCGCCAAACGGCCTTCACGTCAACTTCTACGAGGGTGAGTTCGACGCCGACATGGTCGCGTACCACCTGGACCGCGCGGAGCGGTTCGTTGCCAGGCTGGAGGGGCTACTGGGTGGGTAGGGGGAAGGGACTGATTCGATAGGGCTATTGACATAGAACGCACAGGCGTTCTAGGATTTCTTGCAGGGACGGACCCGATGGGGTCTGTCCCTTTCTTTTTCCCGGTTGGAGGACCGACCGGCGAGTCAATCCCAGCGACGAGGTGACATTTGTGGCTTTCTTCGATTCTAGGGTGTCGAGGTTTCTGATTCAGGACGCGGGGGGCGCGAAACGCGACCTATCGGCGTTCGTGGTGGATGTGCGCGGGCTGCCGGGCGCGCGGGCGCTGAACGAGGTTACGGCGCTGGGCGACTCCGGCGCGCGGTTCATTCCGGGAGTGCAGGACGGGGTGTTTTCGCTGAGCGGCCTGTTCGACAGCACGGAGTCCACCGGGCCGGACGCGGTGCTGGGCGGGCTGCGCTCCCACGACGCGGCGGTGGGGTTCGAGTACGGGCCGGAGGGCACAGCGGCGGGGGCGGTGAAGTACTCCGGGCAGTGCTGGGTGGTGTCCTACGAGCTGCGGAGCCGGGTGGGTCGGCTGGTGGAGTGGGGCGCGTCGCTGCAGGTGGACGGCGTCGTCGGTCGGGGGGCGTTCTAGCTTGGGCGCGGGCGACGGGGTGGCGCGGATCGAGCTGCCGTCGGGCGGGTGGTGGGACATACGCACGCGACCGCTGTGGAAGGACGTGAGCGAGTGGCGGCGCACCGTCGGGGGCGGCGCGGAGACGGCGGGGCTGTTGGAGCGCGCGCTGGTGTCGCTGACGACGGGGTGGAGTTTTTGCGACGAGATAGGGCCGCAGGGTCTCGCAGGCCGCGACGATGAGGACGTGGCGGCGGTACTGGAGGTGTTCTGCGCGCAGGCCGAACTCTTCGGCGGGGCTGGCCGCTCCGGTGAAGACGCCGAGCGGCTGTTCGCGGCGCTGGCCTCGGGGCGGGTGCCATCGGACTTTGCGGAGGCGCACCTGATGCTGGAGACGGGGTGGAGCTGGCGGGAGTTGCAGGATACGCCGGCGGACGTGGTGGAGCGGACGTGGGTTTACCTGGCGGTGCGGGAGGCGAGGGAGGTAGGCGGGGCGTTGGAGGTTGGCTCCCGCTCGTCACCCCCATCCTAACCTTCCCCCGTCAAGGGGGAAGGGACTAGGCGGAGGGGGCGGGGGTTGCTGCCCTGGCTCACCCTCACCCTAGCCCTCTCCCATCAAGGGAGAGGGGATTAAGCGGAGGGCGGGGGTTGCTGTCCTGGCTCACCCTCACCCTAGCCCTCTCCCATCAAGGGAGAGGGGATCAATTGAAGGAGGCACAGACTATGCAACAGGAATGGAGACGGGGAGCGGATGGGCTGGAGCGGCTGAGGGAGCGGGCGGATCGGGTTGTGGGGGAGTACGCGCGCGGGGGCGAGTTTCGCGTGCCGGTCGCGGAGGGGCCGGCGATAGGCGGGAGGCGGAGTCGCGCGGGTGATGGCGGCGGGCCGGTGAGCATCAACGTGAGCCTGTCGGGCGGGCCTATCTTCCTGGACGACGAGCGGCGGATAAGGGCGCTGGCGAAGGAGATCAAGCGGCTGATCGGCGAGGACAGGCGGCGCGGACTGGGCGTGGGAGGGTAGGCGGTGGCGCAGGGGAAGGGACAGTTTATCCTCCTCTCCCTTGATGGGAGAGGATTGAGGTGAGGGTGACGGAGTGAGGCCGCGTTCGTCACCCCCATCCTAACCTTCCCCCGTCAATGGGGAAGGGACTTATCGGAAGGGTCACGCCCTAAACAAACCCTTGTCAGTGAACTGGATTGGAGATTAGCGATGGCAGAGGCGAAATGGGTTGTGCTGGTCGACTGGAACGGCAGGAGCGGTTTTCCCGTGGCGGCCGTGGACGTGAGCGAGGACGTCATAGACCTTACGCTGGAGCACTTCCGCGACCTGCGCACGGGGTACGTCGAGGCCGCGCGGGCGGAGCTGAAGCTGCGCAACGAAGACCACCGCTACAGTCCGCCGAACGCGGGGTCGCCGCTGCATCCGCATCTCAAGCCGGGCCGGGCGCTGCTCATCCGGGCGGCGTATCCGCACGACGGGTTTTCGATTAGCCCGGGCGGCACGCGGCTGTCCGGGCACAGGCCGGAGATGGGGTCGGAGCTGCGTTGGACGGAGGGAGCGCGCGGCTTTCGCGTCGCCGCCGGCGGGCGAGCGGCGGAGACGGACGGCTCGGCCGGCGCGGGGGACAGGCTGGCCACGCTGGACCTGGGCAGGGCGGACGTGTCGTTCGGGTGCGAGTTCGAGCGCGGGTCGAGCGACGAACAGCACGGCGGGGTGTGTCTGCGCTACGCGGACGCCTCGAACTTCCTGTACGTGCGGGTTACGGGGCAGGCGGTGGAGCTGCGCAAGGTCGAGGAGGGGCGGCGCTCCGGCGTCGCGTCCGCCGAGTACGCCTGGGGCGCGTCCGAGCGGCGGTTCGTGCAGGTGGTGACGCACGGGGAGAGCGTGCGGGTGTTCGTGGACGACCGGCAGGTCATCGACGCATCGACCAGCTTCAATGCCGGGGCCACGCGGCACGGGCTGTACTGCTCGGGGGAGGCCGACCACAAATGGCGGTCGTTCGGCGGGTGGGTGTCGCTGTTTCGGGGGGTGGTGGACACGATACACCCGCGCCCGCGGCTGGGGGCGCAGTACTGCTACGTGCGGGCGCTGGACGACATGGAGCGGCTGACGAGCGTCACGCTGCACACGCAGGCGACGTCGGCGTATCCGCAGACCTCGGACGAGATACTGGGCGACGTGCTGGACCGGTCCGGAGCGGAGGCGGGACGGCGCATGGACACGGGCGCCGAGCTGGCGCCGCGGCTGTGGAGTCCGCCGCTGTGGGGCGTGCGGGCGCTGGACACGATCTACCGCCTGCAGGATGAGGAGGACGGGCTGGTGTACGTCGACGGGCACGGGCAGTGGCGGCTGGAGTCGCGGACGCACCGGAGTACTGGGCCACACACGGCGCACGTCGAGACGATCGAGGACGCGGAGCGCGGCGGCCGCGCTTACTTCTCGGAGCTGGTGTGGGACGACGGCATCGACAACGTGGAGAACTCGGTGTTCATGCAGGTGCGTGGGGCGACGTTTCAGGGCGCCAACGTGGCGTGGACGCTGTCGGAGCAGCCGTACTTCGCGGCGGGGGAGACCAGGCTGTTCCTGGCGGAAAGCTCGGAGTACGACATGATCATCGGCCAGCTGAGGCCGAGAAGGAACACGGACTACACGGCGAACACGCGGCAGGACGGCACGGGGACGGACATCAGCAGGCAACTGTCGGTGTCCTATCCGTCGCAGCGGGAGTACAGGGGCAAGGGCACGCTGGTGAGTGTCGGGTTCGGTTCGACGGCGGGATACTTGACGAAGCTACAGATGCGCACCCTGAACGCGTACACGTTCGACGACCCGGTGATCGTGCGCTCGGAGGACGGGGCGAGCGTGGCGGAGTACGGTCGGCGCGCCAAGCGCATCGACGCGGTGTGGACGCGCGAGGCGGCGACGGCGCAGGCGACGGTCGATAGCCGGCTGCGGCGGAGGCGGAACCCGCGCAGCGTGGCGACGGTGGCGCTGAACAACGGCTCGGGGGCGAACGTGTCGGCGATGCTACAGCGCGGCTTTTCGGACCGGGTGCGGCTGCGGTATCCAGCGATGGGGATGGACGCGGACTTTTTCGTCGAGGGGCGCAGGCTGAGCGTGGGGGAGGGCTGGACGCGGGTGGAGTGCGAGCTGCTGTTGCAGAGCGTGGAGTGCGGTTCGAGCGGAGCGTGCAGCTGATGGCGCGGGCGGTGATCCGGCTGCTGGAGCGGCGGGACCCGGAGGAGGCGAGCAGGCTGAGCAAGGCGCTGTCGAAGGCGAGCGGGGGTGGGGATGGGTGACGGGGGGCGCTTGTTGGCGCGGAGTTGATTGGGTAGACTCATGCGGCGCCCGGTCCGTTCTCCGCGGGCGCCAGGGCAGCTATTTCCGGCAAGGGGCTTTCGGTGTTCAGACGCTTGCGACAAGGGGCCGCAGGGGGCGGCAGGGCCAGATTCGGACTGAAGGGCAAGGTGGCGCTGGCCGTCGTCTGCCTGCTTTTGCTCATCGTCCGGCTGGACAATCACCCCATAACGCCCGCGCAGCGCGTGGCGGCGGGCTACCTGTTCTCGCTGGTGGGCTGGGAGGCGGCCAACTTCTTCGACAAGTGGTTCCACCTGGCCGTCGCCGCGCTGCCGGGCAGCGATCCCGACCGGGAGGAGCGGCTCGCCATACTCGATGACTACCTGCAGGTTACGCGGCGGGCCAGCAGGGAGGAGGCGCGGATCGAGCGGCCCTACCTGGGCGGCAGCACCGCGGCGGGGGGCGCCGAGCGGAGACAGGAACTGTCGCGGGAGTACTTGGACGAGTTGCTGGCCGAGAAGCGACGGCTGAGGCCGACGGCGGAGGAGACGATGGAGGCGGAGATGAGCGCGGTGTTGCTGGACGAGGGGTTCGGGTCGCGGTTCGGGATCATCTTTCCGCCGGTGGACATCGCGTTCCAGCGGCCGCCCACGCTGCTGGTGGTGTCGCGCCGGGACCACATTCAGCTTGTGGACGCGGTATTGCTGCATCCCGACATCCCGGGGTTCGAGCGTGGCGAGATCGAGCAGGAGATGCTGGAGCGGTACGACCTGTCGGCGCTGGTGGACAACCTGGCGGGGCTGTCCACCTACCCGTTGCTGGTGTCGGACCTGGGCCAGCTTCGCTTCATCTGCCGCACCGCCGCCCATGAGTGGATGCACGCCTACATGTTCATCCGGCCGCTGGGCCAGAACTTCCGGGCGTCGGAGGAGATGTTCACGTTGAACGAGACGGTGGCGGATATAGCCGGGCGCGAGCTTGGCGACAAGACGTTCGAGCGCATGGGCGGCGATCTGGAGGAGTCGGCGCTGCGGTACATGCCGGTGGAGGAGGCGTACCCGTTCTTCACGCAGACGCTGCGGGAGACGCGGGAGCGCGCCGGGGAGCTGCTGGACGAGGGCAAGGTGGAGGAGGCTGAGGAGTACATGAAACAGCAGTGGTGGACGTTGCGGCTGCACGGATTTGGGCTTCGGAAGCTGAACCAGGCGTTCTTCGCGTTCCGGGGCAGGTACGCGGAGGGACCAGCGTCGATCAGTCCCATCGGCGAGCAGGTGAGGCAGGCGCGGGCTAAGTACGCCAACGTCGAGTCGTTCCTGGACGACGTGTCCAGAGTGTCCCGATACAGCGAGTTCCTCGATCTGCTGGAAGAGCTGGGGATTGACCCGGACGTTGGGTCGGCTGAGGCTACGCCCGCAGGCTGACGCCGGGGACGTCCCACGCTGCCGACGCCCGCTCGCCGACGCGGTCCGGCGCGGTCCACTCGATGGCTCGCCCGATGGCCCTGCCGAAGTTCAGCGCAGCCGCGGAGGCCACGCGCTCCACACTCACGGGCCGGCCAAGCTCAAGTGCCATGGACGTTACGCTCCCGCCGGGGATGCCGCAGGGCACCAGGTGTTCGAAGTAGCCGGTGTCGGTGGAGACGTTGAGCGCGAAGCCGTGCATGGACACGCCGCGGCTGATCTTGACGCCTATGGCGGCGATCTTGGCGTCGCCGACCCAGACGCCGGTGGGCCGGTCCTCGCTCTCGCCGCGGATGCCGTACCCGGCGAGCGTGGCCACAAGGGCCGACTCGAGGGCGGTGACGTAGCGGAAGGCGCCGCCTATGCCGCCGCGGAGGTTGACAATGGGGTATCCCACGAGTTGGCCGGGGCCGTGGTAGGTGGCCTCGCCTCCGCGGTCGGTGGCGATCACGTCGATGCCGAGGTCGGCGAGCGTTTCGGAGTCGGCGAGCACGTCGGCGCCCTTGCCGCGCTTGCCGAGGGTGATGACGTGGTCGTGCTCGAGGAGGAGGAGCAGGTCGGGCAGATCGCCGGCGGCTACGCGCGCGTGGAGGCGGCGCTGCATCTGGAGCGCGGGGGTGTACGGGATGCGGCCGAGGGGTATGGCGAGGCAGGGGTTCATGGGGTATTCCAGGATGGACTGACAAGCGCCATGGCGGCAGGACTAGCGGGGAACGACTGCGATGCCACGGCTCGAGAAGTCGCTGTCGAAGGTGAAGACTGGGGCGTTCATGGTCTCAGCCACCACCGCGACCGTCCAGTCCACGAGGTTCAGTCCGGTGCCACGGCTCTCGGCGAAGCGGCGCCAGGCGGTTTGGTGAACGTCGGCATCGACCCAGTAGACCCTCACTCTTCCTTCTGTGCTTTCGGCAAAATCTCGGGCGCTTGCAAAACCGCGACGGCGTTGGAGCAGTGCTATGGTTTCCGAGAGTACGTATGAGGTAGTCCACAAGTCCAGCTCGCTTTCCAAAGCACTTCGGTAGAATGCCACAGCACGCCGGTGAAAGATGTCATCGTCGACATGCAACGCGAAGAAGGCTGAGGTGTCGACTACAATCTTGTCAGTCTCGACCATGAGGATCGATGTCCGCCAGATAGTCGTCGCGCCGTTCCCTCACGTCAACCTTCGATTCGTGCGACATGCCGAAGAGATCCATGATCTTGCGCCTCTCTCTGAATACATGAGGCGACACCTTAATGGACAGCAAACGCCAGTGCGCGTCTAGTTCCAGGTTGACCCCTCTCAGCAGCGGTACGCTGTTGATGACTTTGCCGGATGAATCTCTGCCGTCGATAGCGACGGTTTCCTTTCGCTCAAAGGCGCATGGTGCTCTTCCGATGGCTGACTTCAAGAGCGCGACTCGCACATCGTGGTACGGTAGCTTAACCCATCTGACGTCTTGCGCAAGAGGCGCGAAGTGCTCAAGCGCCCTGACAGCCCGACTGGCGGGCATGACGCCTTCCCGATAGCCCTCCATGACTCTCTTGAGAGCGCCCTCGTGAAAGGCCCGTTCCTGTTCCGAAAGGGTGACTACAGGCCTAGTTGGGTAAGGAGAGGATATGCAATCTAGCGCATCGGCCACGCCGGGTAGATGTGCACGGAATTTGTCAGGGTCTTCGACGTACTTCAACGTCAACAACCACACCAGTTCGTCATACTCCGCTCTTTCCCTCATTGCTTGCCTCACAATGGCCGTCAGTTCACTTCAGTATACGCCGGTTTGGGGGCCTATGGCTTCGAGGCGGTGCTTGACGGCGTTGGTGAAGGCGGAGGCCTCGGCGCCGTCCATGATGCGGTGGTCGAATGTGAAGCAGATGTTCATCATCGAGCGTATGGCTATGCCGTCACCGACCACCACGGGGCGCTTGACTATGGCCTCGGTGGTGAGGATTGCGGCCTGGGGGTGGTTGATGATGGGCTGGGACGCGACGGAGCCGAGCGCGCCGGTGTTGTTGAGGGTGAAGGTGCCGCCCTGCACCTCGTCGAGGGTCAGCTCGCCGGCGCGGGCGCGGCGGGTGAGGTCGTCGAGGCGACGCGCGAGGCCGGATACGCTCAGGGCGTCGGCGTCGTGCAGGACGGGCACTATCAGGCCGGCGGGGGCGGCGACCGCGATGCCGATGTTGACGCGCCGCTTGAGGATGATGGCGTCCTCGCCCCAGGAGGAGTTGACGAGCGGGTTCTCCTTGAGCGCCTCGGCGACGGCCTTGAGTACGAAGGGAAGGTAGGTTAGATTGACGCCCTCCCGCTCGCGGAAGCCGTCCTTGAGCGCCTCGCGGCGGGCCACGAGGCCGGACACGTCCACCTCGGTGATGCTCCAGGCCTGGGGAGTCTCGGTCGCGCTGCGGGTCATGTTGGCGGCGATCAGGCGGCGGATGGGCGTGAGCGGCAGGCGCGATTCGTCGGCCTGCGGCTCTGGAGCGGGCGCGGGCACGGCAGGCTCGACGGCGGCGGCCGGCTCGGTCACCGCGGCGGGCGCGGCTTCGAGGTGGCGGAGAACGTCCTTCTTGGTGACGCGGCCGCCTATGCCGGTGCCGTCCAGCAGCGAGAGGTCGAGGCTGTGCTGTTCGGCAAGTCGCATCACCACGGGCGAGTAGCGACGGCGCTTGCCTTGTTCCTTGTCACCGGACGCGCTCACCCCCATCCTAACCTTCCCCCTCGAGGGGGAAGGGATTTCTTGACGGGCTGACACCGCGGGCTGGGACTCGGGTGCGCTCGGTACTCCGCCGGAGCCTGTGGGTCCGACGGGGGCTACGTCCTTGAGCAGGACGCCGGTGGTGCCGGCTGGCGCGGGTTCCGGCGCGGCTGGGGCGGAGGGCTCGGGTTGTGCCGGGAGCTCGTCCTCAATCTCGATCTCGGCGATGGGGGCGCCCATGGGCACGGTCTCGCCCTCCTGCGCCAGGATGTGCGTTAGCACGCCGGACACGGGGGAGGGCATCTCCATGTTGACTTTGTCGGTGACGACTTCCACGAGGGGGTCGTACTTTTCCACGGGGTCGCCGACGCTCTTCAGCCACTTGCCGATGACGCCTTCGGTGACGGACTCACCGACCTGGGGCAGTTCGATTCTCACTCTCACCCCCATCCTAACCTTCCCCCATCAAGGGGGAAGGGATCATTATGAAGTCTGGCCTTCCCCAGTCGAGGGGGAAGGGACTTATGTGGAGCGCCTAGTAGGCCGACAGGGCGCGGATGGCGGCGGCTATCTTGTCGGTGTCGAGCATAAACTCGGCCTCGAGCGGGGGAGCGAATGGCATGGCGGGGACCTCGGGTCCCGCGAGCCGCCGGACCGGGGCGTCGAGGTGCTCGAACGCCTCCTCGGATATGATCGCCGCGACCTCGCCGCCAATGCCCACCATCTTGGTGTCTTCGTGGACTATCAGCGCTTTGCCGGTCTTCCTGACAGAGGCGAGCACCGTTTCGGCGTCGAGCGGGCGCAGGGATCGCAGGTCCACCACTTCCACGCTTACGCCCTCCGCGGCGAGCGCCTCGGCGGCCTCCAGGCAGTGGTGCAGCATGAGGCCGTAGGTGATGACACTCACGTCGTCGCCCGCGCGCTTGACGTCCGCCCGGCCTATAGGGAGGGTGTACTCCTCGTCGGGCACCTCGCCGCGCACCAGGCGGTAGGTGCGCTTGTGCTCCAGGAAGATCACGGGGTCGTCGTCGCGAATGGCGCTCTTGAGCAGGCCCTTGGCGTCGTAGGGCGTGGCGGGGGTGACCACCTTCAGGCCGGGGGTGTGCGCGAACACGACCTCGACGCTCTGGGAGTGGTACAGCGCGCCGCGCACGCCGCCGCCGTAGGGCGCGCGCACCACCATGGGGGCGCCCAGCTTGCCGTAGGTGCCGTAGCGCACTTTCGAAGCTTCACCCACGAGCTGGTTGATAGCTGGCCAGATGAAGTCCGCGAACTCGATCTCGGCTATCGGCCTCATGCCGCTGATGGCGGCGCCGAGGGCTATTCCGGCGATGGAGGACTCGGCAAGCGGCGTGTCGATGACGCGGTGCTCGCCGAACTCGTCCACGAAGCCGTCGCTGGCGAGGAAGACGCCGCCGCGCCGGCCGATGTCCTCGCCCATGATGAAGACACGCTCGTCGCGCCGCATCTCCTCGCGCATGGCGTCGCGGACGGCCTCGATGACGGTCTGTTGTGTCATGGCGCGGCCTCCGCGTACACGTGCTCGTGAAAATCGTCAGCCGCCGGGTACGACGCGGCCTCGACGTACTCCGTGGCCTCGTTGACGATGCGGCGGGCGTCGGCGGCGAACTGGGCGTCCAACTCGTCGGTGAGCGCGCCCAATTCGAAGAGCTGCTCGCGCAGAATCCTCAGGGGGTCGCGCTTGCGGGCCTCGTCGATTTCGGCGCGCTCCCTGTAGCGGGTGTCGTCGTCGTCGCTGGTGTGCGGCAGGTAGCGTTCGACATGGGCCTCGATGAGGGTAGGCCCCTGGCCGGCGCGGGCCCTTTGCGCCGCCTGCGCGGTGGCCTCGAACACGGCGTTGGTGTCGCAGCCGTCCACCTCGACGCCGGGCATACCGTAGCCGGACGCGCGGCTGGCGACGCTATCGACGGCCATCTGTTTGTCGAGGGGCACGGAGATGGCGTACTTGTTGTTTTCGCAGAAGAAGATGACCGGCAGCTTGTGCACGGCGGCGAAGTTCATGGCCTCGTGGCAGTCGCCCTGGCTGGACGCGCCGTCGCCGAAATAGGAGATGACGACGGTGTCCTCACCGCGCATCTTGCAGGCGAGCGCGGCGCCGACGGCCTGGGGGATGGAGGTGCCCACTACGTTGGAGAGGTTGTACACGCGGCGCGCGGGGTCGGCGCCGTGGCCGGGGAACTGGCGCGCGCCGCTGAGCGGCTCGCCCTCCTTGGCGAGAAAGCCGAGCATGACCTCGGACGGGGACAGACCCAGGCTGAGCATGACGGCCAGGTCGCGGTAGTAGACGTAGAACAGGTCCGAGTCCTTGCGCAGCGCGCGGACGCTGGCGAGTTGGGCCGCCTCGTGGCCCTGCATGGACGCGACGATGGCGGCCTTGCCCTGACGGTTGAGCATCCAGATGCGCTCGTCGAGGGCGCGGCCCAGCGTCATGTCGCGGTAGACCTCGACAAGCTCGTTGGTATCCAGCCTGTCGGCGTCCGCACTAGCGGCGTGCGGTGTGGCCTGGGTGGAGTGAGTGTCGACCATGCGTGACTGCACGCTCCTGGAAACTGGAAATCGGAATCGTTACGGCGATTATACAAACGGGGGTTGGGCGGCGTCAAAGCGCGAGGCTACCCGCGCCAGACTTGCTGGAAGAGGCGGAGCCAGTTGCCGCCGAGGAGCTTGGAGACGTCGTCGGGGGTGTAGCCGCGATTTAGCAGCGGGCGAACGAGGTTGGGCAGCTTGTCGGGCGTGTCGAGGTCGGCGGGGTAGTAGTTGACGGTGGCGTAGTCGATGGGTGGAGCGTCGGCGATGGCTTTGAGCGGGAAGCTGGTGCCCTGCTGGGCGCTGATGTACTTCCACCACGCCTCGGACTGGTCCTGGGTGTAGTCGGTGCCTATGCCCACGTGGTCTATGCCGACCTGCTCGACCAGGTGGTCGATGGCGTCGATGTAGTCTTCGATGGTGGAATCGAAGCCGGTGCGCAACATGCTGGTGATGCAGGTGGCGCCTATCACGCCGCCCTTTTCGGCCAGCAGCTTTATCGCGTCGAGCTCCTTGTTGCGGGGCATGTCGTGGTAGGACTTGGCGTTGGCGTGGGTTACGGCCACGGGCTGCTCGGAAAGCTCGATGGTCTCCATGGTGGTGCGGACGCCGACATGGGACAGGTCCATGAGAATGCCCAGCCTGTTCATCTCCTTGACCGCGTCCACGCCGAAGTGAGTCAGCCCGTAGTCGTACCGCTCGTAACAGCCACTGCCGAGCAGATTGGCCTCGTGGTAGGTGACCTGGATGATGCGGACGCCCAGCGCGTGGAAGAGAGCCAGGCGGTCCAGGTCGTTCTCTATCGGCGAGGCGTTCTGGAAGCCCAGGATGACGCCCACCTTGCCGTCGCGCTTGGCACGGCGTATGTCCTCGGCGGTCATGACCTGCGACAGGACATCTGGGTTGTCGCGGAAGCGCCGCATCCAGCGCGTGACGTGGTTGAGCGTCTCCAGGAAGTTGTCCCAGGTGGCGATGGTGGCGTTGATGGCGGTTACGCCGCCGGCGCTGAGGCTGTCGTAGACGGCGGGGCTGTCCCAGTTGCTGACGTTCAGCGCGTCGATGACGATGGAGCTGGCGTAGAGGTCCCGCGCTGCCGGGTCTGCTTGCGCCGCCATTACATTCTGCCCCTGCGGCTGACGCCTTCGCTGTGCAGGCGTTCGCCGATACGGAACAGGTCGCCAAGCGGGTTGGCCCTGTCCTCGAGGGCGTCGGCTATGACCTCGCCGATGGAGCCACCGAACTTGAAGCCGTGGCCGCTGCCGCCGCCCGCGACGACGGTCCTGTTCAGGCCGGGCGCCCAGTCCACCACGAAGTGGCCGTCGGGCGTGTTGGTGTAGAGGCACGAGCGACCGCCGAGGAACTCGCCCTTAGCGAGTTCGGGGAAACGCATCGCAACGAAGTCCTGAACTTCCTCCAGGAAGGTGTCGGTGTTGGTGCGCTCGACGTCGCTGTCCACTTCGTCGCCCACCATGTCGTTGGCGACCTTGACGGTGCCGTCGGCGAGCAGAGGGAATCCGTACCAGCCCTGGGTTTTGGGATGCCACGACCAGCCGGGGAACGCGTCGGCGCGAAACGGCGTGGGGTCTACGGGCCGGTAGAATGCCATCTGCTGGCGGCTTATGAGCATGGACTCGCCGACGGAGGGCAGCAGCCTGCCGACCCAGGGTCCGGCGGCGACGACAGCCCTGTCGAACGTAGCGCTTTCGCGCTGCGTGGCGATCTCGACGCCGGAGGCGGTCTCGTTCAGGCCGAGGACGCGCGAGTGTTCCCTCAGCACCACGCCTTCGTCACCGGCGTGCCCGGCCAGATCGGTCAGGGCCTGGCCGCTGGCCAGGTAGCCTGCCCAGGAATCGAAGATGAAGCGCTCGTCGGAGTCGTCGAACGCGAACTGGGGATAACGCGCGGCGACCTGCTCGCGAGTGAGTGTGCGGAATTCCTTACGGGTGGCCTCGAGGTGCTCGATGCTCGTGAGGGCATCGCCGCCGCCAGCCAGCTCGGACTCGGAGTAGATGGAAATCTGGCCGATGGGGAAATAGAAGGAGCCGCCGAGCCGCTGCTGCCACTCGGCCCACTTGCGGCCGGAGCGCTCGACCAGCTCGACGTATGGGTGATGCGGCGCGTAGTTTACGCGGCGGATGGCCTTGGCGACGTCGGTGGAGCTTGCGTTTTCGAAGGGAATTGCGCCCTGCTCGAAGAGGGTAACGTCGTGGCCGCGGCTCCGCAGTTCCAGGGCGGCGCCCATGCCGAAGATGCCCGCGCCTACTACGCCAACCCTCATGGCCTGACCTCCTCGGCGGTTATGTATTGGGAATGAAGCCGCCACTGGGGGCGGCGGATTTCGACGTTTCGATGGGGAAGTGAATGGTCGGGGTGGCGAGACTTGAACTCGCGACCTCTACGTCCCGAACGTAGCGCCCTACCGACTGGGCCACACCCCGACGCGTGCAAGTGTCGAGTCCATTCTAATGCCAAGGGCGCGGTTGAGCAAGGAGAGCGGCGCGGGGGTTCCATTTGACTGTGGGGTTTGCAGGTGTCTCAACACCTGCGCTTCGGGCCGGGTTCACACGGGAGGGCTCAAGTCCACCGTCAGCGCTGAGGCTAGGCTCTCCGTTCGTTCGTCGGGGACCTCCCGCAGGATGAACTCCATGAGGTCGTCCTGGCGCGGCTGTCCGAACACCATACGATAGACCGCAAGCGACCTTCGAAGTACGTCCACGCGCTCCTCGTCCCGCGACATCGGAAGGACCGGTGAGTGACGCTGGATGCGGGCGCTACCCTCCGTGAACACCCAGTGCGGAACAAGTCCGCCGTCGCTCTCGTACTCTTCGTCCGCGAGGCGGTATGCCAACTCCCACGGGCTGAGACGTTGACTGCGTGCGAGCGCTTCTCGAGCCTGCTCGATTGCCGGTGCCCCGACCCTCTGGGCGACGTTCTTCCTGATGGCATGTCCGTGGTAGCGGTGCACACGCCCTTCGCGCTGTTCGAGGTCGACCGGATTGGGTGGGAGATTCCAGTGGACGACTGCGTGGCAGTACCAGTGGAAGTCCAGCCCCTCCTGCCCGATTGAGGTCGTACCGAGCACGAACGGCCAGAATGGCGAGTTGAACGAGGTACGAACGTCGTCGAGGTGCAGGCCCGCCTGCTGATCAGCAGCATTCCCCCGGTCGCTGACATAGCGCCGAGCGAAGTGCTGGCGCATCGAGAGCGGCCGTCGCACTACACCTTCAGGTGCGGACTCCCACGCGGAGATGGCTAGGGGCCGGGCGGTGAGCTGGATGGCCTTGCAGAGCTCGTCCACCAGGGCCTCTGAGCCGCCACCACCGCCCATGGACTCCCGAATGACGTGGAAGTACTCATCCAGAACGGCGGCAAGCCCTCCCTCAAGGGCGTAGGCGAGGACCCGTCGCCAGTACTGCCTCTCGGCGCCGGGAACGCCGGGGACGTAGACGTTCCGCAACAGCCCCTCGGCTGCCGGGGTGCGAAAGAGCGATCTGAAGGCGTGAGCCGCCTTCATCGCCTGCTCCTTCAGCCCATCATCGGTAGGAGAAGTAGACGTGATACGGGACAGCGCCCTCAGGGCCGCGTTGGCGGGAGAACCAGTAGCCAGGGCGGCCATGACGTCCAGGAGGTCCCCAGGAGGGCGTCCCAGCGTGGATGGATCGGACAGACCGGACGAGATGCGCGCCGCGAGCTCCAGCCATTGAGTCGATTCACCGGCTTCATCTGCGCTGCCGATGGTGGGAGGTCCGTGAAGCCACTGGAGTGAGTCCGGCGACTCCCTCGAAAGCAGGAGTGGCGCGACGGCGTACCAGATCTCCTGAGGGGCTCCCTCGACGGGGGCGCCCCGCTTTAGCTCCTCGACTTCGGGGCGCAGTCGTTCCCGCACAGCCTCCAGAAGGCCGCGAGCATCGCACGGCGAGTAGCGGAGCGGATCGCCGGCGTCGGCAAGTGCTGAAGATGGGGTCAGGAGCGAAAACAGCGAGTACGAGTTGACCGCGATACCCAGCAGCTGGGCCTCGTACCGCTGCGCCCTCTCGGGGTCCGGCACGTACCGGCGCTCTGCGTCGTAACTGGTCATGGCCGCGATGGCGCGAGGTACCATGGTCCACGCCGAGAACGCGAGGCGTTTGGTCGACGAGCGTGCCCTCTCGAAGTCGTTCCCCAGGGTGTACAGCGGAAGCGACGGTGGGAGCCAGAGGAGCTTGTACATATGCCCGTCCTCGAGATCACCAAGGAGTGATCGCATCCGGCCATTGCCGCCACCGACCTCTCGCCGCTCCTCCAGCGCCTGCCGGTCCACCTGAAGACCGTTTCCACTACTGACCAATCGGGCCACCGCGCCGTCAGATTCGGCCTCGACCGTCGCTCTGAGCCTATCGGATAGCTGGTAGTTGTCCATGAAGGACAGAAGGTACGGCGTCGACTTCCAGTACTCCATCACTCCTGGGGCGTCGACCGTGGCCGCCACTTCGCGGGCCCCAAGGTACGCCTCCACGTCTTCGACATGGAGGTCGACCGCGTTATCGGCAATCTCCAGCATCGGATCTCCACCTGAAGCTCTACCTCGGCGCTCGGTCCTCGACATCAACCGCAAAAGCTCGCTCTGGAGCCTGTCACGGTGTTGTGCTAACCGGGCCAGCGCCTCGGTTCTGGTATCGTCTTCCGACGCAACGAGGGGCAGCGCTGAGCGGAATTCTCTAAGTGAGTCCTCGAGCGGGGCCACCGAGCCCTCCGGGCCCTGCAGAAACTCGACAGTTCGAAGAAAGTCCCTGTGGTGGTCGTCGTCGGTTTCGTGGCTCAGTGTGTACATTTTGTACGGGGTCGCGGAAAGCAGCAGTGTTCGCACCTTGGTGTTTTCGTCCTCGTACTCGAACAGGCGCTGCGCCAGTTCGCCGCTGGTCGTCCTCGGGTTCAGCAGTTCCCTGAAGCGCTGGAACTCGTCCAGCACCACCAGGTCCGGTTCCAATGCGTCTAGGCAGGAGTTGGCCAAGAGCCTCCTGAGCTTGGATACAAACCGGCTTCTGATTCGCCACGCGTCGGGATCTGTACCAGCGGCCAGGTGGTCGCGCACGCTCACGAACTCGGTGTGGAGATCAGAGCCGAGTGCTCCAACTTGCTTCTCGAACTGCGTAACTATGCTGTCATCAATTTGACGGCATTGAAACCATGACTCGTACTCCCTGAATCGGGCGACCGAGGCAAGCCCTCCCTGGAACACCCGGCGGGCATCCGGTCCGAGGTCGCCCCAGGCCTGTTTGAGCATGCGAAACAGGATGACCCTCTCCTCGGCGACTCCCTCGGCGCTCGCCGACCCGAAAGAGGTGCCCGGCGTGAGCGCGATCAGGTTCACTGACTGGTCGAGGGTGCCCAAGCGGTAAGGTAGCAAGGTGATTCGCTGGGCGAGAGGCCGAGTTTCGATGGAGAGCCGGTTCTTGATCCTGTCCACGTTCTGGCGGGCAATGGCCTGGTTGGAACATATGTAGATGACGTCGATCCTTGGCACGCCCTCGGCCCGCAGGTGGTCGATGGTCTGAGCGACGACGCCAGCGGCGACAAGCGTCTTGCCAAGTCCCACCTCGTCGGCGATCAGGAAACGCCGTGTGCTGTCCTCGGAACCGTACAGCCTGCCGAAGGCGTACTCGGCCGTCCGTCGCTGGAAGTCCTTCAGCCCGCTGAGAACCCTCTCCGTGTACGCCTCCGGCTCGCTAGCGTTCATTTTTCAAACGTCTCCTCGCGGTCCAGAGCGCATCCCACACGGCGTCGAACTCCGGTCCGAGCACCTCGGTACCCTGCTCGATACTGCGCAGCTCCTCTATCAGTGAGTTCACGTCATCTAGCCTGCGCGGGTCGCTGCCAAGTGTCTCCAGCATGCGCTCCATCAGGCCCGGAAGCGCGACTACCCACGACGCGTCGGAGTTGCCGGAAGAGAGCGCGCCGCCCAGATCCGCCACGGACAACTCCTGGTCCGGAGACAGCAGAAGCCAGAGCAACTGCAGGAACCTGCGCTTGTCGCGCAGCATGGCGGCGATGAGCCGGGGAAGGCGGTCTTCGGGGAGCCCAGTTAGACGTATGACCCGAGCGAACCTCCTATACTCCGTTTTACCATCGACGGCCGCACGAACCTCGATTGCCAGGAAGGCTGACAGCTCGGATAGCGAGATCCCCTCGAACTCGGTACCATCCTCCAGCCGCTCTCCACGGGCGGCGGACAGCGTCGCAGGCCAGCACCTGACCTCCGTAACCGCCGGACCTAGATCGGGCACTTGGGACAACTCCAGCCGGATGCTGTAACCGCTGCTGTCCAAGTCAGCTACCGAACCGCCGATATCCGCCCGTGCGAGGCTTTGTACGGCGAGGTCGAGCAACCGGTCGAGACGGACTTGGGACTCATCCTCACCAACGGATCCCGCCTCGCTCACATCGAACTCTTCGATCAAGCTGCCGAACGTGCCCGACTCGCCATCCCGATTCCCTCTCAGCAGGGCGTCAATTCCGAAGCGGCTTTTCCTTCCCTGGAGTTCTACCATGAACTCTACGTTGCGTGGTTGCCTGCCGAGCGCCGCCGTCGTCGAGTTCGCCGACCCAACCGCAACCCGCGCGTTCCACCCGTCATCGATCACGAACACCTTGGCATGCAAGCCGGACAGCAGCGGGAGAGACTCGTCGATGTCCTCGGGTTCGGGGTCAAGGGCGGACCTGAAGGCGTAGACCTTCTCGAACGACCTCAGGGCATCTTCCGACACCGTCAGCAAAGACTCCCTCCGGCTGACAAGCACCGAGCGTCGCCTCCTTCGCGTGACCGACCGCAGGAACTCGCCGTCCAGGAAGGGCGAGATCACCAGCAGCCGGCGGAGGTCGAGGTCAGGATATGGGGGATTGGCCCGGCGCAGCCCGAAGGGCAGGAACCGGCTCAACTCGAGCCCCTCCGGCGGGCTCCACTGCACTCTGAGAAGTTCGTCAGAGAGCGTATCGACGCTTTCCTGGTGGGAATCGGCAACCGGTCCTGTGGCCAGCGAGGGGAGATGCCTCACGAAGTCGGCGACCGGCCGATTGATCGAGTAGGCGTTGATGCGACTTTCATTCAGCACACCGTTGAGGACGAGGGACACGTCCCACGACGAGTCGAAAGTCAGGTTACGCGACTGGGTGACCAGCCGGTACCTCACAGGGCGGTCTTCTGCTCCATCGCGCGGCTCGTAGCGCAGCACCCACACCTTGGGATGGAAAATGGCCCCACGCTCGCTCCGGCCCGGCGGAAAGACGGCGACTACGGAGCCTTCAATGAAGGCCAACGCGGATTGGACGGCCCGCGGCACGCCGGTGTAACCGCCCTGACTGAACACGACGATGAGGCCCGCGTACCTGCGTGCGCTCTCGAGAAGCGAAAGCGGCTCAGTGGACAGCTGACCATCGCCGTCCTGAGCGTCCCGAAAGGTGAACGCAAGCGGCACCGATAGAAGAGCCATCAGATCCAGCGTGAACGTCGTGCCGACCGCGCGGCTGAGAGCGTAGCCGTCGGGAGGGCGAAGTGTGTCCAGAAACAGCCGTCGCCGGCCGGGCTCGAGCATCAGCTACCCTCCAGGGTACTCAATATGTCAGCGCCAATCCTCTTCACCTGCGTCCAGCGATACTCAAGCAGTCCGGCGAAGGGATAGCCACGCCTCTTGTCACGCGCCTCGGCGTAGGAAAGGCGCGCCCTCCCACCCTTCAACGCACGCTCACGCTCACGAACGAGCTGCCGGGCCTCTGGACGATCCTGGATGGGACCGCTTCCCTGCGCCGACACAAGCTCGAACCACCGGTCGGTGAACTCCCTGGTCCTTGTACGCAGCCTCGGGTTTACTCGGTGCAGTCGGCTCCACATAGCGGCGCGATCCCAGCCACGCAGTTCGGGACCGAGTGCGGCAATGCCATCCGACCAACTGGCTAGCTGATCCGTGTACTCGTCGTTACTGGCCTCGTCATCCAGCAGTTCAGCGAGCATGAAGTCGAACAGGAGAAGACCACCCTGGTGGACGAGGCTGAACAGCTGGGCGTCCTTCAGCCATGCACGCGTCTGAGGCGGCGCGGTCTCCGCCACGGGATGGTCCCAAGGTAGTTCGCTAGCCCTCAACTCCCCTGCCCGGCTGTGGCGCAGGAGGTGGCCGAGATAGCTCTGCCGATGGGCGAGTTCAACTCGCTCCCGAAGGTATTCCGCCTCCTCCTGGGAAAGTGTGAATGAAGTCTTCCACGGAAAATCCTCCGGCCGGCCGGGCACATTGGCCCAGTTCCCGGGCACCACTTCGGGCGCCTCGTCCCGGCGACCTTCCACCGGCTCCTCGAGCGCACGACTGACACGGACCCCGAAGGTAGGACGTCTCAGCGACTCGAAGTATGAAGGAATCGACCCCGGGTACCTGCGGATCCCCCAGCTGGACGTGCCCAGCCAGTATATGTCGTGCGGCCATCGCTGCAGGGAGGCCCCAGCCTCCCGCCCGATCACGCCCGGTTCGGCGGGGTGACTCTTGACAAGCGCGTTGCGGAGTTGCAGCTGCAGCCAGCGCGCGTGATTCGCGTGATTCGACGTTGAGCTCGCCTCGACCATCTGCATGATCCAGGGGACGAAAAGGAAGTAGCGTGCCCTCGTCTGGATCGTGCTGGTGCCCGGGAAAAGCGCGTCCGAGAACGTGTCGCGGATGCTGCCAATTCCTAGTTCGTCAAGAGTTCCGGGCTCGTTCAACGCGGACACGAGATGAAGGACTGTTCGGCGTTCGTGGTCGCTGCCGTCCAACCAGCTGAGGGTTGAGTGGGAGACTTCATTCATTCGTAGTCCTGGCCCTCATGGAGACTGGCGGTCTAGAATCGACCATGTTCTATGACAGGGTTGTTGAACGATTGGTTCTGGTCTGAATGGTTCCGTTTGGAAGTGGGTCTGGGTTTCTTCATGCCATCGTTGGGTACTGCCGGTTTGTTCATACCCTAACACCAAATGGTACGGACGCGCGCCTCGCGGAGTGATACGCTGTTCGTTATGGGAGAGGGCCGAATGTCAGGACGGGTTGCCGGTTCTTCAGGTAGTTCTCGGTTACGAAGGGCGAACCGAAGCCGTACTTCTGGGCGCACTCCATGACCAGGTCGAACACCTCGGCGCGGAAGATGAGCGGCGACGGGGTGACGCCACCCTCGAGCGTGGCGCGCATGAGCGTGCCGCTGAGGTCCTGCTTGCTGTCCTGGTGTCCGCACAGACCCTCGTAGGCTATGCCCGCGCAGACGGGGCAGTTCCACCACTCCAGCGTCACCACCGGCTCGATGCCGATGGGGGGAATCTCGTCGAATATGCGGTGCGAGGCGTAGGGGTCGTAGTAGGAGCCGACACCGGCGTGGTCGCGGCCGAACATGTGGTGCGTGCAGCCGAGATTCTTGCGCACGATGGCGTGGAACACGGCCTCGCGCGGTCCGGCGTAGCGCATGTCCCAGAGCAGCATGGACGCCATGTGCACGTCCTGGCGGAAGTAACCCGCATCGCGGAGCACGTCGTGGGCGAGGATGATCGCCTCGTCGATGAAGTCTCCGATCTTCTTCTCGCCGATTACGGCGTTGACCAGCACGGCGTCGGCATTGGCGGCGAACCAGGCGCCCTTCATCAGCCACTCGTGGCTGGCGTGAGGCACGTTGCGGGTCTGGTGGGCGGCGACGCGATCCCAGCCGTTATCGGCGAAACGCTGCCGCATGACCGAGGGCGGGAGCCAGAAGCGGTCGAACGGCGAGTTGATGGTGGGCGGGTTGACCAGCATGATCCTGCCGCCGACAAACACGTCCTCGTAGGCGTAGGTACGCTGCACGCCGGGGTGATTGGCGTCCGTGGTGCCGTAGACGGCCGCCGCCATGCGCTGCTTGTCGAAGGAGTAGAGCTGCTCGACGTCGAGCGTGGCCACCGGCTGCCCCTCGTGGGTCAGCAGCAGTGTGTCGCCCTCTCGCAGCGATAGGCGGTCGACATCGGCCTGGGACACGTCGAAGACCACCGGGACGCTCCAGACGTAGCCGCTCGCGAGGGTCATGCGCTCGCAGACGGCCTCCACGTCCTCGCGCAGCATGAAGCCTTCGATCGGCGAGAAAAAGCCGTAGGCGATACCTACGCACTCGTGGGCTATCTGGTCGCGTATGGCGATGGACTTCAGGCCGTGCAGGGAAGCGACGGACACGGGTTGCGGCGCTACGCGGTCGACGAGAGCGCCGCCGTGGGGGGACAGGGAGTTGTCTACCATGGTGGGGAAATCACTCTCTTCCGTTCGCGTCGTATTGCTCGACGAGGGCGGCCATGCGCCGCACGTAGGCACTGACCTGGGGGCGATCCCCGTCTATCTGGTAGTCCTCCATGTCGCCATGGTAGAAGTGTACGTGAAACCTCTCGGCAATAGAGAACCCGGCCGCCAGGAACAGATCACCGTACTCGTCCGCAAGCCTGATCGCTGTGTTCTTGTTGTCCCGGTGGGAGCGGAATGCCCAGCCGCGCTGCTTAGCGGCGGCCATGACTACCTGGCACGCCGCGCCGTACAGCTTTTCTGCGCCCTGGCGTGTGTCGCCCGCCTCGAACTCGGCTTCGGACTGGGCGAGGAACACCAAGGCCTGTTCTACGCACTCCTCGACGGTCGTTTCGTTTTGTGTCGTCATGGAAGGTCAGTCCTCATGTAGCAACCGGGGACGGTATCAGGCCCTTCCGTTCGCGTCGTATTGCTCGACGAGGGCGGCCATGTGCCGCACGTAAGCGCTCACGTCGGGGCGGTCAGCCTCCATTTGGTAGTCCTCCATGTCGCCGTGGTAGAAGTGGATGTGAAACCTCTCGGCGGCAGTGAATCCCAGGGATAAGGAGAGGTCACCGTACTCTTGCGCCAGCCTTGTGGCGGTGTTCTTGTTGTCCCGGTGGGAGCGGAATGCCCAGCCGCGCTGCTTGGCGGCGGCCATGACTACCTGGCACGCGGCGCCGTACAGCTTCTCGGCGCCCTGGCGCGTGTCGCCCGCCTCGAACTCGGCTTCGGATTGGGCGAGGAATACCAGGGCCTGTTCTACGCACTCTTCGACGGTCGTTTCGTTTTGTGTCGTCACGAAAGGTCAGTCCTCATGTAGCAACCGGGGGCGGTATCAGGCCCTTCCGTTCGCGTCGTATTGCTCGACGAGGGCGGCCATGCGACGCACGTATGCGCTGACGGCAGGGCGGCCCGCGTCTATATCGTAGTCCTCCATGTCGCCGTGGTAGAAGTGGATGTGAAACCTCTCGGCAATAAAGAACCCGGCCGACAGGAACAGATCGCCGTACTCGTCCGCCAGCCTTGTGGTGGTGTTCTTGTTGTCGCGGTGGGAGCGGAAAGCCCAGCCGCGCTGCTTAGCGGCGGCCATGACTACCTGGCACGCCGCGCCGTACAGCTTTTCTGCGCCCTGGCGCGTGTCGCCCGCCTCGAACTCGGCTTCGGACTGGGCGAGGAACACCAAGGCCTGTTCTACGCACTCCTCGACGGTCGTTTCGTTTTGTGTCGTCACAGTAGATCTATCCTATCAAATGGCGGCCTTAGATTCTTCGGCAAGCTCAGAATGACATTGTGACAGCTATCAGAGTGACTTTGTGAGAACTATCAGAATGACACTGTGAGAACTAGTTGTCGCGGGTGGGCACCTTGCCTATGACGCCCTCGGCTTCGAGGTCGGACAACTCGGCGTCATCGAGGCCCAGTAGCTCGCCGAAGACGGTCTCGTTGTGCTCGCCGAGCCTGGGGGTCGGCCAGCGCACGCCGCCGGGGGTCTTGGACATCTTCCAGCTAATGCCGGGCATGAACTGCGGACCAGTCGAGGGGTGGTCCACCAGCTCCATCAGGCCGCGCTCCTGGTAGTGCGGGTCATCGAAGATCATCTCCGCGGACTCGACGGGCGTGGCGGCAATGCCGACGGCCTGGAGCGTTTGCATCACGTCGTTGCTGTCTTTGTCCCGCGTCCACTCCGACAGGACGGCGTCCAGCTCGTCCTGGCGGCGCCAGCGGGACAGTACGTCGGCGAAGCGCTCATCGTCCGCGAGGCCGGGCTTGTCGATAGCGGCGCACAGACGCTGCCATTCGGCGTCGGAGGCGACGGCTATGGCTACCCACTCCTCTTCCTCGCCGCGGCACCTGTATATGCCGTGGGGCGCCATGTAGGGATGGCGGTTGCCCCGGCGGTCCGGGTTGCGGTTGTTCATCTGGTAGCCCAGGATGGCGTCGCCGATGAGCGAGACGGACGAGTCGAGTTGGGACAGGTCCACGTACACGCCGCGGCCGGTGCGCCGGCGGTAGAGGAGCGACGCGAGCATGGCGCCGGTGGCGTGCGAGCCGGTGATTGGATCGCCGTGGTTTATGCCCGACTTCATCGGGCCGTCCTCGTCCAGGTAGCCGGTCATGTCGGCCATGCCGGAGAGCTGCTCCTGGCCTATGCCGTACTGCACGAAGCCCTTCCAGCGGCCCTTGTTGCCGAACGCCGGCATGGAGATGAGCACGATGTCGGGCCGCAGCGACCGGAGCTTTTCGTAGTCGAAGCCCAGCCGCGCGAGAACGCCCAGCCGGTAGTTCTCGATGACGGCGTCGCTGATGGTGACGAGGTGGGAGAACAGGTCCTTGCCGCTTTCCTTGGCCAGGTTGATTGTGACGCCGTACTTGCTGAGGTGCAGCGAGTTGAACCAGCCGTTGCGGTTCCAGGGGTCTTCGCCCGGCTCGGCCTCCGGGTAGTTGCCGGAGCCGGAGGGCGGGTTGATGCCGCCCCTGGTGGTGTCCATCCTGTCTACGGACTCGATCTTGATTATGTCGGCGCCCATGTCGGCCATCAGCTTGGTGGCGTAGGGGCCGGCCCATATCCGGGAGAGGTCGAGTATTCTTATGCCTTCGAGGGCTTGAGCCATGTTCGCGGTTCCTTTGTGGTTTTCGTTAGAGGGACTAAATGATGCCGGAGGCGCGCAGGGTTACGATCTCTTTCGGCGACAGGTCCAGGGTCTCGCCGTACACCTCGGCGTTGTGCTCGCCCAGCAGCGGAGCGGGCGTCCAGTCGAACGGCACGCCCTCCGGCTGGAACGGGGGGCCGGCGTAGTCCAGAGTCCCGGCCTCGGGGTGGTCTATCTCGACGAAGTAGTTGCGGTCGCGCAGGTGTTCCCAGGAGTATATCTCGCCGGGACTGGCGACGTATGCGAAGGCGATGCCCATGTTCTGCGCCTTCTCGAATATCTCGCGCTTGTTGTTGCGCATGAGCCAGGGCTCCATGAGCGCCTCCAGCTCGTCGGCGTACACCTGGCGCCCGCGGGCCGTGGAGAAGCGCTCGTCGTTGAGGCGTGGTTCATCCATGAGCTCGGCCATGGCGGGCCAGCGGTGGGCGGGGCCCGCAATCACGCCGACGTAGCCGTCCTTGCAGGGGTACATGCCCCAGGCGGCGCGCCCGTAGCCGCGGTGGCCCATTCGGGTGACCTTGTGGCGGGTGTAGCTGTACATGGTGAGGGCGTTTTCGAGGATGGACGCGCTGTACTCGGCCATGGAGATGTCGACGTGCTGACCTTCGCCGGTGGACTCGCGGTGCCACAATGCCGTCAGCGTGGCGACGAAGGCGTTCTGTCCGGCGCCGTACTCCGGCACGCGCGGCCCCATCTGCAGGGGCTCTTTCTCCGGCCGGCCCGTAATGTACATGAGGCCGCCGTAGGCGTAGTGGTTCAGCGACTTTGCGGCGTGGTCTTTGTACGGGCCGGTCTGGCCGAAGTCGGTGACTGACGTCATTATCAGGGCCGGGTTGACCTCGTGGAGCGCCTCGAATGTGACGCCGAGTTCGGCGGCGCGAGACGGCTGGTAGCTTTCAACCAGCACGTCGGCCCACGACGCCAGCCGCAGCAGCATCGCGCGGCCGGTGGGGGTGTCGAGGTTGAGAGTTACGCCCCTCTTGGCGACGTTGAGGTAGAGGAACAGGGCGCTGCGCTCGGGGTGCGGCTCGTCATCCGGGAAAGGCCCCTCGCGCCTGGATTGCTCGCCTTCGGGCGGTTCGACCTTGATCACGTCGGCGCCCATGGAGGCCATGAGCCGGGTAGCGTAGGGGCCCGCGACGCCGGAACTCAGGTCCAGCACTTTGTAGCCGGAAAGCAGCCCTTCGGTTTCGCTCAAATCAGTTGACCTCCATGCGGTCTATTCTACCAGCGCCAGCATCTTGTAAACGAACAGGCGCACGATCTCAGCGTAGGGAACCAGGTGTTCCATCTCAATGTTGTCTTGGTAGAAGTTGATATGGAACAGTTGCGCTGTCTGCACGCCCGCAAGCAGATCGCTGTCGTCCAATTCGTTCGCGATGCGACGGGCGGCTTCCAACAACGCGCTGTGCCTGCCGAACGACCAGCCGCGCTGCTGCGCCACAGCCATGATGGCGTGGGCCGCCGCGCCCCACATCTTCTCGGATGCTTGCAGGTTTTCGCCGGCGGCGAATTCGCGTTCGGCGTCGGCCAAAAACTTGCGCGCCGTGTCTCTGTGCTCTTCGACGATCATGTGCGCGGCAAGGTCCTAGCGCGAGCCGCGCAGCCTGGGGTCGAGGACGTCGCGGAGTGCGTCGCCGAACACGTTGATGCCGAACACGAGGGCGGTGAGGAAGAGGCCGGGGAAAATGGCCATCCACGGCGCGAGGGCGAAGTACTGTAGCTTGTCACGGCTGAGCAGGGAACCCCACGTAACGGTCTGCTCGGGCGCGCCCGCCCCCAGGAAGCTGAGGCTGGCCTCGGACAGGATGGCCCCTCCCAGCGCGACGGAGGCGATGACGAGGTAAGGCGCCATGCAGTTGGGCGCGACGTGGTAGGCCATTATGCGGAGGCTGGTGCAGCCGGTGGCGCGCGCGCTGTCCACGTACTGCGTGGCCTTGATGGACAGGACGACGGACCTGACGGTGCGCAGCGCGTTAGGTAAAGTAGCTACCGAGATCGCCAGGACGAGATTGAACAAGGACGCGCCGAGCACCGACATTATCGTCAGCGCCAGGACGAGCGTGGGAATGGCCATCATGGCATCCACGACTCTCTGGGTCAGCAGGTCCACCTTGCCGCCTATGTAGGTGGTGATGATGGCGAGTATGGCGCCGAGCGTTGTGCCCATGAACAGCACGGCGAATCCCACCATCATCGATATGCGGGAGCCGTAGAGGGTGCGGCTGAACAGGTCGCGGCCGAACTGGTCGGTGCCGAACCAGGCTTCCGCGCTGGGGCTCTGCAGGATGGTTCTTGGGTTGGTTTCCAGGATGTCCTTGGGCACGAAGTAGGGAGACAACAGGGCCATGATGACGAACGCCAGCATGATTCCGAGGCCAAGCGTACCGAGCGGCTTCTCCCGGAGGAAGCGCGCGAAATTCTGGAGATACGTCCGTTTGGGTCGAAGTTCGGCCAGTCCCGGTGATTCCGCGACGGTCGTCATTGTATCCCCCTCATCATCCCTTATGAGTACCTAATTCGAGGATCCAGCAGCGCGTAGGCGATATCCACCAGCAGGTTGAGCACCAGGAATATCAGCGTGAAGGCCACTACGATGACCTGGAGCACCGGCTGGTCCAGCGAGCCGACCGCGTTGATGACCGGGCGGCCAAGCCCCGGAATATTGAAGACTATCTCGATTACGATGGTGCCGCCCAACAGCGCGCCAAGCAGCAGGCCGAGAATAGTCAGCACCGGCAGCACCGAGTTGCGGATCGCGTGGCGGAAGATGACCAGCCTCTCCGCGAGTCCCTTCGCTCTCGCGGTGCGCACGTAGTCCTCGCGCATCACCTCCAGGAGCTGCGAGCGCGTCATGCGCATCGTGGTGCCCTGGGCGCTCAGTCCCAGTGCAATAGCGGGAAATATGAGCTGCGTGATGGAGGTCCTGGGGTCCTCCCAGAGGTTCACGAACTCGAGCGGAGGTATCCAATTGAACCATAGCGAGAGGGCGAGCAGGATCAGCAGCGCCAGCCAGAAAGTGGGCATGGCGAGGCCGAGTATGGCGAAGCCCCTGAAGACGTAGTCCACCCACGTGTCCTGTTTGACGGCCGCAAGCACGCCTATGGGTATGCCTATGGTGGAGATCACGAGGAAGGACAGCAGCGCCAGTTGGAGAGTTACCGGATAGCGCCGCTTGAAGATGTCCGTAACCCTCTCGTTGGTCTCGAGCGAACGACCCCAGTCCAGCGTGACCATGCCGTACGACCATCTGAAGTACTGGACGTACAGAGGGTCGTTGAAGCCGAGCCGCTCCTTCATCGTCTCGTACTCTTCACGAGTGAACGCACCCTCGCCATCGGGCCCGGCGAGAATGAGCAGCACAGGGTCGCCCGGAACTATCCTGAGCATCGTGAAGATCAACACGCTTACCAGGACTAGCGTAGGTATGAAGAGAAAGAGGCGTCTCAGTATGTATTGCTGCATGGTGCTGAGAAAGTGCGGCAGCCGCCCGCCAGGATGCGGCGGGCGGCTGGATTATTGGTTGCTTATTTCCTCAGAGGCCGCCGGTTAGCGGCTAGGCGCGCCGGCGTCCGTGTTCAACCAGACGTGGTCCCAGCGGTAGGTGGCCTGGTGGCTGAACTTGGGGTGCACGTAGCCGACCATGTAGCTCCAGTTGATCTGGTTGAGGCGAGGCCTGATGACGCCGACGAAGATCTGCTCGTTGAAGATGATGTCTGCCATCTCGCGCAGGTATTCGCCGCGCTTGGCCTGGTCGAGCTCGATCTTCTGGAGCTCGTTCAGCTCCAGCCAGCGGGCGTCCTGCCACTTAGTGAAGTTTATGCCCGCGGTGGGAATGTAGAGCAGGCCGTTGTAGGCGTCAGGGTCGTTGAACTCGGTGCCCTTGCTCTCGAAGTAGGTGTCGTACTCCGTGCTGAGCGTCCTGGCGCGGTTTTCGGGCCCGGTCACCCGGTCGAAGCTGACCTCGATCCAGGAGTCGTCCAGACCGTCCGCTATCGTAATTTCGTCGGCCTCGGTTGTCCCCGCCATGATGGAGACCTTCAGAGGGTTCGCCTCGCTGTAGCCTTCAGCCTCCAGGATGCGCTTGGACTCTGCGAGGTCCTCTTCAAATCGGCCTTCGGGGTAGGAGCGGAATCCGGGCCAGGTGTAGTAGTCGTCGAACGAGTATATCCAGTCCCACAGACCCAGGTACGTCGCTGCCAGGAAGCCCACGCCGTCGTGGTGGAGCGCATTGACCGCGTGGCGGTCTATGGCCAGGTGCATGGCATGGCGAATCTTAGGGTTGTCGAACGGAGGCTTGGTGTTGTTTATCTGCAGGCCGCGCTTACCGGGCGCGAGAACGCGAACGTAAGTTATCGCGTCGCCGTACTGGTCCTTGAGCTGGTCGGCCTCCGGCTTGCGGGGCGTGGTGAACGTGGGGAAGAAGTCCGCCCGCTGGGTCCGGAACGCCGCGATTCTCGAAGCCGCATCCGTGATTATGGCGAAGTGGTAATTGTCCAGGTAGGGCAGGTCGGGGTCCTTCTCGTAGTAGTCATCGAACCTGGAGGACTTGATGATGTTGTCAGGCACGTACTCATCGAAGATGAAGGGGCCTATGCCGTCCACTTCCTCCACGTCCAGGTCTCGCTGCGCTCCCGGCTCGTCCACGGGGGTCATGATGCCCTTGGGCTGGAGCAGCAGGTAGGCCTGGCTGATGCAGTTCAGGAAGGACGCGGCCGGAGCCGGTCCGTCTTCAGTCCCGGTGGTCATGATGACGGTCTGCGCGTCGGGCGCGGACACGTCGATGGTGGTATTGCGGACGCAGCCGGAGCGGAGCATGCCCACGTCGTTGGGCTGGTTCAGCCAGCGCCAGATGTTGTAGCGAACGTCCTCAGAATCGAAGGTGTTGCCCTTGTGGGTGGTCAGGCCCTCGCGGATGTTGAACGTCCACTGGGTGCCGTCCTCGCTGACTTCCCAAGACTCGGCCGCGTCGCCTATCACCCTGTCGCGGGTCTGCGTGTCGACCTCGAGCAGGTTCAGGTGGATGTTGGCAAACCACTGCATGGTGCCGATGCTGCGCACGCGGTGGAAGTCGATGGCCTGGAGGTTGCCCGCCTCAATCGTGACGAGCGTGCCGCCGTGCACGGGGTCGCCCGTGGCCATCGCGACCGGGGCGTCGAGGCGAACGTCCAGCGACTCGGTAACGGCGGCGATGATCTGGCTCTGCTGCTCTTCCATCGCCATCGCGACGATCTCGGAGACCTTCGCTTCCGTCAGCCCCGGGCGCTCGGCCAGCGCCGCCGCAATAGCCTCAGCAACCTGGTCCTCGGTAACGCCGGGCTGGGCGCTGAGCGCCGCGGCTATCTCGTTGGCGACGTCCTGGGTGGTAACGCCAGGCCGCGCGTCCAGCGCGGATGCGATGGCCGAGGCCACCTCATCGGATGTTACGCCGGGCTGGGCGCTCAGCGCCTTGGCTATCTCGTTGGCCACGTCCGAGGAGGTGAGGCCCTGCTGCTGAGCCAAAGCCGCCTGGATCGCGGCTGTGACGTCTTCAGTGGATACTCCGGGCTGCTGGGACTCCATCACCTGCTGGATTATGCCCGACACGTCGACAGGCGTCGCCGTGGGAGGCGCCTCCGGCTCCGCGGAGCTACAGGCGACCGCAGCCAGCGCAAAGGCGGCTAACGACGCGATGATCGCGAAAAGTGCGAGTTTCGATGGTGCTCTCTTCAATTGGTCCTCCTACCCAGTTACGGTTTTAGGACGGGGACCCACCCCACGCCGCCTCTCGCGGGCGCCGCCGGGACGCGGCCAAACGGCCTTCCCCCGTCGACCAGAAGACGATTGCGGGAACGTTAACAACGAATGGAGTGGATGTCAAGCGTTAGGGCCGGCGATTGAGAATGGGCAAGAGTCTCACTTTGCGGGATGATACGGGCGCGGAATCGGCGGTTGTTCGGTCGGCGCTTGGTGTAAGATTGATACCAGCGGCGCATATGCGACGGCGAGGTGAATACATGCCATCCCCTCAGTTGAACGAGGTGCTCCACATGCTGGAAAACTTCCGGCAGTCCCGCGCCCGGGCGGTCCAGAGCCTTGCCGAACGGCGCGCGGGTACCGAAGCGTTCTTCGGCTGGCTGGGCGAGACATCGGGGGCGACCGCCGAGCCGGTGGATGCCGGCGGCGTGCCTGCCGAGTGGGTCTCGGCCGGCTGCGCGAGCGCGGACCGCGCGGTGCTGTATCTGCACGGCGGGGCCTACAGCGCCGGTTCCCCCACAAGCCACCGCGGGCTTGCGGGGCGTCTTTCGGCGGCCGCCGGCGCGCGGGTGCTCGTGGCGGACTACCGGCTCGCGCCCGAGAACCCCTATCCGGCCGCGGTGGAAGACGCGACGGCGGCGTACCGCTGGCTGCTCGCCCAAGGCCTCGACCCCGCGCGAACGGCGATCGCGGGCGACTCGGCGGGCGGCGGCCTGGCGCTGGCCACGCTGGCGGCGCTGCGCGACGCCGGAGACCCGTTGCCCGCCGCGGGCGTGTGCATATCGCCGTGGGTCGACCTGGAGATGAAGGGCGAGTCGATGACGACGCGAGCCAAGCTCGATCCCATGGTGAGCCGCGAGGGCCTGCTCGAGGCGGCCGCGATGTACCTGGCGGGCGCGGACGCAAGGACGCCGCTGGCCGCGCCCCTCCACGCCGACCTGCGGGGTCTGCCGCCGCTGCTGATACAGGTGGGCACGTCCGAGACGCTGTACGACGACTCCATCCGTATAGAGGAACGGGCGCGAGGCGCGGGCGTCGACGCTACGCTCCAGGTATGGGAGGAGATGGTGCACGTGTGGCAACTGTTCGCCGCGATGCTGCCCGAGGGCCAGCAGGCTATCGAGGCCATCGGCGAGTACCTGCGGGAGCGGTGGCAGTGATCGCCCGGGACACGGCGTTGGTGCTGCTAGCGGGTTTCGCGCTGGCGCTGCTTGCGGCGTGTTCGACCGACACCGGCACGCCCGGGGCGACGCCCGCCGGCGCGAGCGTGGCCCCGGGCGCCGCGGCGCCGGCGAACGGGGACCTGCCCCCCACGCGCCTCGGTCCTGCCCAGGAGCCGACCAAGCCGAGCGGCGGCGCTGAGCCGACCACGACGCGCGCGGCCCCGACGCCCACGGCCCAGCCGGACGCCGGCGAGCTTGAGATTCGCACCGTGCTGCCGTTCGACGCCATACCGTCCATCGACAACCCCGAATTCCTGGACGTCGAGCAGGCGTCCGAACTGATGAGCGACGGCCACCTCATCATCGGGCTGTCGGTCGGGGACGACCACCGGGCCTACTCCACCGCGTTCCTGAGCGGCCACGAAATCGTCAACGACACGGTGGGAGGTGAGCCGGTCGCGGTGACGTGGTGACCGCTCTGCTTCACGGGCATAGTGTATGCCCGCACGGTGAAGGCGGAGACGCTGACGTTCGGGGTGTCCGGCAAGCTCATCATGAACGCGCTGGTCATGTACGACAGGGAGACCGAGACGCTGTGGAGCCAGTTCCTGGGCGACGCGGTCGAGGGGCCGCTGCTGGGCGAGCGGCTGACGCTGGTGCCGTCGCGGCTGACCACCTGGGGCGACTGGAAGGCGGAGCACCCGGACACGCTGGCGCTGGACACGGGAAGCAGGCCCCACGATCCTTACGCGAGCTACTACATCAGCGGCAGGACCGGGATCATTCCGGAGGCGAACAGCGACGAGCGGCTGTCCATCAAGGAGCTGGTGCTGGGCCTGGTAGGCGACAGCTCGCAGCGGGCCTACGCCCACGCCGACCTGGACAGCGCCCAGGTGGTGAACGACGTGTTCGAGGGCGCGGAGATCGTGGTGGTGCGAGACGACGCCAGCCGCTCGGTGGGCGCGTTCGGCCGGCGGGTGGACGACCGCGTGCTCACGTTCGAGCAGGGCGACGCCCCGGACGAGATGGTGGACGCCGAGACCGGCTCGACCTGGAGCAAGCTGACCGGCGTGGCCGTTGCGGGCGAACTGGAGGGCGCGCGGCTGGACGACTACCCGTCGTTCAACTCATTCTGGTTCGGGTGGAGCGACTACTACCCCGATTCGGAGCTGTGGGCGCCGTAGGGCGCCCGCTACGCGCCGCCTACCACTTCCCTGAACCGCCGTATGGCGTCGACGTGCTCGGCGGGGGTGGACAGCCCGGCGTTCATGGTGTTGACCGAGATGTGCGTCGCGCCGAGCTCCCGCCAGCTCTCGACCGCAGCCGCCCAATCGTCGGGGGAGCCGCGGCCTATCGACACCCAGCTCTCGATGCCGATGGAGTCGGGGTCGCGCCCCGCCGCGCTCGTCTGCTCGCGCATGTCCTCTATGAGCGCGCGGCCCTCGTCGTCCGGCGGGAACAGCGGGAACCAGCCGTCCCCCATGCGCGCGATGCGGCTGATGGTCTGCGGCGCGCGGCCTCCGAACCAGACGGGTATGGGACGCTGCACGGGCAGCGGGTTGATGCCCGCGTCGGTGACCTTGTGCCAGCGGCCCTCGAACGTGACCAACTCCTCGGTCCACAGACGGCGCATCAGCTCGATCTGCTCCTCGGAGCGGACACCCCTGTCGCCGAAGTTCTCGCCCAGCGCCTCGTACTCCACCGCGTTCCAGCCGACGCCGATGCCCAGCCGCAGCCGTCCGCCGCTCAGCACGTCCACCGCGGCGGTCTGCTTGGCGACCAGCGCGGTCTGGCGCTGCGGCAGGATGATGACGCCGGTGACGAGCTCGATGCGCTCGGTGACGCCTGCGAGGTAGCCGAACAGCACGAACGGCTCGTGGAACTGGTCGGTGTGCCGGTAGGCGCCGCTCCAGCCGGGGCGGGTGGCGGCGTTCGCGCCCAGCACGTGGTCGAACGCGAGCAGGTGGTTGTAGCCGAGCGACTCGGCGGCCTGCGCGTACTCCTTGACGGCCGCGGGGTCGGAGGTTATCTCGGTCTGGGGGAAGACTACGCCTAGTTTCATGGTGGGGACTCCTTTTGCGCAACACTCTCAGCCACACCGGGGAGCGGTTCGAATGTAACCGTCCCCTGGTGGCTGAGGGACAGTGTACTACACGGGGCTGGGTGCCGGAGGGCCGCTACGGTACCGCTTTAGCCAACGTAAAGGCAGCACGGCCTACTTCGTTGAGCACTGTTTCGAGAGCAAGCATCAGATGCAGGCTGGATGGGTGATGCGGACAGAATTTGGTTGGTTCGTATTGACTCACCACTGGGACCTGTGGGATATTTCAGCTCAGCCGACTGCATCCGAAACGGGACTACAGTGAGCGATGGCTACGTCAGATAACGAATCTAAGCTGGCATACACGACAAGTTGCGGGATGATGGTCCAGGGCAAAGCTGAGGCAGCACTTGAGGCACCTTTGCTTGAAGCCTATCTGGACAGCGTGCAACTGATATTCACTTCTCCCCCATTCCCACTCAACCGGAAGAAGGCGTACGGCAATCTGGAGGGCGAAAGCTACTCGAATTGGTTGGCCAGTTTCGCAACGATGTTCTTGAAGTTCCTCAAGCCTGACGGGTCGATCGCAATAGAGATGGGCAACTCTTGGATTCCGGGAGAGCCTGCCATGTCAACTCTTGGCCTAAAGGCCCTGCTTAAGTTTCTCGAGTGTGGTCAGCTAAAGCTCTGCCAGCAATTCGTTTGCCAGAACCCCGCCCGGTTACCATCACCCGCCCAATGGGTAAATGTCGAACGAATCAGGGTTAAGGACGCATTTACACACATATGGTGGATGTCTCCCACAGCACGACCCAAGGCAAACAACCGCAACGTACTCACTCCCTATAGCGAATCGATGAAGAAACTGCTTGACACCAAGACGTACAATGCGGGCTATAGACCTTCCGAACATTCCATAGGGAAGGACTCATTTTTGAGGGACAATGGAGGAGCGATCCCTCCAAATGTGATCACGGCCGCGAATACGAGAGCGAGCGATCCCTACCTAGCGTATTGCAGAGATAATCAGATTAGACCTCACCCTGCCAGAATGCCCGAACAGATCGCCAAGTTCTTCATTGAGTTTCTCACGGAGCCGGGAGACCTGGTATTGGATCCCTTCGCCGGAAGCAACGTAACCGGTGCCGTGGCCGAATCACTGGGGCGTCGTTGGATCAGCATTGAAGCTAAAGAGGAATACGCGCGAGCTTCGATGAGCCGTTTCCCTGATGAGGCGACGTTGAGGTTGATTTGAAAACGAACCGGACAGAGGAGTGGACGCTCACAAAATCACCACGCCAGTGGCAATCCACAGCACTGGACGCGTGGAGAGGTTCGTTCAAAGGCATTGCTTCAGTAGTAACTGGTGGAGGTAAGACCACCTTCGCGCAGATGTGCATGCTGGCGTTTCGCCAGCAATGCCCGTTTGCCAGATTTGTGATCGTCGTACCAACAATGGCGTTGCTCGACCAATGGTACGTCAGCTTGCGCGAGGATCTTCAAGTTCCGGACGCTGACATAGCAACGTTCTCAGGTGAGGGCCGCCCCGAACACATCGGAATCGTCAACCTAATGGTGGTGAACACAGCAAGAGTGTATGGGCCAAAGGTGCCGAAAAAATACGCTTCAATGCTAATTGTGGATGAGTGCCATCGTGCAGCTAGTCAGGCGAATTCGCTCGCTCTCAGAGGAGATTACAGGGCGACACTTGGTATATCAGCGACTCCAGAACGGGAACATGACGATCTCTTCACGACCGTACTGGTGCCGTTGCTTGGTCCGGTAACATTTGAGTACAGCTATAGCCAGGCCCTGCGAGACGGGGTCATCGTGCCCTTCGATCTGATAAACGTTTCGACCGATATGACTGCTGAAGAGCAAAGAGAATACGACGATGCCTCAGTTGACATTGCTCGCACTTACCAAAAGGTCATGTCAGGAGATGTAAACAGAGACCTGCTCGTGCGTAAGCTGCAGCGTCGAGCGCGTCTTGCGGCATCCTCTATACACCGCATCCCAGTCACAGTCAGGTTAGCAGAACAACACCGTGACAATCGGCTCATCATCTTCCACGAGAGTATTAGTTCCGCTGAGCGTATCCTGAGGATATTGCTTGCAAGAAACTTCAATGCTACCATTTATCACTCAAGAATCGGCGCTGAGTTGCGACGCGACAACCTCCGTCTGTATCGTCGCGGGGTGTTTGATACGATTGTCACATGTCGAGCTCTTGATGAGGGAGCAAATGTGCCCGAAACCGACGTTGCAATTGTTGCATCGTCTACCGGCAGCGCACGGCAACGCATTCAACGTCTAGGCAGGGTATTGCGACCTGCCCCTGGTAAGCCGCGCGCCAGAATTTACACAATATACGTGAGCAAACCTGAGGAAAGGCGACTGGCCGAAGAGGCTAGCACGCTTACGGGAGCTGGTGAAGTGATCTGGATGCGCTCCTCGGTCAGGAGGGAAGATGCGGCTCTTGGTTAGCGATGAATGGTTTGATCCAATATCGTCGGAAGGGCAGTACGAATCAGACTATGAGGGTATAGTACTGGGACGCGGGAGTCTTCTGTTCCCTAATTTTCACTTAGTTTCCTTTAGAATGCCAGTCGAGTCCGAAGATGGGCGCAAGATTCCTGACATGGCACTCGTTGACCGTGGCTACCGATCTTGGTGGGTCGTGGAAGTGGAGATGGCACACCACTCACTCTATGGTCACGTGATGCCTCAAGTTGAGGTGTTTGCCCGTGGGAGATACGGCGAGGAACACGCAAACTACATAGCCGACAGACATGGTGGCTTGAATCGAGAGTCTCTAGTCGACATGGTCAGGGGCGCTCAACCTCGCGTTCTAGTAATGGTGAATCGCAACGTGCCCGATTGGTTCGAACCTGTACATAGGCTTGAGGGAATAATTACTGTTGTTGAGGTGTTTCGGTCCGGCAGAAACCAGCACATCTTGAGGATCAACGGTGACTACCCTGAAACGGCGGATACGAGAGTAGCATCATCTTGTCGTCTAGACAGCACACTACCTGGCCTCCTTCAAATCGACTCGCCTGCATCGCTAGGGATTGTGGCGGGCCAAGACATCGAGATTGAGTTCAATGGAGGCTTAACAAGTTGGTCGCGATTGGATGCTTCAGATAATGTCTGGCTCGTTCCTCGGGGTAGAAACCCTCTCAATGCGAAGCAGGAATACATGATCCAAAAGGATTCTGACGACCGCTTATCCCTAACCATAAGACCCTGAGTGACCCCCTCTGGAGAAAATGCATGACTACACACCCCATTCAACTTGAACTCGGACTTCCGGTTATTCAATCGTACAAGAGGCTCTCGTACACTCCTTGGCACGCCATAGCAGAGCTGGTCGACAACGCGACTCAATCTTACTTCGACAATCGGGACATCCTTGACGATAGATTCTCGGACTCCGGTGAGATTCTCACAGTTGGAGTCGTTTACGATGCCAAGAATGGTGGCCTGCTACGTGTCTCAGACAATGCGATGGGGATGTCGTATGACGAGTTAACTGATGCACTAAGAGTCGGATTCCCTCCGCAGAACACATCTGGGCGATCTAAGTACGGCATGGGCATGAAAACCGCCTCCTGCTGGCTTGGTAATAGATGGACCGTACGTACGAAGAAGCTAGGCGAAACTACGGAGCACGTGGTATCTGTCGACGTCGACAAGATCGCAAGTGGCGACAACGACCTTGGGCATCACGTCTCACCAAACAAGTCAAAGGAAACGCACTACACGGTCATCGAGATTAGAGCCCACAACCAAGTGTTTCGTGGCCGCACCCTAGGTAAGATCAAAGACTTCCTCCGTTCGATGTATCGACAGGACTTGCGCAAAGGCTGGGCAACCATTGAGTGGCAAGGCAACCCTCTAGAGTGGGACGACTCCGAGTTTGAATTCCTCGAGGCCAAGGACGGAAGTGCATATAGGAAGGACTTTGCCTTCTCAGTTGGACCCAAGCAGGTCAGTGGTTGGGTTGGCGTTCTGAGTCGTGGAAGTAGAGCGAACGCAGGATTCTCGATCCTTCATGCTGATAGAGTTGTTCGTGGATGGCCAGACAGTTGGAGACCGGAGGCCATCTTTGGCTTCCAAGGTAGAAACGATCTAATCAATCAGAGACTGGTAGGTGAAATCCACTTGAATGACTTTGAGGTGAGTCATACCAAGGATGACATTCTATGGCATGGCGATGAACAAGAGGAGGTCGAGAAGATCCTTAAGGAAGAGTGTGCGGACTACATCGAAGTGGCCAGAAGCCACCGGAGAGGGCGGCGCGACGAGGGTGGGCCGACAAATGTGGAAGTTCAGGCAGCAATCGATGAGTTGGCAGAAGAACTTGGCTCCAAGGAACTGTCAGACGCCATCAGTGTGCAGATAGTACCTCCACCAGAGGTTGTAACTCAAGCACAGGCACACCTAAAGCAGTCAGTAGCCCGCCGCAAGCCAACCTTTGAAGCAAAAGTCGAAGGTCTGCAGTTGGATATTCTCGGCTTCCTAGTGAATGACTCTTCGCCCAACGACCCCTATGTCGTAGTGGAAGCTACCGACAATACTCGGGTGTTGGTAATCGTCAATACTCACCATCCTCATTGGAGTCTGCTAAGCGGAAGTGAGGGAGTCCTCAACTACCTTCGACACTGCACCTACGACAGCATAGCTGAATGGCAGGCGCGACGATTGTCGGCCAGTCTTGAGCCCGATACCATCAAAGTTCTAAAGGACCGAATGCTCCGACTACCACTTGAATTTGAGATGGAATAGACAACTGGCCCATAGGTTCTTGTTTAGGTACGGTGTCTTCTTCACCTGATGCGGGGGACGACCTGACGGTCGAGGAGTTGAGCTGGCGGAGGACCTGGCCTTGGGCCATTCCAGGCCACTGCATGCGGAAGATGATGTGCGTGACACCGAGGTCGCGCTCGTATATGTCAGCGCATTCACACTCGCAGCGAATGGGCGGATACTCCACTCCAGAATCGTATAGATATAATCTTCCTTCACCGTTTCATTCTCCAACGCAAGAGTGCCCGCATGTATCTCGGCGACACCTTTTGCGTGAAAGACCAAAACCCTCTCGCCCGCTGACCGCAACCACCCCGAAAATCGTGTCCCAAACCTTCCCAACCGCGTAACCCAAACGCCACCCGCTGACCCCACCTACGCCATCCTCGTGCCACTCCTTTGCCCCAAAAATTCCCACACTCAGGCCCTATCCCGCGTTCTTATGTCAAGCAGCCCCACCCCTTCACAGGGATCTGCCCCCAAAGTGGTACAGACCGCGGTGTCCCACTCGCATCAGCCAGACTTGGGCGCCTGGGCGTCGCTTACGTATGAATAGACAGCAGCCCCGCCGATACTGTAACGGAGGGGCTGTTAGTTCTTACCCTCTTATTCTATGGGCTCACGCGACGGTGGGGGGGGCTGCCCCACTTATGTGATCGCGGTTTTCCTCGTACCACTTCCGCCACTTCGCTTCGGTTTCCGCCCGGCCCTTCTCTTCCCCTCGCTTCTCACGCTTCTTCAAAAACGCTTCAGCTATCATAGCTCCTCCTTCCGAGGAGCCGTAGGCAAGCGCGCCAGACGCTACTATGTACGGCTCCAATTCCGGGACGACCGCTCGGATGAAATCTAGTTCATTGGTGGCTTTGCCTATCTCCTTTACTTACCGGGTTCAGCAGGAACAGCATTGGGCGAGAAAACCCCCAAAGTAAACGGAACCAGGAATCGGGGGCGTTCGCCCGCGCCGCCGGAAATCGTGTCCCAAACGTTCCCAACCGCGTAACCCAAACGCCACACCCATTCTCATCAACGCGCTATCCCTTCCCATCTGTGCCCCAGAAATTCCCACGTTCAGGCCCACTCCCGCGATCTTATGTAAAGTAGCCCCTTCCTGCGCCAAGAAGCGGCAGTCACCCCTCATGTCACCCACCATGTGACCCACCATGTGACCCACCATCTAAAACGGCTCAGCGCGGCTTTGCACGGAGAGATGGGCCGGGCGGAGCTGATGGACGCTCTCGGTTTGACAGACCGCGGACACTTTGCCAGCGCCTACCTGCAACCCGGCGTTGAGGCCGGCCTCCGAACTGCCGTTCGAGGAATCTGGACGTTTGCCCCCATCTGTGAGCCTGACCGCCCTTGATTATATAGCACGCGCGTGCTATTGTCTTCCTGAACAGGCGCTGTGGCAGCCGGCTGGCGGCGTCAGAAACGCGGAATCCGGCCCGGCGCCACCGTCACATTCTGCGCCGCGCCTGCGCCAAATCTAACGCCGGTGTACCGCGAATGAGCACAAACAGGACGGCCCGCCCAGCTACGAATTGAACAGGATGGAGCAGATTTGAGCAGATTTTTTCGCGGAGCCATGCCCAGAGGCTCTCGCCAGCCGCTAGATTCGCGGCACGACCTCGCGGGCGAGGAGGTCGAGCTGGCGGAGGACCTGGTCGTGGGGCATTCCGGGCCACTGCATGCGGAAGATGATCTGGGTGACGCCGAGGTCGCGCTCGTAACGCTCGATCTCGCGCACGATGTCGTCGGGGGCGCCGAGCACGAACCTGTCGCGGGCCAGCTCCCCGTATGGCGAGGTGAAGTCCTCCTCGCCGGGCAGCGCCTTGTCCTGGCCCCAGGAGGCGTAGGCGGCGTACTTGCCCTCCAGGTACGGCTGGCTCTCCACGAACGCCGTCTCCCTGTCGGCGGCAACGTACATCTCGCGCACCAGCGGCAGCTCGCCGGGGTCGGGCCGGCCGCTCTCGGCGAGCGCGTCCCGGTAAAGCGGAATCTGCTCGGCGATCATGGTCATCGTGGCGTGCGGGTTGATCATCCAGGCGTACCCCCAGCGCCCGGCGCGCCGGATGGCGTTGTCGTGGTTGGCCGCCACCCAGATGGGCGGGTGCGGCTTCTGGACGGGCCGCGTGGTGGGGTTGGACCTGGGCACGTGGTAGAAGCGGCCGTCGAACTCGACCTCGTCCTCGGACCACAGCTTGTGGATCACCTCCAGCGCCTCGGTCATGCGGGGGACCCGCTCGGAGCGCCGGACGCCGAAGGCGGCGTACTCCTCGTCGCGGTAGCCCAGGCCGATGCCGAAGATGAAGCGTCCGCCGGAGATGGCGTCCATGGTCGCGACGGTCTCGGCGACGTCGACAGGGTTGTGGAGCGGCAGCAGGATGATTCCGGCGCAGAGGGCCATGTCGCCGGACTCGGCGGCCATGCGGGCGAGGAAGGTCAGCGTGGCGGGCTGGGAGTAGGGCGCGGAGAGGTAGTGCTGGCCGGCGCAGACGACGTCGAATCCGGCGTCGCGGGCGGTGCGCACCTGCTCGGCGCAGTCGGCGATGACCTGCGGCAGCGCGTCGTTGTCGGGGGTCTGGGTATTGAGAAACAGTCCTATCTTCAAGAGCGGTCTCCCTGTTGCGTTCCCCAGCCCCGGGTCGCCGCGTCCGCGGGAGTGACGGCGGGCTTGTGGAACCGCCGGCAGGTCTGCCGGAATGACGGCCGGAGCGGGGGTGTTGTTGGGCTTGAACTGGCGAAAAGCCCTTGATAAAATACAGGTGCGCTGGGGATTAGTCTAGTGGCAGAACGACGGACTCTGGATCCGTAGGCCGAGGTTCGAATCCTCGATCCCCAGCCAGCTTGGCAATCCAAGCGGGCCTTTGCGTGGCGCATTCGTCTAGTGGCCTAGGACACCGCCCTCTCAAGGCGGAGATCAGGGGTTCGAATCCCCTATGCGCTACCACCCCCTCCGACGCTTGTCCGGCACTCGGACACTCCCTTACCCGTATCAGACTGTGAGACGACTGGATATGAAGCGAGTTAAATCCGGGTGGACCTTGTGGATCGGGCTGTCCTGCCTGCTGACGGTCTGCGTCCTCGCGGCGTGCGGCGGCGACTCGACCTCGGCCGATGCGCCAACGACGGTGGCCGTCAACACGCCCACGCCCACCCGCACGGCCGTACCGACTCCGACCGCAACTCCCACGCCCAGCCCGATCCCGACGGCCACTCAAATGCCGACTCCAACCGCAACTCCGGCGCCCAGCCCGACCGCGACGGTCACGGCCACGCCCGTGCCGGCCCCTGCCACTCCCGATGCGTCCGCGGCTACGCCCATGCCACCAACGCCTATGCCCACGGCTACTACCGTGCCGCCTACGCCTACTACCGTGCCGCCTACGCCTACTACCGTACCGCCTACGCCTACCGCCGTGCCGCCAACCGCTACCTCCGTACCGCCCACGGCCACGGCCATCCCGCCCACGGCTACTGCCGTACCGCCCACGGCTACGCCCGTGCCGCCCACAGCCACTCCAGTGCCAACCAGGATACCGATAGAAGGAGGCAAGGCCACGTTCGCACTGGGCGCGTCGGTGAAGACCCTCGATCCAGTGTGGACCAGCGCTGCGGGTACTCACCAGGTAGCGCTGCACCTCTACGAGTTCCCGTTCAGACTCGGCCCCAACGGCGCGCTCCACAACAACATGTTCGATAGCTGGAAGATGAGCGAGGACCAGCTTACCTGGACTTTCAGGCTGCGCGACGACATGAGCTTCGAGGATGGCGACCGGCTTACATCCGACGACTTCATCGACTCCACCTTCCGCTGGGCCGAGCGCATCACCGTCGGCATCGCGCTGATGCAGCGCAGCGTGGCGGGTAATTACTCCTCCCGGAGCATGGCGAAGGTGGACGACTTCACCTTTGAGATCTACCTCAGGGAACCCTTCGCAGTTACCTCCCTTGGACTGGGTCAGGCACCCTTCATAATGAAGTCTGAGATAGCCCGAAACGTCAGGCCACACGACCGCGTGAGAAGCTTCACGGCCTCCGGCCCCTGGCGGCTGGAGAACTGGACTCCGGGCGATCGCTTCGAACTCACGCCCCGCGAAGGCTTCCCCAACGGCATCTATCCCGAGGGTGAGAGGGTGCTACTGGACGCGCTGGAGATCGTGGAGATTCCCGACAGCGCAGTGCTTCTGGCCGGTCTCAAGACGGGCAGGGTCCACTACACCACCGACCTACCTACCCACTTCTGGCACGAAGTGAAGGACGACTCCGAGCTGTCGACCTTCGTTTACCCGGCGGGCCGCGCGCCCGTGCTTCTGATGAACCACGCCAAGCTGCCGTTCAGCAACCTGAAGGCCCGCCAAGCCATGCAGGCCGCCATGGACGCCGAAGCCTTGATGGCCGCATCCAGCCCGCGGGACCTGTGGAGCCTGTGCGGCGCCATCTTCCTCTGCGGCACGCCCAACGAGAGCGACGCCGGGCTGGAGCTGTACAACCAGAACGACATGGAGAAGGCCAAACGGCTCTTCCAGGAGTTCGTGGCTGAGACGGGCTGGGACCCGAACACCGAGATAGTCGTAATGGGCAACACCAGCTACGCCACCCACCGCGAACGCAGCGTCGTCAACGCCGCGGCCGCCAGGGAAATCGGATTCAGCGTGGACCTGGAACAGCCCGACTGGGCCACGGCGATAACCTTCCGCCAGGACTCCGAGTACTGGGACCTGTTCCACACCGACTGCTGCGGCGTGCCGTTCAACAACCCCGTGCTCAACTGGTACCTCAACCCCGAGACCTACGGCTGGCACGACAACCTTGAGATCGAGGAACTGAAGGCGCAGTACTCGCGCACCATCGACCCCGCCGAGCAGAAGCGCCTGGTGGACGCGGTGCAGAGGTCGTACTATGAGAACGTGACGCACCGTGTCCCCGGCAACGTGCTTCGCTACACGGTATTCGACACCAGACTGAAAGGCGAGCAAGGCTACTACTACCACACCCGCATGACCGGAGTGTGGTTCGACGAGTAGTGCCACGACTCTGCAGGCAGTCGCGGCTCTGTTTCGTTTGGCAAGGTGCCGAGGCACTTGGCTCAACCGAAGGTTTTCGGCGCTGGAGCCGCGCACGGTAGGCGCGAGCCCATCACGGCAGGGGAGCCCAGCGGAGGCCGAGCGCGGCGGCGGCGAGGGCGAGCAGGGCGCTGGCGGCGGTCAGCAGGGCCGACACCTCCATGCGCACAGTCTTCTTTTCGGTCTGGAGGGGAATGGTGGAGAAGACCTCGAGCAGCTCGTCGGCGGTCTCGGCGGTGTAGTACTCGGCGTCGGTTATCTGGGCGACGAGGCCCAGGGTGCGCTCGTCCAGCATCAGGAAGTTCCTGCCGCCAAACCCGCCGCTGAAGCTGCCGAATCCGCCCCTGGCTATCCGGTTGGCGAACTCGTCGCCGCCGAGTTGGTCCGGCGAGCAGCGCATCACCGCCGGGTTGGTGGTGCCGAAGCCGATGGTGTAGACCCGCACTCCCCGGTCGCGGGCGGCGCGGGCGGCGACCAGCGGGAGCACGCCCCGGTTGCTGGCGCCGTCAGTCAGCAGCACTATCACGTCGGGCTGCTGGACGTACTCTCCCTCGGTTCCGGGCACTTGGCCGCGAGGGGTCACGAACACGCTGAGCGGCGGGATGCCGGGGTTGATCTCGGACAGCGCGTCCAGCGAACGGGCGATCGCGCTGCCGACGGCGGTGGCGCGCGCCGTGGTCAGGCTGCCGAGCGTTTCGAGCAGCGCCTCCCGCTCGGTGGTGGGCGGCACCACGAGCTGCGCGAAGCCGGCGAAGGCGACCAGCCCCACCCGCGTGCCCGGCTCCTGGCCGTCGATGAACCGCCTCGTGGCCTCCTGCGCGACACTGAGCCTGTTGGGGTACACGTCGTCGGCGCACATGCTCAGCGACACGTCCAGCGCGAGCATCACGGTGGACCTGTTGGAGGCCACGGTCACGTCCGCGAACGGGCGGGCGAGCGCCAGGATGAGCAGCGCGAGCGCCAGCGCCAGCAGCGCGAACGGCACGTGGCGCCTCCACCGGATTCCGCCGGGCATCGCCTGCCGTATCAGGGACAGGCTGGAGTAGCGGACGGCGTAGCGCCTCCTCCGCTTCAGCGCCAGCACGTAGACGGCGATTATCAGCGGTATGACTAAGAGCAGCAGCAGAAATGCGGGCCAGAGAACGCCCATGACACCAACTCCCGGCTACGGCATTCGCCCGAACCAGAACAGCGAGAGCAGACCGCCGCCCAGCAGCAGCAGCGCGCTGACGCCCCCGAGGAAGGACGTCACCTCCACCTCCTCCGACTCGACCACGAACTCGGTCTCCAGTTCCTCGTAGACCAGCGGCGTGTCCTCCGCGTCGTCCAGCATGAAGTACACCCCCTCGGTCAGCAGCGCGATCTCCTCCAGCACCGGCTCGTTGAGCTGGGTGAACAGATTGAAGCCGTCGACTTCGACGGTCGCGCCGTCCTCCGTGCCGATGCCGACGGTGTAGACGCGCACCCCGCGCTCGATGGCTAACTGGGCGACCTCCAGCGGGTCGGGCGGGTCGGTGTTCTCGCCGTCGGTGAGCAGCACGATTATGGCCGGCGCGAAGGCTGCGCGGGGCGCCGCATCGTCCAGCAGGGCCTGGTCGGCGGGCTGCGCCTCGGACTCCGGCACGACCAGGTTGAGCGCCGTTAGCATCCCCCTGCCCAGCGAAGTGCCGCTGTACGGCGCGAGCCGCTCGATCGTGGCCAGCAGCGCCGCGTCGTCATCCGTCGGCGGCTGCACGACCAGCCCGCCCTCGCCGAAGGCCACGACACCGATGTTGGAGTGGTCGGGACGTCGCTCCACCAGCGTTGTCGCGACGAGCTTGGCGGCGTCCATCCTGGTAGGCTCCACGTCCTCGGCGGCCATGCTGGATGACACGTCCATCGCCAGCATGACGGTGCCCTCCATGCGGGGCACAGGCAGCGTGACCTGAGGGCGCGCCGACGCCACCGCCAGCAGCGCGACCGCGAGCAGAATGACTATCGGCGGGACGTGGCGCAGTCTTCCCGCAGGCGCGGCGCTCCCCTCCGGCGCCGCGCCTATCGTGCCCAGCCTGGCCGCGTCGCCGCTGCGCCGCCGGTGCAGGCGCATGTACACGTAGACGCACGCGGGCAGCACCAGCAGCGAGACCAGGACCCAGGGCCAGATGAAGGACACCACAGCCGCCGCCTACCCGTCTCGCCGCCGCGCGCGGTTCCGCAGCGACGCGAACCGCAGGATGGCGAGGACCATGTCCTCGTCCGTCGAGAGGGTCAGCTCGTCCACGCCCGCGCGCCTGAAGGACTGGGCCAACTCGTCCTCCCTGCGCTGGGCAGCCTCTCGGAACCGCCGCCGGAACCCCTGGTCGCCCGTATCCACGCTTAGCTGTTCTCCCGTCTCCGAGTCTTCCACCTGCACCACGCCGACGTCGGGAAGCTCGGCCTCCCGCGGGTCCCACAGCCGCACGGCGAGCGTCTCGTGCTTCCGGTTCAGCCGGTCCACGCTCCGCTCCCAGCCGGGCACGCAGATGAAATCGGACACCAGGAAGACGAGGGAGCGGCGCTTGATAGTGTTGTGGGCGGTCTCGATCAGCCTGGCGAGGTCCGTCATCGAGCCGCCGGGGGACGACTGCTGGCGCTGGATGTCGTTGATCAGCCGCAGCACCTGCGCGCGACCTCCGCGCGGAGGAATCGCGCGCTCCGAGTCGTTGTCGTACAGAATCGCGCCCACGCGGTTGCCGTTGCGCGTCAGCAGCCGCGCCAGCATCCCCATCAGGTCCACCACCACCGACTCCTTGCGCCGCTCCCGCGCCCCGAACGCCATCGACGGGCTCAGGTCGACCAGGAACCATGCCGTCACCTCCCGGTCTTCCAGGTAGCGGCGCACGAAGGGCATGTCCATTCGCGCAGTGACGTTCCAGTCAATGTGGCGCACGTCGTCCGGCGGCTGGTACTCGCGCAGCTCGGCGAAGTCCAGGCCGCCGCCCATGAACAGGCTGCGGTAGTCCCCTTGCAGGATACCGTCGAGCCGGCGCAGCACGTGCCAGTCCAGCCGGTTCAGCACCCGCTCCGGCGCCTCCCGGCTAGTGGACGGTGCGGAAGTCCGCGTACTCACGCAGTGGTACCTCCGGCAACGGCACGGCCTCCATCAGCCTGTTCAGGATGTCGTCGCTGGTGACGTCATCCGAGAGGGCCTCGTAGGAGAGAACCAACCGGTGCCTCATCACGTCCAGCGCAACGTCCCGCACGTCCTGGGGCAGGGCGTAGTCGCGTCCGCGCACGAACGCCAGCGCGCGGCCCGCGACTATCATGTTGATAGACGCGCGGGGGCTGGCGCCGAACAGCATGTAGCGCTTCAGGTCGTCGAGGCCGCACTCCTCCGGGCGGCGCGAGGCTGAGACCAGCTTTACCGAGTACTCGATGAGGGCTGGGTCTACGTAGACCTCGTCGGCACGACGCTGGAGGGCGGCGAGCTCGTCGGTGTCTATGACCGCCTGCACGTCCTGGAGCGCGCCGGTCATGCGCTCGACGATGACGAATTCCTCGGTGGCGGTGGGGTATCCGACGAGCACCTTGAGCATGAAGCGGTCCACCTGGGCCTCGGGTAGCGGGTAGGTGCCCTCGGACTCGATGGGGTTCTGGGTGGCCATAACAAGGAATGGCCTGGGCACGGGGTGGGTCTCGCGTCCGATGGTGACCTGCCGCTCCTGCATCACCTCGAGCAGGGCGCTCTGCACCTTGGCAGGGGCGCGGTTGATCTCGTCGGCCAGCAGCAGGTTGGTGAAGACCGGGCCCAGAGCCGTGTTGAAGTCGCCCGTCCGCTGGTTGTATATACGAGTGCCGACGAGGTCGGCGGGCAGCAGGTCGGGGGTGAACTGTATGCGCTGGAACTCGCCGTCTATCGCCTGCGACAGCGTCTTCACCGCCATCGTCTTGGCGAGTCCGGGCACGCCCTCCACGAGGATGTGTCCCCTGGCGAGCAGCGCCACGACCATGCGCTCGAGCAGGTGGTCCTGGCCCACAATTACCTTCTTGACCTCGTACAGCACCCGTTCCATGGGTTGGCCGTTTTCGCTAGCTGTCATGCTCTGCGTACACCTTTCGCTCGACTACTGCGACGGGCCTCCGGCGGCTTCCGCGGCGACGTCGATGGGCACCGCGAATCCGATGCCGATGAACACGTCGTCCTCGCCAGGGTTGATGAGTCCCGTCACGATGCCCACAACCTGGCCGCGCCGGTCCAGCAGCGGGCCGCCCGAGCTTCCGGGATTCACTGCCGCATCGAACTGGATCAGTCCCTCCAGCGCTTCCTGCCTGCCGGGCGGAGTGGAATCGCGGTTGAGGCCGGACACCACGCCCGCGCTCAGCGAGCCCACCAGGCCCAGCGGGTTGCCCACCGCGAACACCTCGTCGCCCACCCGCAGGGCCGAGGAACTGCCTATGGTGGCGGGCAGGACGACCTGGGGAAGCGCCGCCGGCGTGAGCACCGCGATGTCCCTTGCCGGGTCCGCGTTGCTGACTGTGGCGGGCGACCTGGTGCCGTCGGCGAAGATCAGCTCGATCACCGTGGAGCCGTCGACGACGTGAAGCGAGGTGAGCACCTCGGCGTCGCCGTTGATCACCACTCCGCTCCCTATGCCAAAGGCCTTCTCCTGGCGCGGGTTGTCCGTTTGCACGATGACCAGCGACGGCAGTATGGCCTGGTACACCCGTGCGGCGACGTCCGCGGCAGGAATTTCGGATTCCACGGCTTCGTCGTTCGCCACCGCTACGTCCGAGGACGAGGGCTGGCTGTCCGGGCGTGCGGACCACCAGAGCGTGAGAGCGAGCAGCAGCGCCGCCACGGCAAGCGTGCCGAGGGCCAGCATGGCGGGCCGACGGCGCAGCGATGCCAAGCGCCTTCGCCACGCGACCACACCGGGTTCTGGCGATCCCGCCGCCGCTGGCGTGGATGGAGGCCCTGTGTCGGGGCCGTTCGGTGAAACAGTGCGGGCGCGCGAGACCTGCCTCCTGGCTGTTGCCGTCCAAAGACCCCGGTGAGCGTGTTTCGACAAAGAGCCGCTCGGGGAATGCACGGACTCCCTGTTTCAACACTATCACACTATTGTAAAGGAAGTGTGTACTTGTCGTGGGGAGTCGCCACAGCAGGAGGTCGAACGCCAGGTGCGAGTCCTTACTGTGGCTGGCGACTTGGCAATCGAGCCGCCTATGCGGGGGCGGCGTCGGGGAGGGGCGGCCTGGCGTCGAGGAGCTCGATGAGTTCGTCCTCTTCTACGGTCTCGTGGACGATGAGGTACTTGGCGAGCTTGGTCAGCTTGGCGCGGTGCTCGACGATGATGTCGCGCGCGTTGCGGTTGGCCGTGTCGATAAGGTTGAAGACCTCGTCGTCGATCGTCTCGGCGACCTGGTCGCTGTAGTCGCGCTGCTCGGAAATCTCGCGTCCCAGGAAGACCAACTCTTCGCGCTTGCCGAAGGTGCGCGGCCCCAGCTTTTCGCTCATGCCGAACCGCGTGACCATGGTGCGGGCTATGTTGGTGGCCTGCTCCAGGTCGTTGCTCGCGCCGGTGGTGGTCTCGTCGAAGATTATCTCCTCGGCGGCCCTGCCTCCGAGCGCGTAGGCGAGGCGAGCCTCGAGTTGGCGCTTGGTGATGAGAGAGCGGTCTTCCTTGGGGACGAACCGCGTGTAGCCGCCCATCTGGCCGCGGGCGACGATGGAGATCTTGGACACGGGGTCGGCGTGCGGCAGCAGGTGGCCCACCAGGGCGTGTCCGGCCTCGTGGTAGGCGGTGAGCTCCTTTTCCTTCTGGCTGATGACGCGGCTCTTGCGCTCCGGCCCGGCGATCACGCGGTCGATGGACTCGGCGAACTCCTCGGGGCCGATGATGGTCTTGTTGCGCCTGGCGGCCAGGATGGCGGACTCGTTGACGAGGTTGGCCAGGTCCGCCCCACTGAAACCGACGGTCTGGCGAGCCACGCGATCCATGTCCACGTTTTCGGCCAGGGGCTTGCCCTTGGCGTGCACGTCCAGGATGGCGGCGCGGCCCTTGATGTCGGGGTTGTCGAGCGTGACCCTGCGGTCGAAGCGACCGGGCCGCAGCAGCGCGGGGTCCAGAATGTCGGGTCGGTTCGTCGCCGCTATGACAATGACGTTGGTGGTGGTGTCGAAGCCGTCCATCTCGACCAGGATCTGGTTGAGCGTCTGCTCGCGCTCATCGTGTCCGCCACCGAGACCCGCGCCCCTGTGGCGGCCCACTGCGTCGATTTCGTCCACGAAGACGATGCACGGCGCGTTGCGCTTGGCCTGGTCGAACAGGTCGCGGACGCGGGAGGCTCCCACGCCTACGAACATCTCGACGAACTCGCTGCCGCTGATGGAGAAGAACGGCACACCGGCTTCGCCCGCGACGGCGCGCGCCATGAGCGTCTTGCCGGTGCCGGGCGGGCCCACCAGGAGCACGCCCTTGGGAATCTTCGCGCCCAAGGTCATGAACTTCTCGGGGAACTTCAGGAACTCGACGACCTCTTGCAACTCCTCCTTGGCCTCCTCAACGCCCGCGACGTCGGCGAAGCTGACCGGCGGACTGTTGCCGACCAGCATCCGCGCGCGGCTGCGCCCAAAGCTGAAGGTCTGGTTGGTGTTGCCCTGCGCCTGGCGCATCATGAAGAACAGCACAGCGCCGAAGAAGATGAGGGGCAGGAAGTTGATAAAGAGTCCGATGAAGTTGCCCAGCCCGCTGCTGCCCTTGACCACTATCTGGATGTTCGCCGACAGCAGGTCGATGCCGGCCCTCTCGAGAACCTCTACTATGCTGGAGCCGTCCTCTTTGCGGGACGTGAAGGTTTCGTTGTTGGTGGTGACGATGGTCAGCTTCTCGCCCCGGACCTCTATGGTCTGGATGTCGTTGCGCGCCGCGAGGGAAATGACCTGGTTTATGGGTATCTCTCTCGAGCCGCCAAGGGGTTCGGAAAACAGCGTGAAGAAGATGGCGATAATCGCCACTATCACCAGCAGGTATATGAAGCTGTTACGCATCCAGCGCGAGTTCATTGGGCCTCCGTCAGGGTCAGTCCGCGGCCGCAGTGGTCAAACCTTCTCAAGTCAATTCTACATCAAAGCGGCACCAAAGCAAACAAGTCCTGGGCGCGTCTAACGTGTCGCAATCCGGCTGGACAAGGCGCCCTTGGGCCGGGACATCCCCAACTGTGCTATAGTTGGCCCGCGCCGGGCCAGTCCTCGCAAGCCCGGCAACCGCAAGGCGGATGACGCACGACCAAGACCCGTGGAGGCAGACGGCAGATGACGATGTACAAGTTCAGCCCCGGCCAGAGCTACCTGCTGGAGACCGAGGTCACAAGGGACATGACCACCAACCGAATGGGCAGGGAGGGAGCCGACGTGCTGTCCACGCCGTCGCTGCTGGGCCTGATGGAGCAGGCCAGCATTCGCGTCACCGAGCCGAGCCTGCCGGAGGGCCACACCACCGTGGGCTACGCGGTGGACGGGATGCGCCACATGGCGCCAACGTCGCTGGGCGGGAAGGTGCAGGTGCGGTCGGAGCTGACCGAGGTGGACCGCAACCGGCTGACGTTCGCGATCGAGGCGTTCGAGGGGGAGAAGAAGATCGGGGTGGCGACGCACAAGCGGGCGGTGATACCAACGGGCTAACCACCTTGTGATGAGCCGGCGAGGTGATCCCCGCCACCCACAAGAGAACGCCGGCAGGTCACATGCCGGGCTTTGCCGCTCCGCGTACCTGCTCTGTATATTGCTCGCAATCGCGTGGCTCGCTAGTTCATGCGCCTCCAGCGTTTCACCGTCCGAGTCGCCGCCCGTTCCCATCCAGCCAGTGTCGGTTGACGACCCGGCCACGGCCGGTTCTACACTGGACACAAGAGGCGTCAGCCCGACGGAGTTTTCTACGGTGTCGGAGGCTGACGTGGCCGAGGCTCGGTCGCGGCTGATCTCGAGGGGCGTTACGCCTGCGGAGTTGGCCGAGGCGTGCGGGCACTACGCCGACAACGGCTGGGCGTACTCCGAGGCCCTGAGCGCGGCGACTAGCGCCGGACCGCGGCGGATCGCCGAGGTGGTGGCGGAGGTGAGCGCAGTGGCGGAGGAGATCGCCTTGCCGAGGGAGTGGGTGGCGTCGGTCAGCGCGGGAGTCGACAGGCCGGCGGCGGAGTGGACGGAGGCTGAGCGAAGCACTTTTGCGCGCGCGATTGTGGTGCGGAGGAGCAAGCTCATCGAGCCGCTGTGCGCGCGCTGAGGGAGGCGAGAATCAACTGTTCTCCCAGCCGTCCAGCAGGCCGTTTCGCACGGCCCAGACCACAAGCTCCTGCTTCGTCTCGATGCCCAGCTTGTCCTGGATGCCGTAGATGGCGTTTCGGACCGTCACCGGCTGGTTGCCCCTGGATTCGGCGATTTTCGCGTACGACAGCCCCTGCGCGAACAGCGTGAGTATCTCACGCTCCCGCCCCGTAAGCCTGCCGAACTCCGGTGGCCTCCTCCGCTGAGCCGACGCACGGATCTCGGCGAACACGCGCCCCAGCACGCTGGCGGGGACGCGGTGCTCGCCGGCCGCAACGTCGCGGACGGCGCTCAGCAGTTCCTTCTTGCCGGAGTACTTCTGGAGGTACCCGGCCGCGCCCGCGGCCACAGCTTCCAGCGCGGCGTCCTCTTCGGTTGCGGCTGTCAGGATCAGCACTCTCGTGTCCGGGAGGGTCTCGGTTATCTCCCGGCAGGCGTCGATGCCGTTCTTGAGGGGCATCATCACATCCATGACTATCACTTCGGGTTTGAGATCCCGGGCTATCCTCACCGCCGCATCGCCGTCCTGGGCCTCGCCCACTACCTCGAAGTCGCCGGCACGGCGCAGGACCTCACGGAGGCCGTCACGCATGATCTCGTGGTCGTCCACGAGCATCACCCTGGTCTGCGTGTCCGGCGCCACGTTACGCGCCTCCGTCGCGAGCGTCATACGGAATAGCGCAGGTCACAGTCGTGCCGACTCCGGACTCGCCCGGGGCCACTTCCAAACGGCCGCCCATCCGCTCGGCGTCCGCGCGCATGTTCCTGAAGCCGTGGCCGCGGTCAGCGTAGTCTTTGGGCAGGCCAACGCCGTCGTCCGACACGGACAGTCTGAGGCCGTCGTCCTCGAAGCTGAGGGAGATGGTGACCTTGCTCGCATCCGCGTGCCGGAACGCGTTAGTCATGGCGTTGTGGGCTATGGAGAAGAGCAGACTCCGGGTGACGGTGGGAAGCGGCGGCTCTGTGCCCGACTGGACCAGTTCGGCCGGTATAGACGTGATGGTGGCGAACGTAGAGGCGTGGGACCTGAGCACCCGGCTCAGCTCGCGCCCCTCGAATATGGGGCCTATGTCGATGGGATGGCGCAGCTCCCACATAGTCGATCTGGACAGCGCGTGGGTGGCGGACAGCTTGGCGAGAAGCTCGTCGCGGTTCTCGCCCTCGGGGGCATCCGCGAGCTCGATGGCGGTCTCGATGCCCAGGCCGATCATGTACGCGGACTGGGCGATGGTGTCATGGATGGTCCGCGAGAGTTCGATGCGCTCGCGCTGAAGCTCCCTTTCCCGTTCCACTGCCTCTCTTCTCCTGATGCGCTCGAACCTGGAGACCAGGTTGACCGCGGCGACGACCCCGTACATGACGGCGATCCTGGTGAGGAGCACCTTCTCCTCCTTGATCTCGAAATCGACCCCCGGCTCCAGATACAGGCTCAGGACCAGGTACGTCGCCGCGACCATCGTGACCCAGGCGAAGCTGAGCCTGAAGGACGTGAACACCACGGCGAACATGGCGAGGATGGGGTAGTACAGCACGAAGAACGTGTTTTGAAAACCGGAACCGGAGACCACGATGCCCGCCGTAAGCATCGACACGTCTATGGCGCTGAGAGCGAGCGCCCAGCGCCACGTCACAGGTCGGTTCGAGTGGATGCGGTAATGAACGTAGGCGTTGAAGACCAGCACCAGCACAGCCAACAGCGTAGTCGGTATGTAGGCCGGATGCGCGAAGTTGGGCCGGTAGTTGAACTGTAACAACCAGGCTATGAGGAGAAACCATCGCACCCATACCGAAATCCTTACCCCGTACAGGACGTCGCCCGGGCCAGTCCGGCTGGATGCGCGATGAGACTCCGCAGAAACGACTTGTGGTCTGGTGAGTGAATTCAAGCCTTTACTCGTATGGCGCAGCCCGCTCAACGGCATTGACAAGGTACAGCGGTACCTCGCGAGACGGGTACTAAAGTACCGCTTGGATTGGGTACGACCGAACCTTACGGCGCGTTAGGCGGAACGACATGCTGGGGTACGATGGTCCCCACGTGGCGATATGGCTGTGGGTGATCGTGTGGATGGCCCGGCAAGGTAATGAGGGACCCAACCGTCACGGCCTGGACCCTCGCGCCGTGTAGGCGTCTATCGAACCTCGCGGAGTCGCAGAAATGCGGGTTGCGCCAACGCGACCATTTGTGATTGCGAATCACCATATATGCTGACAAAAGTCGTTGCTAATGATAAACATTCTAGACGAGAATATGTGCAAGGCTCACTGCTTGTCAATAGCACACCTGCGCATGAGCCTGTGTCAGATTACTAGGTGACTTCGCTGCGGAAGGCCCCGCCCCCCGGGTTCGTTAGGGTCGGGCCGGGAGCCGTCTCTGGATGAGGTTTTCGCGAAGTCTGCACCATTCTGCACCATTGCGTACTCTTCGTAGCTGGGGGGCTGTTAGATCCGTGTCCTTTGGATGCCCAGTCGTGCAAGAAACTGCACAATTGTGTACCGAAATTGGGTGGAAATGGGACATGTAGGCGGCGGTCCCCGCGGGCTCAGTGTTCGATTGTCAAGGTACAATTGCCGGTGCAGTGGAGAGATAATAGCACGGATGTGCGGCGACTTCAAGAGCGTTGGCGAAACTGCGGGTTTGGGGGCGGATTCGTGGGGAGAAATGGCGCACGAATGGGGACTGGTGGGGTGCGCATGGAGATGGAGGGGACGCGGCCGGGAACGGATGGCGCGGGAGAGTGACGGTTTTTTCGGGTGCGTGGGCCCGAGTGAGCGGGTGTGGGCGAGCGCAGGGCAGGGTGTTTGCGAGAGGGACGGTTTTGGGTGCGCCTAGTAATCT
>DAOUJL010000048.1:0-21770 GCA_034422735.1 Dehalococcoidia bacterium | reverse complement strand
CCCTCGGCTTGTAGTCGGGCCATTTCACACCGCTCTTCAATGGTGAGTTGGTGATAAGAGCTTCGCATGGCAACACCTTAACAAGATGTTGCACTTCGTTTGTGAGTCTAACGGAAGGTTAGCATGGGGATGACGGCGGCGGCCTCCGATCAGCCGCCGTCGTCTCCCCTGCCTCGCCACGCCCTCTCCACGATGAGGGCACGTATCCCAACGACTAAAGTGAATCCCACGGCGGCGCCCACCCTCGGCCAGTCCGCCTCCCGCACGCCCGCGACGTCCAGCGCGAACGCCGCGCCCACCAGCGCGGCGTATCCCACCGCTGCACCCTCCACGGTCCGCCGCATGACCAACAGGCTGAGCGCGCCCACCGCCAATCCGATGACGGCGAGAACGGGCGCCAGCGCGATTCCCGCTCCAATGGCCGTAGCAAGCCCCGCGCCTCCCCGAAAGCGGAGAAACACCGGCAGCCAGTGCCCCAACACCGATGCCGCGCCCGCCGCGACCATCACGCCGAGCGGAGCATTGACCACCCACGCCGCCGCCACCGGCGCCCCACCCTTCACCGCGTCGGCGAGGAACACCGCGACGCCGGCCCAGCGGCCCACTTCCCGAAAAGTGTTCGCCGCGCCCGGGTTGCGAGTCCCGACCTCGAACACGTCCGCGCCTGCGGCCCGCGCTATCAGGTACGCCGCCGGCACCGACCCGAGCAGGTAGCCTCCGACGACCACCGCGGCGACTGCGGCGATGCCAGGTTCCATCGCTTCACACCGTCTTCATTTCCTACGAAGTCCACTCCGATTACATGCTAGCCGAAACGCGCCCGTGATGGATAGCCGGGCCGAATGTCCCTCGAACGCCACAACTCCCACTCCAACCGCGCTCGCCTCACCCGCACCCGACCCATTCGCGCCCCCATACCCCGAAAATTCCGCCACCTTCCCGCGCCATCTGTTCCCCAGACCTGCCCCACCCAAACCCCACCAACGCCCCGCTCCGTACGCACGCCTGCGCCATTTCTCCCCACAAATTCGCCCGGGTCCCGCAATTTCGCCAACGCCCTTGAAGTATACGCACATCCGTGCTATCCTACCCCACGCTAGGGGCGGGTTTCAAACCCGCCCGCTTGGAGTTAATGCCCCAGGCATCCGTAGCGGCGTCCCTCGTGGGCACACGTGCATTCGTCATTCCCGCGAAAGAACGTCACCCCCGTGAAAACGGGGGCGGGAATCCAGGGGGGGTGTCCTATTCTGCCACGCGGCGCGACACTTATGCCCTGAATTGCCCACGCCCGCATTACAGAATGGCGCAGGATCGCTGGCTGCCCCAGCTACGAAGCCAACAGAATGTCGCAGAATCGAACATATTTTTTCCAACGACGGCGCTGGAGGCGCCGCAAAGTCCAAAGTGGGCTGCCGCCGTGGGCTTAGTTGACTGCCCCATGTGGCGGTTGCTAAACTCGCTTGGGTTTGCCCAGGGGGCTGGTGAGATGGGACGCAGGCTGCCGAGAGAGGGTAAGCCGTAACCGGCCGGCAAGACGATTTGCCGGCTACTGGGAGCAGACATGACGGATTCCGCCGACAGGTTTACGCACGCGCTCAGCGTGGACATAGGAGGCACCTTCACCGACTTTTCCCTGCTGGAGCTTTCGACCGGGCGGGTGCTCGTCAACAAGGTGTTGACCGATCCGGAGAACCCGGACGTCGCGCTGATCGCCGGGGCATCCGAGCTGCTGGACAACGAGGGCGTAGACTTCGACCGCCTGCGCATGGTCGTCCACAGCACGACCCTGGCGACCAACTCGATCATCGAGCGCAAGGGCGCCAAGACGGCCCTGCTTACCACCGAGGGATTCCGGGACATCCTTCAGATGGGCAGAGAGCAGATCTACGACATCTACGACCTGAAGGCACAGAATCCCCCGCCGCTGGTGCCGCGTTACCTGCGGCGAGGAGTCGCCGAGAGAGTGGACCGCGACGGTAACGTCGTCTCCCAATTGGATGTGGACGCCGCCATGGAGACCATGGGAGAGTTGCTGGATCAGGACGTCGAGGGCGTGGCGGTGTCTCTGCTTCACGCCTACAAGAACCCGGACCACGAGCAGAGATTGAAGACCGCAATCGCGGAGCGGTTTCCCGGCGTCGCCCTGTCGCTGTCGTCCGAGGTCGCTCCGGTCATCAACGAGTACGAGCGGACCTCCACCACGGTGGCCGACTGCTACATCAAACCCGCTGTCTCCGGCTACCTGGCGTCGCTCACCGGGAGCCTGGCCGAGGAGGGCTACGAAGGCAGGCTGCTGGTGATGCACTCCGCGGGCGGCGTGATTGGGAGCGACGCCGCAGCCGAACGGCCCGTGCGGATGCTGGAGTCGGGGCCGGCGGCGGGCGCGCTGGCGGCCAAGTACTACGGCGAGCTTTTGGGCCAGCCGGACCTGGTGTCCCTGGACATGGGTGGCACCACGGCCAAGACGTGCGTCATCGAGGACGGCCGCCCCACGGTGTCCAGCAGGATAGAGGTCGCGCGCGTCCACCGCTTCAAGGCCGGCAGCGGACTGCCGATAGTGATTCCTGTTGTCGAGCTCATCGAGATTGGCTCCGGGGGCGGCAGCATCGCGTGGACGGACAGCTTGGGCCTGCTCAAGGTGGGGCCGCAGAGCGCCGGGGCGAGACCGGGCCCGGCCTGCTACGGCCAGGGAGGCGAGGAGCCGACGGTGACCGACGCCAACCTGGTGCTGGGCTATCTCAACCCGGACTACTTTCTGGGCGGGCGCATGAAGCTCGACGTCGACGCGGCGAGGCGGGCTGTGGCCGGTCTGGGCACCGCGCTGGGCATCAGCGAAGAAGAGGCGGCCTGGGGTATCTACAGCGTGGTCACCGAGAACATGGCCTCATCGGCGCGGCTCCACGTAATCGGCCGCAACAAGGACCCGCGAAACTACAGCGTGGTCGCTTTCGGCGGCGCGGGGCCGGCTCACGCCTGCGAGGTCGCCCGCAAGATGGGCGCGCGCAGAGTGATTTCGCCGCTGGCCGCGGGCGTCACGTCCGCGCTCGGCTGCCTGACTGCGCCGCTGTCGTTCGAGGACGTGCGGTCGCTGCCTTCATCGCTGGACGGCGCGGACTGGAACTCGGTGAACGACGTGTACCGGGACATGGAAGCGCAGGCTCTGCGGCTGCTGGCGCAGGCAGGCACGCAGGGGGATGGCGTGATGCTGACTCGCTCGGCGGACATGCGACTTAGCGGCCAGATTCACGAGATCAAGGTGCCGATTCCGGACGGCGACCTGGGATCTGCGCAACTGGAGCGCATCCGGGCGGACTTCCACGACATCTACGAGGAGCTGTACTCGCGCCGGAACCTGAACATACCTATCGAAGTGCAGAACTGGCGTCTGCTGGCAACCGGCCCGGAGCCGATGGTGCGGCTGTCTCGCCGGGACGTGGACGAAAACGCCGACGCCGGCGCGGCGCTGAAGGGGGCCAGGAGCGCGTACTTCCAGGGCTTGGGTTTCATCGAGTGCCCGGTCTACGATAGGTACCGCCTGGCGCCCGGGGCGCGGCTCACCGGGCCCGCGATCGTGGAGGAGCAGGAGTCCACTGCGGTGCTGGGTCCGCAAGACCGGGCCGAAGTGGACGAGTGGTTCAACCTGGTGTTCGAGGTGGGCGCCGTGGCGCCGGCGTGACGGCGCGCAAACGGCGAGAATCGGAGACAGTCAGGGCTGACCGGGAGCGAGCAATGAGAGAATTCGACCCTGTTTCACTGGAGATTATCTGGAGCCGCCTCCTCAACGTCACCGAGGAGATGTGGACGACGATACTGCGGACTGCCGTCTCGACGATCATCGCGTCTGCCAACGACTTCGGGTGCGAGATCATGGACGCCGAGGGGCGTTCGATAGCGCACGCCTACCGAAGCATGCCCGTGTTCAACATGACGATGCCCAACGTCACCAAGGAGATTCTGAAAAAGTACCCCGCCGACACGCTCAAGCCCGGCGACGTCTTCCTTACCAACGACCCCTGGCTGTGCGCGGGTCACCTGCCCGACATCGCGGTGGTGACGCCGATCTTCTTCCAGGGCAGGTTCGTGGGCTTCGCCGGGAATATCGCCAACACGTCCGACATCGGGGGCTCGCTGGACGCCAAAAACGTGCGTGACTCTTACGAAGAGGGGATATTCTTTCCCATCTGCAAGCTGTACGACGACGGCGAGCCTAACGAGCTGGTGTTCGACATGTTCCGCTGGAACGTGCGCGCGCCGGACATGGTGCTGACCGACATCGAAGCGCAGGTGGCCGCCAACGAGGTCGGCATAAGGCGCGTGGTCGCGCTGCTGGACGAGTACCAGCTTGAAGACCTTTCCGCGCTGTCGCAGGCGATCCGGGGCCGCTCAGAGGCCGCGATGCGCCGCGCCATAAGCGGCCTCCGCGACGGCGAGTACTACAACGAAGTCTACACCGACGGCGTGGGCACGCCACTCAAGATAGCCGTGAAAGTAACGGTGCAGGGCGACGAGATGGAGGTGGACTACGCCGGCTCGTCGCCGCAGGTGGACTGGGGCGGCATCAACTGCACCCTGATATACAGCACGGGCCACACGCTGTACCCGATGGCGTGTCTGCTCGCGCCGGACGTGCCGGTTAACGAGGGCTGCTTCCAGCCCATAACGACGGTCGCGCCGGAAGGCAGCATCATAAACTGCACTTTTCCCATCTCGGTCGGCTCGCGGGTCAACACGGGCTGGTACATTCACGGGGCGATCTTCGGGGCGCTGGCGCAGGCGCTGCCCGGGGACATACAGTCAGGCAACGGCCTGATGTCCAGCCTGCACACCTACGGATTCGACGGCGACGGGAAGGTGTTCAATGCCCACCTGTTCTGCGGCGGAGGCCGGGGAGCGACGAGCATGGGCGACGGCATGGGGCCGAACATGTTCCCGAGTAGCGCGTCCAACGTGCCGGTCGAGGTCTTCGAACTCAACAGCCCGGCGCTGGTCCGCGCCAAGGAGTTCGTGACCGACTCGGCGGGCGCGGGGCGCCACAGGGGTAGTCCGGGCCAGCGGGTGGTCATGCGCAAGGCCCCCGGCCACGCCGGAAACCTGAACATCTACTTCCACCCGCACAGGATGTTGTTCCCGGCGCAGGGCATCTTTGGCGGCGGCGACGGTAGAAGAACGCGGGTCGTGCTGAACGGGACCGCGCTGAGCGACGACCCCGAGAAGATGACGCAGGGCTACGTGGGACTCGAGTCCGAGTCGGACGAACTGGTGGTGGAGTTCCCGAGCGGCGGTGGCGTCTACGACCCCGGAGAGAGAAACCGGGAACTGGTGGAGCGCGACGTGCGCGACGGCTTGGTGTCGCCGGAGGCCGCGAGCAGAATCTATGGCGCGGACTAGCTGCGGCTCGGACAGTTTTGAGACAAAACGCAACCCGTTTCATGTTGCATTCGGCGCACTTGCCGTTTATGGTAGGCTGGCTCGGAACCAATGCGCGCATAGCACTGTTTCAATTTTGACTCCGCACCGCTATGTCGCCCAGCCCAGAAACCAGAGCTGGCAGACGTCCAAAAGTTGCAAGCAGGGCGGAACAGGTTTAGAGTGTAGCGGCTTTGGACTGTGCATTTGAGATTGTGGGAAGACGAGGTCGTCCCGCCAAGACCGCATGAAAGTCATTCTTCGCATAATCAGGATTGCCCTTCGCCACAAGTGGAGGCTGATAGGCGCATATGTCGCCATGGCGGGCGCCGTGGCGGCCTACCTGATGCTACCCGCTCTCTTCCGCGACGCAATCGACCGCATCTACTTCGCCTTCACGGAAGGCGGCGTAAGTGATCTTCCACGCGACGAACTGCTGATAATAGCAGTCGCCATCGTTGTGCTGAGCATCGTGCGGGGGGTGTTGTCATTCTTCCAGACCTATCTCGGCGAGGCTCTCTCCCAGCTCGTAGCGTTCGACATCCGTAACCGCTTCTACAACCACGTCCAGCACCTTAGCTTCGGGTTTCACGACCGCCACCACACCGGAAACTTGATGTCCAGGGCCATAACCGATGTTGAGAACATCCGGATGTTCATCAACATGGGCTTGGTCCGAATGCCCTACTTCATGGCCCTTTTCGTCATCGTGGGCATCATCATGATGTGGATGGACTGGCGACTTGGCCTGCTCAGCACCAGCTTCCTCCCGTTCGTGGCTTACCACTCGGTCGTCATGCGGCTGAAGATGAGGGCCATCTGGCTCAGCGTCCAGGAAAAGATGGCCGAATTGAACACCGTGCTCCAGGAGAACCTGACCGGTGTTCGGGTCGTCAAGGCATTCGCGGCGGAGGCGCACGAAGAGGAACGGTACAGCACTCGCAACGCGAGCGTGGCCGAAGACATGGTAGAAGCCGAAAAGCTGCGAGCGTCCAACACCTCCTTCATGAACTTTGCCTTCCTCATTTCGCTCGCGCTCATCCTGTGGTTCGGCGGCTGGCGCGTCATCAACGGCGATATGACGCCGGGCGAGCTCGCCGGGTTCGTCTTCTACATGCAGATCCTGTCCATGCCCGTCCGCATGACGGCGTGGATGGTGAACGCCTACGCCCGCGCCACGTCCGCTGGCCAGCGGCTGTTCGAGATACTGGACACGGAGTCCCCGGTTCAGGAGAGGCCGGACGCAGGCGAGATGCCCAAGGTCAAGGGTCATGTGCGGTTCGAGAACGTATCGTTCAGCTACGATGACGACGTGCCCGTGCTGCGAGACGTGAACATCGATGCCAAGCCCGGGATGGTGATCGCGCTGCTCGGTGCGCCCGGCAGCGGAAAAAGCACCGTAGTCAACCTCATCTCGCGATTCTATGACGTGTCCGGTGGCCGGATAACTATCGACGGCATCGACGTGCGCGACGTGTCTTTCGAGTCGCTGCGCCGCAACGTGGGGTTCGTTCAACAGGACGTCTTCCTGTTTACGACCAGCATGAAAGAGAACATCGCCTACGGCAGGGAGTCTGCGTCCGCCGCCGAAGTGACGCAGGCGGCCAAAATCGCCCAGTTGCACGACTTCATCGAGTCGCTTGACCAAGGCTACGAAACGCCCATCGGAGAGCGCGGCTCCACGCTTTCGGGCGGACAGCGGCAGCGTATGTCCATAGCGCGCGCCGTGCTCCTGGACCCTCCGGTGCTGATTCTGGATGACTCCACTTCGAGCGTGGACGCCGGCACCGAGGAACTCATACGCCGAGCGATGATCTCCGTTATGCAGGGCCGGACGACGTTCGTGATTGCCCACAGGTTGAGCACGGTGCACAGGGCAGACCTGATACTGGTGATGCAGGAGGGTGAAATCGCCGAACAGGGCACCCACCAAGAGCTCCTCGCCAAGGGAGGCTTGTACCGGGACATCTACGAACTGCAGCTGCGGCCGCAGGAAGAGGTGATGAAGGACATGGAGGCGCCCGTGATAGTGACGGCGGAGGGCGACTCATGATGGGCGGCGGCCCCAGCAGTGGGGGTATGTTCCAGGGCACCAGGCGTGGCCACATAGACGACGAGGTCTTCGGCAGCGTTTACAACCGCCGGGTTGTGCTGCGAATGCTCCCTTACATGTTCAGGTACAAGGGCTTCGCGCTGATAGCCACACTGTCCATGCTTGTGTTCACCGCCACGCAGATTGCCGTGCCATGGTTGGTAGCGATCGGCATCGACGACTACATCCTCAGCGACGCGACGTTCGGCCAGCTGACCCTATTGTTGGCAGTGTTCATCGGCGCGGCCGGTCTCAACTGGGTGTCCAACTACGCTCAACAGTTGGCAATGGCCAAGGTGGGACAGGGCATCCTGTTCGGCTTGCGGCGGGACATGTTCGCGCACTTGCAAAAGCTGTCGCTGTCGTACTACGACAAGACCGAGGTCGGCCGGATTATGTCGCGCGTGCAGGGTGACACCGGACAGCTGCAAGAGTTCATGGCGCTGGTGGTTATGACCCTGGGCGACATGCTGTCGCTCGCGGGCATCGTGATCATGCTGCTCGTGCTCAACGTGGAGCTCGGCCTCATCTCCATGGTGACCATCCCAATCCTGATACTCATCATGGCGTTCTGGCAGCCGTTCGCGCGCAAGGCGTTCATGCGGGTCCGGGTGGCCATTTCCATAGTCAACGGCGCGCTCAACGAGAACATAACAGGCATCCGCGTTGTCCAGAGCATGAATCGCCAGGACCGCAACCTGGAGATTTTCGACGACAAAAACCGCGAACATCTCAACGCAAATCTGTTCGCCAGCAGGCTTTCTTCCGGTCTGATAGGCGTGGTGGACGTGCTGACCGCCGTCTCGATAGTGTTGGCGCTCGGATTCGGCGCGCAGATGATACTTAACAACGAGCTTGAAGTGGGCGCGCTGGTCGGATTCATCCTGTACATCCAACGCTTCTTCGACCCCATCCGTAACTTGACCATGCAGTACACGCAGCTTCAGCGCTCGATGGCCTCCGGCTCACGCATATTCGACCTGCTGGACACGCCACTGGACCTGGAGGACGCCCCGGACGCCGTTGAACTGCCGCGGCTGCGCGGCGAAGTGGAATTCCGAAACCTCAACTTCTCCTACGTTCCCGAAGAGCCGATACTGAAGAACGTGAACCTGCATGTGAATCCCGGTGAGACCGTGGCTATAGTGGGGCCGACCGGCGCGGGCAAGACGTCGATGGTTTCGCTGCTTTCCAGGTTCTACGACGTGCCCCGTGGCAGCGGCGCCATATTGGTGGATGGCTGGGACATACGCGACGTCACGCGCAACTCGCTTGCCCGGCAGATGAGCATGGTATTGCAGGAGCCTTTCCTTTTCTCCGGCACCGTGCGCGAGAACATCAAGTACAACAACGGCGACGTGACCGACATGCGGATGATCGAGGCTGCGCAGGCGGTGAATGCCCACAACTTCATCATGCGGCTGGAGAACGGCTACGACACTTTCCTGGCGGAGCGCGGTGTTAACCTGAGCCTGGGGCAGCGGCAGCTTCTAAGCTTCGCCCGCGCCATCGTGGCCGACCCCCGTGTACTCATCCTGGACGAAGCCACCGCCAACATCGACAGCTACACCGAGGTGCTGATCCAGCGGGCGCTGCAGAATCTCTTGAAGGACCGGACGGCGATTGTGATAGCGCACAGGTTGTCGACCATACGCGGCGCGGACAAGATCGTGGTACTGAACCTCGGCGAGGTCATCGAAGAAGGCACGCACGACCAACTGCTGGCCCGCAATGGGCTGTACTCCCGGCTGTACGCCATGAACTACGCCTCTATAGAGGAGCCGCTGGAACTGGCGGGGCGAGCCGACGGCGACTCGTAGGGGGTACCGCTACATGAGCCTGGGTTGGTTAGAGGCGCCGTCCTTGTACTCGATTCCCAGGTGATCGTAGGCGCGGCGGGTAGCCATCCGCCCGCGGGGTGTGCGGTCCAGAAAGCCAAGCTGCAGCAGGTAGGGCTCGCACACGTCCTCGATAGTGTCCGACTCCTCGCTTATGGACGCCGCCAGGGTATCCAGACCAACCGGGCCGCCGCCGAACTTCTCCACGATCGATTGCAGCACCCGCAGGTCCATGCTGTCCAGGCCGATGTGGTCGACTTCCAGTTGCGCGAGTGCCGTCCGGGCCACATCCAGCGTGATCACGTTGTCAGCCATCACCTGGGCGTAGTCGCGCACCCGCCGCAACAGGCGGTTTGCGACCCGGGGCGTTCCGCGGGCGCGCAGCGCAATCTCCCGTATTCCGCCCGGTTCGGCGGTGATATCGAGAATCCGCGCCGAGCGCTCGACTATGGTGCACATGTCCTCTTCGCCGTAGAAGTCTAGCCGGTACACCGACCCGAATCGGTCCCTTAGAGGCGAGCTGACCATGCCGTAGCGGGTGGTGGCGCCGATGAGCGTGAACGGCTGAATGGCGAGGTTCATGCTGCGGGCGTTCAGTCCCTTGTCGATGACCCATGAGACGAAGAAGTCCTCCATGGCCGAGTAGAGGACCTCCTCCACCAGGCGGCTGAGCCGGTGGACCTCGTCCACGAACAGGATGTCATCTTTGCGTAGCTGTGTCAGCAGCGCGACCATGTCGCCCGGGCGCTCGATCGCGGGGCCGGACGTGACGCGAATGCGGACTCCCATCTCCGTGGCGACGATGTTGGCGAGCGTCGTTTTGCCCAGGCCTGGCGGGCCGTAGACCAGTAAGTGATCGAGCGGCTCGCCTCGCTGAAGCGCTGCCGTGATCGCGATCTGGAGGTTGCCCTTTACCGCCGCCTGACCCACGTACTCATCGAGCCGTCGTGGCCTGAGGCTCGTGTCGAGCGTGTGGTCGTCCTCCTGCTGGTTGCCGGAGACAATGCGTTCGGTCATAGGGGCAGTACACCTTCCGGGGTATGCCTGCACTTTAGGCGCGGCTTGGCATGGTGTCAAGGAACGTCTACAGATGGCATTACGCTATAATGTTCACAACCCAACGCTCGAGGGGATGTTTATGTTGCGCTGGCCCATAGACGACGACAGCGAACTGAGGCTGGTCGAGGAGCGCCACACCGAGGAGTTGTTCGCGCTTGTCGATCGCAACCGCGCCTACCTGCGGGAGTGGCTACCCTGGCTGGACGCCACCACCACGGTGGAGGACGAGAGAGCGTTCGTCAGGTCGTCGCTGGAGGGTTTCGCCAAGGGCACGACTATAGAGTTTGCCATCTGGCACAAGGGACGTATCTCCGGCGGAATCGGCCTTCACTTCATAGACGAGGTGAACCGAAGCGGCGAGATCGGCTACTGGGTGAGCGAGGACCTCCAAGGCAGAGGGCTTGTAACCCGCGCGTGCGGCGCGGTGCTGGACCATGCATTCGGGAACCTGGGCCTGAACCGCGTCGTCATACGCGTGGACGTCGGCAACGTGCGGAGCCGCGCCATCCCCGAGCGGCTCGGATTCACACAGGAAGGCGTCACGCGCCAGTCCGACTGGCTGTACACTCGCTTCCGAGACATGGTGCTGTACAGCATCCTCGCCGACGAGTGGCGTCCCTCGAACGGAGGCGCAGCGGGTGGCTGAGTTCCAGCATCTGAACTGGAAGGCCACGCGCATCTGGGACGCCAACGCGGACTTCTGGAACGCGCGGATGGGCGAGGGCAACGACTTTCACAAGCAGTTGATCGAACCCAGCCAGTTACGCCTGCTCGCGTCTGTCGAGGGTAAGCGAGTGCTGGACGTGGCGTGCGGCAACGGTCAGTTCGCGCGAAAGCTCGCGGAACTGGGCGCGACCGTGGTCGGCATAGACGCCGCCGAGGGCATGGTGCGCAATGCCAGGGCGCGCGGAGCACAGGGGCATGGCGGCATCGAGTACCACGTGATTGACGCGACCGACGAGGCGGCGCTGCTCGCGCTCGGGGAACGGAGTTTCGACGCGGCGGTGTGCACAATGGCCATCATGGACATCGCGAGTGTCCGCCCGCTGGCGCAGGCATTGGCGCGCCTGCTGAAGCCCGGTGGACGGTTGGTCTTCTCTGTTATGCACCCGTGCTTCAACTCACCTGAAATCACCATGACGGCCGAGGTGGAGGACAGGGGTGGTGAAATTGTGGAGGAGTTTTCGGTAAGGGTGGGTCGGTACGCCAGCGCCTACACCGCGAGAGGACTGGCGATGGTCGGCCAGCCGGAGGCACAATACTACTTTCACAGGTCCATCTGCGAATTGTATGGGGTCTTCTTTGATGCTGGCTTCGCACTGAACGGTATCGAGGAGCCCTGTTTCAGCAGGACAGGCACTGGAGGCACTGTGGTTTCTTGGGCCAATTTCACCGACATTCCGCCGGTGCTCGTGTCACGTATGAGATTATTGGGGGCAGATAGATGAACGTAGAACAGTCCGGCTGGACCGAGGAGGACTCGGCGCTTTACCGGGAGCTGTCAGCAGTGGCGGTGCCCCGGCGCGAGGAGCAGTTGGCCGCGCTCGTGGCGCTGCTGCCGTTCGGGCGAGACGAGGCGTTCAGTGTGGTGGAGCTCGGGTGCGGTGAAGGAGTGCTAGCCGCGGCTATATTGGACGCATACCCCCGGGCGAGGATTCTCGCTCTCGACGGTTCGGCATCCATGCTCAGTGAGACGGCGGCGCGGCTGGAGCGGTTCGGTGAGCGCGCCCGGCTTGGGGAGTTCGACCTGGACTCGTCCGAGTGGCGGGGCCGCATGGCGAGCGCCGACGCTGTGGTGTCGTCGCTTGCGATTCACCACCTGACGGGCGATGGCAAGAGGCGTCTGTTCGAGGACGTGGCTCGCGAGACGACGGAGCGGGCTGCGCTGCTGATCGTCGACGTTGTCGAGCCGACGCGGGACGAGGCGTGGGCGTACTATGCGGACGTGTACGACATTGCCGCGGAACAGAGGTCGCGTGAGGAGACCGGCTCCGGCGAGCTGTATCAGCGGCTCGTTGAAGAGGAGTGGAACTTCTTTCGCTTTCCTGAACCCAGCGAGATGCCATCGCCGTTGTACGACCAGCTTGCATGGCTCCGGGAGGCGGGCTTCGTGTCTGCGGACTGCTTCTGGATGCTGGCCGGACATGCAGTCTACGGGGGATACAAACGAGATGCCGGCGCAACGGGCGAGAGGATTGCGTACGGAGAGGCGCTGCGTACAGTGCGCGTGCAGCTAGCCCGAAATTGACACTCCAACTACTACGCTCTACACTCGAACCGGCCAATACGCAAGCCTTGCCGCCCCGTGTCGTGACGTAGAGGAGAACCAATGCCCAGCCAATCAAAGCACGAGTGGATGGACAACACCTTTGGGCCTCTTGTGAAGCGTTTCGGCGAACGCCAGCCGAGCTTCGAGACGTCGTCGGGCGTCGAGGTCGAGCCGCTATACACGCCGGAGGACGTCAACGGCGGCGGCTACGACGACAGACTGGGCTACCCGGGTGAGTATCCCTTCACCCGTGGTGTGCAGCCGAACATGTACCGCGGCCGCCTCTGGACGATGCGACAATACGCGGGCCTGGCATCCCCTGAGGAGTCCAATCGTCGCTACCGATACCTGCTCGAGCAGGGCCAGACCGGGCTGAGCGTCGCGTTCGACCTGCCTACCCAGATTGGCTACGACTCGGACCATCCGATGGCAGCGGGCGAGGTTGGGCGCACTGGCGTGCCCATTTCCAGCCTGGCGGATATGGAAGTGCTCTTCGATGGCATACCGCTTGACAGGGTTAGCACGTCCATGACCATAAACTCCACCGCCTCGATCCTGCTGGCGCTATACGTCGCCGTGGCCAAGCGCCAGGGCGTGCCTACCGACAAGCTGAACGGAACAGTCCAGAATGACATTCTCAAGGAATACATAGCGCGGGGCACTTACATCTACCCTCCCCGTCCATCGATGCGGCTGGTGACCGACGTCTTCCAGTACTGCTCGGAGGCGACGCCGCGCTGGAACACCATCAGCATCAGCGGCTACCACATGAGCGAGGCCGGAGCGACCGCGGCACAGGAACTGGCGTTCACCTTCTCCAACGCGATCGCCTACGTGGAGGCCGCGCTCGAGGCCGGCATGGACGTCGACTCGTTCGCGGGTCAGCTATCGTTCTTCTTCGTCGCGCAGAGCAATCTGTTCGAGGAAGCCGCCAAATTCAGGGCCGCGAGGCGCATGTGGGCCAAGCTAACCCGCGAGCGGTTTGGCGCCAAGGACCCACGCTCCTGGCGGCTGCGATTCCATACGCAGACCGCTGGAGTGACGCTGACCGCGCAGCAGCCCGACAACAACGTCATCCGCTCCACCGTGCAGGCGCTGGCGGCGATACTGGGCGGCACACAGTCTCTGCACGTGAACTCTCGCGACGAGGCACTCGCTCTTCCAACCGAAGAGGCGGTGAGGTTGTCATTGCGCACGCAGCAAATTCTCGCCCACGAGAGCGGCGTGACGGACACCGTGGATCCTCTGGCAGGCTCCTACTACGTGGAGAGTCTGACCGACCAGCTCGAGGATAGGGCGTTCGATTACATCGAGCGGATCGACGAGATGGGCGGCGCGCTGGCGGCGCTTGACCAGGGCTACCAGATTCGCGAGATTCACGAGAGCGCGTTCAGGCGGCAGCAGGAGGTCGAGGACCGCCGGCGAGTCGTCGTTGGGGTGAACGAGTACCAGGTGGAGACGCCTCCCATCGAGAAGCTACAGACCATAGACGAGGACGAGACCGGCAGGCAGCTTGCCCGCGTCGCTCGCGTGCGCAGCGAGCGGGACGGCGAGGCGGCTACCGCGTCGCTGGCTAGGCTTCGGGATGCCGCGCTGGGCCGCGACAACACGGTTCCAGCGATATTGGAGTGTGTGGAGGCATATGCCACCGTTGGGGAGATTTCCGGCGTGTTCCGAGAGGTGTTTGGCGAGCAGCAGGAGATTTCCCCATTCTAGAGCGTGGCATAGCGACCATAGAAACTCACACCGAGACAAGCCGGGTTCTGACCCGGCGAGACGGGCCATAGAGGACTGAGAACATGAGCGACCTTCTACTATCCGAAGACGAGCTTCTGCTCAAGAACACCGTCCGGGATCTGGCGGACCAGGAGCTGGCGCCGCGCGCGGCCGGCTACGACGAGTCGGGCGAGTTCCCGTGGGAGAACATCCGGCAGATAGGCGAACTGGGGCTGTTCGGGCTGACAATCGACGAGGAGTACGGCGGCAGCGGCGGCACCGCGCGCCAGCTCGCCATCGTCGTCGAGGAGATCGCCCGGGGGTGCGCCGCGACGAGCGTCATCTATGTCGCGCACCTGTCGCTGTGCTCCCAGTTCATCCATATGTTCGGTACCGAGGGCCAGAAGAACCAGTTCCTGCCGCCCCTGGCCAGCGGGCAGGAGTTGGGCGCGTTCGCGCTCACCGAGCCGGGTTCCGGCAGCGACGCGGGCGCGATGCGCACCACCGCCACGCGGTCGGACGGCCACTACCTGCTCAGCGGCAGCAAGCTGTACATCACGAACGGCACGGAGGCGAGCACATTCGTGGTGCTCGCCAGCCACGACCTGAGTCTGCGAACGCGGGGCGTCGACGCCTTCATAGTCGAGCGCGACCTGCCGGGATTCGACGTGCATCCTCAACACGGCAAGATGGGGATGCGGGCGTCCACGACCAGCGAACTGGTCTTCGATGGCTGCCCGGTTCCGGCCGAGAACCGCTTGGGGGACGAGGGTGACGGCTTCCGCGAGACGATGCAGGTGCTGAATGCAAGCCGCATCGGGATCGCGGCCCAAGCCGTGGGTATAGCGCAGGCGGCCTACGATTCCGCGGTGTCGTACGCCAAGCAGCGCGAAGCCTTCGGGCAGCCCATAGTGGAGTTCCAGGGCACGCAGTGGAAGATCGCCGACATGGCCACGCGTATCGACGCGGCCCGCCTGCTGGTGCATCGCGCGGCCTCCCTGCTGGACAAGGGCCTTCCATTCGTTACCGAGGCGTCGATGGCCAAGCTGTTCGCGTCGCGGGTTGCGGTGGAAACAGCGGACCAGGCTGTTCAGATTCACGGCGGCGCGGGCTACTTCGCGCCGACTCCGGCGGAGCGATACTTCCGAGACGCCAAGGTTACAGAGATATACGAGGGTTCGTCCGAGGTGCAAAGACTCATCATCGCGAGGAATCTGCTCCAGACGAAGTAGCTGCCACTCAACAGTCCCATTCCCGTTGATGGGGGAAGGTCAGGATATTGAGTCAATGAGCGAAACGGCCTTTTGTACGGCAAGACATCTGAACCACGTGTGCATAGCAGTTAGCGACATCGACGACACGCTGGGGTTCTACCGGCGCACGTTCGGAGTCGGCGAGGCCGAGGTGGTGGAGCTGGACGATCAGGGCGTCAGGGCCGCGCTCGTGCGTGTAGGCGGAAGCCAGCTTGAGTTCATTCAGCCGACCGACCCCGATGGCGGTGTGGCGCGATTCATCGAACGCCGCGGAGAGGGCGTGCACCACGTCGCGTTCGAGGTGGAGGACCTGCAGGGGCAGCTCGACCGGCTGGCTGCGGAGGGAGTGCAGCTCATCGACACGACGCCCCGTGAGGGGCTGTCCGGTTCGATTGCATTCATTCACCCGCGGGCCACAAGGGGCGTTCTCATAGAGCTTGTCGACCAGGACGGCGCCAGGAGGTAGACGCTTTGACGACGAAGGTTATCAGGGTGCTAGTTGCCAAGCCAGGGCTGGACGGCCACGACCGGGGCGCGAAGATCATCGCGCGGGCGCTGCGAGATGACGGTATGGAGGTGATCTACACCGGTATCCGTCAGACGCCGGAAATGATAGTCGAGGCGGCCCTGCAAGAGGATGTGAACGTAATCGGGCTGAGCATTCTGTCCGGCGCGCACATGCAGCTCTTCCCCAAAATAGTCGAGGGGTTGAACGAGAACGGTATGGACGACGTGCTGCTTGTCGCGGGAGGCATCATTCCGGAGGACGACCGGGAAGCCCTGGAGCAAATGGGCATAAGGGGCGTGTTTGGACCGGGCACGACCACCGGCGATATAATCGCCTTCATCAGAGGAGAGCTTGGCGCGGAGGCGTTGCAACAGGGGTGACGCCGCGAACGAATCGTACTCAGTTTACGGACGGCGGCTGTATGTCCACGGGAGCGTCGTAGTTGCCGATCACCGCCTCGACTTCCACCGTCAGATTGCCGCTCAGTAGCTCGTTGGACGCCTCGGCTGCCGCGTCGGAGGAGACGCCCGCCACGCTCGCCTCAATTCTCCTCAGCTTGAGTTCTTCCAAATCCACCCACAGGTCCAGCGTGATTGGTTCGTCCGCCCCAAGTTCCAACCCTGCCCCGCTCAAGCGGAGACGATACGCCTCCGCGCCATCGAGGTCCTCTATGCCCACCAACGTCGGCTCCGCCGTGAGCGACGTCAGGGTTCCTGGCATGGCGAACATGGCTATGGGCTCGGGAAAGGCTTCCAGGGCCGTGGAGTTCGCCTCCCACTCTCCGGTTGCAGGGTTCTTGGCGTAGTAGTCTTCTCCAATGAGCACGATCTCGGTTTCGATAGAGAAGAACCCAAGCGACATGGTCATGTCTCCGCGCACGCGGTCGGGCTGCTGGAAGTCTCCCTCGAAGGTGAAGGGCAGTTCCAGCGTCGTTCCCTCCTCTTTGACCGTGATGACGGCCTCCACCAGAAAGTGGTACGACTCGGCCTCGGCCAGGGCGTCGAGCGCGGCGGCGAGGATGTCGCCGGCATCGGCGCCGTTAGACGGATCGGGAGTGGGCGTATGTACTTGTGGAGCGGACGTTGCCGGCGTCGCCGTGGGCTTGGGCGTCGGTGAAGGCACGGAAATCGGCGTCACGGTGGGCGCGGGCGTGGGTGATGGCGTGGGAACCGGCGTCGCCGTAGGTGCGGGTGTGGACGTTGGCTCCGGCGTGGGGGTCGCTTCGTCCTCGCCGGAAACGTCGCACGCCGTTACTGCTGAGAGCGCCAGCAGGAGCGCCGCGAACATCAATGCCAGTCTGGTCATTTTCCTCTCTCAAGGACCGCGGTGTGCCGACTGCCGCGGCTTTCGATTTCCGACACCGTTAATGTTAGCACACGCGGATGGGCCCACACGCGGTGGGAGCGGCGCGTTATGATCGAGGCGCTGGTGCTGGATTTCGACGGCACCATACTGGAGACGGAGACGCCGGATTACCGTAGCTGGCAGGAGACCTTCGATTCATTCGGCGTGAGCCTGGATCCTGCGTTATGGGCGTCTTACGTTGGCGGAGCGTCGGGAGGGTTCGACGCGGTTGCCCACCTGGCCGAGCTGTCCGGGATAGCCATCGACGAGGAGGCCGTGCGCCTGGAACGCAGGCGGCGATACCTCGAACTGGTTGAGGCCGAACCGCTGCGTCCGGGAGTGTTAGCAATCATCGAGTCCGCCGAGAGTTCTGGACTTAGGTTGGGGGTCGCTTCCAGCGCGACGCGTAACTGGGTGGTGGGGCACCTGAAGGGACGAGGGCTGATGGAAAAGTTCGGCTCGGTGTGGTGCGGGGATGACGTGAGTGTCGTGAAACCAGATCCGGAGGTCTACCTCGCCGTCACGGAAGAGCTGGGCGTCGCGCCGCACAGGTCGCTCGCCATCGAGGACTCGGCGAGAGGGGTAGCGTCGGCGAAGCGTGCGGGGCTGTCCTGCATAGCGGTGCCGAATCCCGTCACCGCCGGGATGGACTTCAGTAGGGCAGACGCGGTGTATCCAACGCTGGAGGGCGTGTCGCTGGAGGAGATGATCGGCTTGCTTGGCTCTCGTTGAACCGCTATCCTAGACTCGCTCAGTTGCCGCGACGGTCTGTTTCGCGGACCCCCCTAGGAGACCCGCCACATGCTCATTACCGACGTTGCCGTCACTACACTGTTCTACCCTCACACGACGCCATTTCAGGACGCCACGATGCCGCCGCCAGGCCCAGGCGCTGGGGGACGCGGCCAGCTATTCGTGCACATCTACACCGACGAGGGAATCGAGGGGCTGGGAATCGGCCAGTCGTCGCCGGGAGTAAAACAAGTGGTGGAGACGGCGCTGCGGGACGTGCTGATCGGGCGGGACCCGCTGGAGACCGAGCGGCTTTGGCACGACATGTTCTGGTGGGTGAGAGGCTACGGTCGGAAGGGCGTGGCCTTCTGCGCGCTGTCCGCGGTCGACATCGGCTTGTGGGACCTGAAGGCGAAGAGCGTCGGGCTGCCGTTGTACCGGCTCCTGGGTCCGTTCACGGACACCGTGCCGATCTACGGCAGCGGCGGGTGGACCAACTTCAGCGAGGACGACCTGGTGGCCGAGATGGCCGGCTACGTCGACCAGGGCATTCCGCGGGTAAAGATGAAGGTCGGCAAGGACTTCGGGTCCGCTGAGCGCGAGGACCTGCGGCGGCTCGCCGCGGTGAGGCGGGCGCTGGGAGACGACGTCGCGATCTACGTGGACGCCAACAACGGCTACTACGCCAAGCAGGCCATCTACATGGCCCGCGAGTTTGAGCAATTCCAGGTCGGCTGGTTCGAAGAGCCGGTGCTTGCGGACGACATCCGGGGTCTGGCGCGGGTGCGCGACGCGAGCGCGATTCCGGTCGCCACGGGCGAGCACGAGTACACCAAGTACGGATTCGGCGAGCTCATCGCGGCGGGTGGCGCGGACATCGTGCAGCCGGACGTGGGACGGGTCGGAGGCGTGACCGAGTGGATGAAGGTCGCGCACCTGGCGCACTCGTTCAATCTGCCGGTGGCCCCTCACGCGGTGCAGCTAGTGCACCTTCACCTGGCCTGCGCGACGCCCAACCTGAAGGTAGTAGAGTACATGAACACCGGGCTGGAAGGGGACCGGGTGTGGTACACCGAGTTCCCTGAGCAGCAGGGCGGCATGTGGTCGCCTTTCCCGGACAAGCCGGGGCTCGGGTTGGAACTGGACCCCTACGCCGTCGAGCGTTGGAGTGTGCCGGGGTAGGTCACCAGCCTATAGCGTAGCAGGCCCTCCTGGGATCGCCGCCTGCGCTGAGCACGCCGGTGGACGGGTCGCGGTGGGCAACCGTTGCGCCCATGCCACAGACGGCGCTGGGATTCGGTTTGTGACCCATCGCGGCGAGCTCCGCGACCGTTTCCTCCGAGATGCCCGGCTCCAGGGATAGCTGTCCGGGATAGTGCGTGTGCGGATAGAAGGAGTTGACGGCGCTGTCGGTGGCGAATCGCGGAGCCTCGATGGCCTGCTGCGGGTTCATCCCGAAAACCAGGGTATTCAGGATGAGTTGCACGTTGGCCTGCGCCTGGTGGTCGCCGCCGGGGCAGCCGACCGTCATCAGCGGCTGGCCGTCTTTCGCGACGATGTAGTTGACCAGCGTGGTGCGGGGGCGCTTGTTCGGCTCCAGGACGTTGGGATGGCCCCGCCTGAAGTTCAGCATCTCCATCCTGGTGCTGAGGGCGCAACCGATTTCGGGGAAGTAGACCGACTTGGCGAATCCGCCGCCGCTGGGCGTGGCGCAGACCATGTTGCCGTCGCGGTCCAGCGCGGCGACGTGCGTGGTGCCGCTGTCGGCGCCGGCGCCGTCGCCCGGAACGCCCGCGGGTGCGGGAGCCTGCGCCTGGGGCCTGGACGCCGAGGAGAAGCGCCAGGGGTCGCCCGCCGGCGGCAGATCGGGTGTGGCCTCTGACGGGTCGATGAGCGCGGCGCGCTCGGCGGCGTACTGCTTGGACAGCAGGCCGTCCACCGGGATGGTGGAGTAGTTGGGATCGCCGTAGTGGGCCTCTCTGTCCGCGAGAGCGAGCTTCAGGGCCTCGGTCACGGTGTGGACGTACTGGGCCGAGTTGTGGCCCATGGACCTTAGGTCGAATCGCTCCAGGATGTTCAAGGTTTGGTGCAGCACCGCGCCCTGGGTCCAGGCCGACTGGCCGTAGACGTCGTGGCCGTGGAAGCTCGTGGAGATGGGCTGTTCGTACTCGGCCTCGAATCCGGCGAGGTCTTCCAGGCTGAGGATGCCGCCCGCGCTCTGGGCGCAGTCGACGATAGTTTGGGCGATGTCGCCGCGGTAGAAGGCGTCGCGCGCGGCGCGGATGCCGTCGCGCCTGTGGCCGGAGGCGGCACTCTCAGCGGCGACCATGCGCTTGAAGACGTCGGCCAAGCCGGGTTGGACAAGCACCGAGCCGGGCGCGGGCACCTCGCCGTCGTCGTAGAAGACCGACGTGCCACCGGGCGGGTAAAGCTCGAACTGGCGTCGGGTGGCGGCGTTCTTCATGCGCTCGAGCATGTACTCATAGTTGGGGATGCCGCGCTCGGCGTAGTGGATCGAAGGCGCGAGCACCTCCCCGAGGGTCCGGGTGCCGTAGCGGTCGACGAGGGACAACAGGGCGTCGACGATGCCGGGTACGGTGAACGAGAGGTGGGCCTGGTCTCCGGGGCCGGTGGGAATCTCGTCCAAGCCGAGCGATTCGTAGAACTCGACGGTCGCCTTGCCGGGAGCGGTCCCCTGCCCGCTCAGCGACAGGAGATCGCCGCTCTCGGCGTGGTAGAGCATGAAGACGCCCTCCGCGGCGAGAGAGTAGGACGCGATAGGCTCGACCACGGCTGCGGCGAACGCGGCGGCGGCCACGGCGTCGAAGGCGTTGCCGCCGTCGAGCAGCATCCTCATGCCGGCCATGGAGGTGAGGTAGTGGCCGCTGGAGATGACGCCTTGGGTGGCGTAGACGACCGGCCTGCCGGTGGGAGGGCGCTCGGGGTCGCCCTGTTCGAGCGTGTATATCTGCTGAGAGTTGGTCATTTTCCGCCCTCCTCTGACCGTGCTGTCGGCGCGCCTTGTGGTGGCACTACTATACCCGCTGGGGTTGGGTTTGTCAGCCGACGGGCACAAGGCCGGACCTTTGGAGATAAGGCACGGGCCGGCTGATGACTGGGTAGCCCGAAAAAAACTGCTCCAAAATGCACCATTCCGCACCATCTGCCCCATTTCCTAGCTGAGCGGCCCGGCCTTTCGCGACGTTGGCCGTGTCGTTTGTCCCGTTTGGTGCGCAATCTACGTCCGAAATGGGACAGCGCGATACACTGAGCTTGCCGTCGGCCGAGTCGTTCGAGGCCGGCGAATGGTGGTGTTGGTATGTCATGGAGAGAGAATAGCACGGATGTACGGCCATTTCAAGAGGGTTGGCAGGCGGAGTCCTGCGTGCGACGGTTGAGACGGACACTTCGCGCTCGGCGTGACTGGGATGCCGGTGGGGTCCGCGCGACCTCAAAATTAGTGGTTACCGAACGAGAGGTGCGACCTCAAAATTGCGGTTACCAGCGGTGTTCCAGTTTAGGGGGTCGCCACGCCTCCATGCCAGCTTCTCAA
>DAOUJL010000047.1:0-41703 GCA_034422735.1 Dehalococcoidia bacterium | reverse complement strand
CCCTCGGCTTGTAGTCGGGCCATTTCACACCGCTCTTCAATGGTGAGTTGGTGATAAGAGCTTCGCATGGCAACACCTTAACAAGATGTTGCACTTCGTTTGTGAGTCTAACGTCTGCTTGGCAATGACGGTGACGCCATTGGACAGCGTCCACTTCACGGCGTCGATGGACTCTATCTGCTCTTCGGCGGTGATGGTTCCCGGTTCCGGCAGGTCCGCCAGCAGCGGGACGTCGCCGACGTCGTCCGCGTAGGGCTCCACGGCCAGGGCGTGGGCCGTTTGGAGCTGCGTCAGCAGCGCCGTGCCGAGCTCGCCGTCGGAGCCTGCGGCGTCGGTCTCTTCGGGACGCACCACCAGCAGGGCAAGGTCCTCGGTCTGCGCCCAGGACCGCGCCACGTCCGCGAACTCGGCCAGGGTGATCTGCGGCAGTAGCTGCTGGTGAAGCTCCCATTCGGCCTCGATGCCGGGGACGGGGTCTCCGACGAAGAAGTGGTCGGCGTACTCGCCGCCGAGGTTCGTCGAGGGCGTCTGGTCCCGCTGCTTGTACTGGCTCTCGACGGAGCTGAGCAGGTTGCTCTTCTCCCGCTCCAGCTCGCCCTCGGTGAATCCGTGCTGGTGAGCGCGCTGAATCTCCTCGAGCACGGCCGCGAGACCGGCCTCGACGCCGTCGGTCTCGACCCAGGCCGAGAAAGTGGCGATGTCGAGGGTGTACACGTACCGGTAGCGGGTCGCGCTGGCGGTGATGTACGGCGGTTCGGTGGTCTGGCCGCGCTCGAACAGCCGCGCGTTGAGCATTTGGAACGCGAGTCTCTCCACTACCTTGCGCCTGAAGTCGTCCTCGTCCGCGACCGTTTCGGGGTCGTACTTGCGGATGAGCACGAACTGGGTGGCGGGCGACTCGGGGTCTGTGAACACCTCGATGAGCGGGGTCTCGTGGCCGGGGACTGCGATGTCGGGCCTGTCGGTGGTCTGACCGGCGGCGGCGCGCTCCTGCGCGGCCTCGCCCTCCGGGGGCGGCGCGAAGTACTGCTTGATCTTCGCCTCGATGGTTTCGACGTCGAAGTCACCGACGGCGACGACGGCCATCAGGTCGGGCCTGTACCAGCGCTCGTAGTAGGCGCGCAGGGTCTCCACGGGCGCGTTCTCGATGACCTCGGTGATGCCGATGGGGGCGCGGCTGGCGTAGAGCGAGTCGCTGAAGAGGAGGTCGAGCAGGTTCTGCTGGAGGCGCGAGTCGAATCCCTGGTAGAGGCGCCACTCCTCCAGCACCACGCCGCGTTCGAGATCGACCTCTTCCGGGTCGAGCGCAATCGCAAAGGCCCAGTCGCTGAGAATCTGGAAGGCCCTCTCGGTGATCTCCGGGTCGTCTGCCGGGATCTCCAGGAAGTACAGGGTGTCGTCGAAGCCGGTTCGCGCGTTCAGGTGTGCGCCGAAGGTGCTGCCGATGGACTCGAGGTACTCGACGATCTCCTGCTTGGCGAAGCGCTCGGTGCCGTTGAAGGCCATGTGCTCGACGAAGTGGGCGAGGCCCTGCTGGTCGTCCGTCTCGAGGACGGAGCCGGCCTTCACGGCGAGCGAGATGTGGGCCCTGCCTATCGGCTCCCCGTTGTGCCGGATGTAGTAGCTGAGGCCGTTGGAGAGGGTGCCCCTGATCACCGCCGGGTCGAAGGCGAGGGTCGTGTCGGGTTGCGGCGTGGGCGTCGGGACCGCCGTGGCGGTGGCCGTGGGTTCGGGCACGGCTGTGGCCGTGGCGGTCGGGACCGCCGTGGGAACCGGGGTCGCTGTGGCCGTCGGCTCCGGTACGGCGGTAGCCGTGGGAGACGGCGTTGCCGTGGCTGTGGGCGCCGGTGTCGCGGTCGCGGTGGGTTCCGGCCTGGCTGTCGCCGTAGCCGTGGGTGTTGGCTCCGGAACGGCCGTTGCGGTGGGCTCCGGCGCGGCGGTGGCCGTGGGCGGCAGCGGTGTTGCCGTGGCTGTGGGCGCCGGCGTTGGGGTGGGCGATTCCTCCTGGCCGCACGCCGCGAGCGTGATAAGCGCCACGATGGTCAGCGTGGCGCAGATGAGGGCAAGCTTTGATATCGGGCTCGTGTTCATGTACCTCTTCTCTTGTCGTGAGTTGGCGCTAAAGTTTCGCTACAAATTATTGTACGACTTCGAGCCGTAGAGGTGCATGGCAACGGGGGCGCCACCCCCATCCTAACCTTCCCCCTGCGAGGGGGAAGGGACAGGTTTGGTCATGCGGACTCGCCGGTGTAGAAGGCGGCGGTGCGCCCGGCCGACGCCGCGGCGAGGTCGGGGTCCTCGCCGGCGGCGACCGCCGCCCTGCCCCACCCGTCGCTGCTGCCGATGGTGAACGCCCTGCCGTCCGGCGACGCGGCGAAGGCCTCCTCGTCCGGCCTGGGCGCGTCCGGGTTGGCCAGGTGCATCGACAGTCCCAGGAACCCCAGCTCCCAGCCCACGCCGACCGCGCCAGGGCCGAAGGTAGCCCAGTGCTCGGAGAGGTGCGCGGTGTGGGTGAGCGTGAGCCGCGTCCGGCCTGCGCCCTCGTCGGAGACGCGCGCCTCGACCCAGCTCAGGTCGCCGCCGAACTCCCAGGTCAGCGCGAAGTGGGACGGGCTTTCGCAGGCCGTGATCGTTCCGCTGGCGTTGCCCTCGATCTGGTAGTTTCCGCCGAGTGTGAAGTCACCGCTAACCGGCGCGAACCAGCGGGGGATGCGGTCGGCATTCGTCACGGCGTCCCACAGGTCCTCGGCGGCGGTGGCGTAGACGCGGGATAGCGTGACCGCGCGGGCGGGTTGGCCGTCGCGCTCCAGCGAGGAGACGGAGCGGTCGGTGGCGGCGAGGTTGGTATCGACGTCGAATTGCATGGTGGGGGGTCCTTTGGATGTGGTCAGTAGGCGGCAGCCAGGCGGCGTCCGGGGGCGGATTTCGGGGAGATGTGTTCCATTTCGTTCCATTCTGTGCCACCGCGTAGCTGGGAGACCCGCTTCGCTGCGCCGCCTGATGTGCGGTTTCGTGCCTGATATGGCCAGGAAGAGCCCGAAATGTACCGCAGATGATACAGGTCATCGGAGTCGCCAAGCGGGCTGTCTGTGTGGACCGGCTGGTGGTGTCGGTTTGTCATGGAGGGAGAATAGCACGGATGTGCGAGCGTGTCAATGAGGCGCGTGACTTCAAACTTAGGAAGGGCGAGTGAACCGACTGTGCAGAGCATAAAGCATATGGCAGGGCAGGCTAATTAGGGTTCCTGATATGTGCATAGTGACGGGCAAGTATCTCACACAGTCCAGCTACATGAACGAACCCAGGGTCTTTCGGTTATTGCCAATTGCTGACGATTTCTCGCCATATCCACTTGTTCAGACCAAGTCTGCAAGTTTGGGAGCGGATGCCGGTACGGTGTGAAATCGATAACCGAAAGACCCTGGAACGAACCGGACGTGTGTTGACATCCGTCAACGGCAGATGATATGTTGAGTATGCAGATCAATGTCCGCGACCAAACCTGACCGAGTTTAGAGACGCGGCTTGATGCGGCTGACGTAGCCACGCAATCAAAGGTGGCACATCCGCTGGGAGTTGCGTATCGGTTCACTCCATAGCTTCTGTCAGCTGTAAGACCCCATGTGGCCACAGTGTGTGGTTGTAGAACAGGAAAGGTGCCTCCCCTTGGCAATGGGAGCCGAAATGGACACCAGGAACACCGCTGGGCTGCAAATTGTGTTGACTCCAACGTTCGACTGGCTTGCGGAACAAGCTAAGGCATGTTCCGTTCGCTTGTTGATTGGCAGTCCCTATGTCAGCGGCGGGATTATCAATTTGACCAACATCGTAGGAAAAGAAGTAACCCGCATACTCGTTACGCGCACGGACCTGCGCGACTTTGCTACCGGCTCCTCCAGTTTGGACACCCTTTGCTGCCTAGCACGAGGCGGGACACGGATTCGCAACTTGGACGAGAGATTTCATGCCAAGATGTATGTCTTCGATCAAAGTTCCGCGTTGGTGACGTCAGCCAATGCGACATTCTCCGGCCTCTACAGGAACTTGGAGTGTGGAATTGGGACGACCGACGAGTCAGTGGTTTCGCAACTTGCACAGCACTTACTGACAGGATTCGGAGAAGGCCCTTCTACGGAATTGAACCTTACGCAACTCAACGCCCTACATGGCGCTGTAGAAGCTATCAAGGTGACGATTCCCGAACCACCGCACGAACCCTCAACTTCGGGTGAGAAGGTTGTGTCTGGGGCAGTGTTCACGATTTCTGACCAACAAGCCCTACTGAAAGGATTCAGCGGCTGGCGAAAGCTCACGCTGCGCGGAGTCCTCGAAATGCCGGATGAGTTCCGACTACAAGATTTCTATGAAGTATGGGAACGCGAGGCAGCCGCCGAGTACCCGAACAACCACAACGTGCGAGCAAAGCTTCGCCAACAACTTCAATCACTGTGCGGCCTGGGGTTGATAGACCGCGTAAGCCCCGGACAATACAGACGCACAATGAACTGACCACCCCCGGCTGTTTTTGTGATTCATCAGACAAGGCGAAAGACTCTAATGGCAACCGATGCAAATAATGAGCCAGCCAAGTATGCCTGTCGCAATTGTGGGTCAAACGAGGTCGGCGGAAACTATGACACGTACCCGGTTTTCCGCGCAGAGGGAGACAAACTGATTTACTTGCGCTCTGAATCCAATGAACGGGGGGTTCTGGCGCTCTACTGTAATGAATGCGGTAAGAGAGTCGAAGTTGACGACGTTGGCGAGATAGTGATTGTGTAGCCGTCGCGCCGGTTCGCAAGAGTCTGCGTATTGCGAAGTAGCGCGAGGGCTGAGACTGGGCAACGCCACCCCCTACCCCACTGCACCACTCGCCCAGCGTGGACAGTCCCGCTATCACGTTGCGTTTGGCCCTTCCCCAATCCGCGCCAAGATTCTGTCCCGCAACCGAGTGCGCAACTCCTCTGGCGAATCCCATACGATGTGAGCGTACTGGCGAGTGTCAAAGTGAAGTTCGTCTATTTTGTCCTTGCGGCAGGTGAAAATGACAGGGATTCCTAAGCCGTGGGCGTATCCCGCTTCATAATAGACTCCACCTCTTGCGCCGTCCTTGCCGTGTGTAAAGTCAGCGATGAGGAAGCGTGACCGCCTAATCTCAGCGATGATGGCGTCGTCAATTTTGTCGACGGCCGGGTCTTGGTCGATTCTCTTTGGCTCAAATCCGCATTCTCGAATCGCAGGCGCTATTCCTTTCTCGTATGCGTCAGTTACAGAGTCGTCGAACCACATCGCCACAAAAGCCTGATGCGAGACGATGTTGGCTTCTTGGTCGGCTATTCTTGAATGACCAGCTACCGTGACTTCGTATCCTTCAAAGACCAATCCACCCTCTCCAAGATGTTTCCCGGCGAATCGAACTAAGCCTTCCGCCACTAGGTATCGCAGCAAGTACGACACCTCGGAAGGTGATGTGGCCTCTGACCACGCCATCGCATTCAGAGCGTTGTGGAAAAGAGGAACATCAGAAGCTATTGTGGAAACGAACATGTTTACAATTTGCCCGGCCACCTTAGTTTCGCTAGCCATATACCTGAGCAGCCTATCTGCCCTCTCCTGGATCGAGAGTTTGCGTCTACCGGCAGCGTAATCGACTATCTCCGCTGTTATGACGGGTCGTTCGTTCCCCTGAAGGCGTTGTTCTACCAACCAGGACGTCAGGCGAGCCTTCTCATCATCTTCCAGTGCGTTAACACGTCCGCCTACACTGCCGGGAATCACGTAGCCACCACCCGCGCGATGTGACTCAGTGAACACGACCTTACTGGGGTCAAATACGCTATAGCCTTCAGCGTAGTGTCCCCAAATCCGGCAGACTTTTACTGGTGTAGGCAATTCAGCTGCACCTGTCGAGGGTCCATTGATTCAGATATGCTCAGACATTCCCCACTTGGAGTAGTAACGCACAGTGCTCAAAGCCAAAGGCCTTTAGAGAACGTCATCTCGACTTACAAACCGATGCTCTTAGCTTCTGAGACATACAGGCAGGATAACGGTAGCCAGAGCCGCTTGCGAAGGTCACGCTGGCGGAGACAATCACCGGTTGCAATTCTAGTGGCTTATACTGCCATCGGACAACTTACAAGGCGGCGGATCGTTCGTCCCTGTGCCACTATGCGGGGCGATGTTGGACAGCCGCAGGGAGCGCATGGTGCAGATTGACGATGTTACGGTGACGCCCTTGCGCTGGAATTTCGCGCTGTGGAACCTTTCACCCCCATCCTAACCTTCCCCCTGCGAGGGGGAAGGGACGATTCGGAAAGCTCTCCTCTCGCATCATGAGTACTGGGTATGGCGCGCGCCGCTTGATTTCCTAGCCGCGTCCGCGCACAATTCCGGTGCGCCGGTGTGCGGGGCATGACTCCGGCGGCCGAAAGGAGTCCGGAATCTTGGACCTTGCATCTCCCGAATCGGTGGGGTTTTCGTCCCCGAAGCTGGGCCGGATCAACGACACGATGCGCGGCTACGTGGACGGCGGCAGGCTCGCGGGCGCGCTGACCATGCTAGCAAGGCGCGGCGAGGTGTTTCACTTCCAGCCGCACGGCCTTGCCGACCTGGAGAGCGGCGCGCCGATGCAGCGCGACACGATCTTTCGCATCTACTCGATGACGAAGCCGATTACCACGCTGGCGGCGATGATGCTGTACGAGGAGGGGCGCTTCTCGCTGGACGACCGCGCCGACACCTTCATCCCGGAGCTGGCCGACATGAAGGTGTTCGACGGCATGGACGGCGAAAAGATGCGTCTGGTCGACCAGGAGCGCCCCATCACCATCCGCCACCTGCTTACCCATACGGCGGGTCTGAGCTACGGGTTCGATCCGAGCAATCCGGTCGACGCGATGTACCGCGAACGGAGGGTGATAGACCCGGACAGCGACCTGCGGGAGTTCGCGGAGAAGATCGGCAGCATTCCGCTGGTCTGCCAGCCCGGCGCGAAGTGGACGTACAGCCTCGGGACCACCGTGCTGGGCTACCTGGCGCAGCTGGTGTCCGGTCAGCCGTTCGACGAGTTACTGCGCGACAGGGTGTTCACGCCGCTGGGCATGATCGATACCAAGTTTTTCCTGCCCGAGCAGGAGCTGAGCAGACTTGCCACTGTGTACAGTCCCGCGAGAGACGGCGGGATTCGCCGGCTCGACAACTCGATAACCAACAGGTACGACAGGCCTCTCGCGCTGTTGTCAGGCGGAGCGGGCCTCGTTTCCACCGCCACGGATTACATGCGATTCTGCCAGATGCTGCTGAATGGCGGCGAACTGGATGGCGCGCGCCTGGTGGCGCCGGAGACGGTCGAGATGATGCGGTCCGACCAGCTCGCCGGCGACCTGAAGCCTTACGTGGTAGATAAGGACATGGTGTCCTACTCCAGGGGCTGTGGATTCGGATTCGGGTTCTGCGTGGTCGACGACATAGTGGAGCACGGATTCGCCGGCTCCGAGGGCATATACTTCTGGTTCGGCGCGGCAAGCTGCTACTTCTGGATAGACCCGGCGAAAGATCTGATAGCCGTGCTGATGTCCCAGTTCATGCCAGGCACATACTATCCCCTGGAAAGTGAGTTCCGAGCGGACGTCTACGGCGCGCTCATCGAGTAGGGCCTGACTCGAATCGTTCGAGTGTGCCGGCCAGGTCAGCAAGCGGTGCCACTTCGCAATCGTCGCGGGTCTGGCGCGCCGCGCCGCCGTACACGACCGTTCTGGCGGAGATGGCGGGAAGCAGCTTCGCGACGCTGTTGAGCGAAGTGAAGTAGTCCGAGGCTACCGTAGCGCCGGACTTGGCCTCGATGGCGTGGATTCCACGGCCCGTCTCGTAGAAGAGGTCGCACTCCAGCCTCCGCGAATCCCGGAAGAAGCTGAGGTTGAAGTCGTGGCCGCGGTTGAAGCGGTGCTTGAGCGCCTCCGCTACCACCAGGTTCTCGAATAGCGCCCCGCGTAGGGGGTGTGTGGCCACCTGGTCCGCGTTCTGGATGCCGATGAGATAGCTCGCCAGGCCGACGTCGTAGAAATAGAGCTTGGGAGACTTGACCAGGCGCTTTCGGATGTTGGCGTGGAACGGCGGTAGCTGGAAGATGACGTAGCTGGCCTCCAGCACGGTGAGCCACTCGCGCGCGGTGGTGTGGGACACGCCGGCGTCCGAGCCGAGCGAGCTGAGGTTGACGAGCTGCCCTACCCGGCCCGCGCACAGGCGCACGAATCGCCGGAAGCCGGACAGGTTGCGAATCTCGCCCAGGCGGCGCACGTCACGCTCCACGTAGGTCTCGAAGTAGTCGCCGAGCGCCTGCCGCGGGTCGAGTCCCTGGTCGAGGACGCGGGGGTAGAACCCGGAGAAGATGATGTCGTCTGTCGAGTCGCTCGCGCCCGTGCGCCGCCGCTCGGCGAGAGAGAACGGCAGCAGGCGGAGCAGCGCGGTGCGGCCGGCGAGGGACTGGCTGATGGCGCGGGAGAGGCTGAACTGCTCGCTGCCCGTGAGCACGAAAAGGCCGTTGCGCCCTGATTCGTCGGCGAGCACCTGGAGATAGGAGAGGAGCGCCGGGACGTGCTGGACCTCGTCGATGATGGCGCCCTCTCCAAGCTGCGAGAGAAAGCCGCGGGGGTCGGTCTCGGCGAACTCGCGCTGGTCGGGCGCTTCCAGGTTGGCGTACTTCAGATGCGGGAAGGCCGCGCGGCAGAGGGTCGTCTTGCCGGACTGGCGCGGCCCGGTGACGGTAACGAAGGGGTACTGGCCGAAGAGCGTCGCCAGGCGGCCGGTTATTTCGCGCTCGATCATGGTGGCAACGATACCGCCCATCTACACAGATTGCAAGTAGCACTTTCAGATTGTGCAGATGGGCTGCTTGGTGGGTACGGTGGAACCCTTCACCCCCATCCTAACCTTCCCCCTGCGAGGGGGAAGGGACTGGGCGATCCGCCGCCTGGACCGTCCGTGTGCTACTATGCGGGCCGAGAACAGACATACGCAGGAGGGGCATGGTGAAGATCGACGACATTACGGTCACACTCTTTCGGTGGGATTTCGCGCCGTGGAAGACGGGCGTGGGCGCGCAGTTCGGCGGGCGCAAGCTGCTGGGCGTGCTGACGGTGCGCACGGACGAGGGCGTGGAGGGCCATTCGTTTCTCGGCTCGTCGGGGCAGGGGGCGGACGCGTTCGCCGGGCCGCTGATGGAGTTCGTCAAGCCAATGCTGGTTGGCCGCAACCCGCTGGACATCGGGGCGATATGGCGCGAGATGTGGAAGAAGAACCGCCAGGTGTCCACCAACGCCATCGGCGCGGTCGACGTGGCGCTGTGGGACATCGCGGGCAAGGTGGCGGGTCTGCCCATCCACAGGCTGCTCGGCACGTGCCGCGAAAGCGTGCCCGCCTACTCCAGCACTGCATGGCATCCCACGTCCGAGGAGTACGCGGAGGAGGCGCTGCGGTTCCAGGACATGGGCTGGACGGCGCACAAGATTCACCCGGACGGCGACCCCAGGAAGGACATCGAGATTTGCGATCGGGTCCGGCGGGCGGTGGGCGACGACATGATCCTGATGCTGGACTCGATGTGGGCGTACAACTACGAGGACGCGCTGCGGGTGGGCCGCGCCATCGAGGAGCTGGACTACTACTGGTACGAGGACCCTCTGGCGGAGGAGGACATCTACAACTACGTGAAGCTGAAGAGCAAGCTGGACATCCCGATCATGTCCACCGAGTACGCGCCGGGGCGGCTGTACGGCATGGCGCAGTGGATCCAGAGCTACGCGACGGACATCCTGCGCGGCGACGTGGCGGTGACCGGGGGCATCACGCCGCTGGTGAAGATAGCGCACCTGGCGGAGGCGTTCGGGATGAAGTGCGAGATTCACCACGGCGGCAATTCGCTGAACAACGTGGCGAATCTGCACGTGACGATGGCGGTGCCCAACTGCGAGTTCTACGAGGTGTTCCCGGCGACGGGGGCGAACAAGTACGCGCTGGTGGAGGACATCGAGGTGGACGGCGACGGGCTGGTGTACGCGCCGACGGAGCCGGGGCTGGGGTACGAGATCGACTGGGAGCTGGTGGAGCGCGAGCGCGAGGGGGTCGTGGGGTAGGTGCAAACCAGTCTGACGAAAATCAACGCGGCATTGACACAGGCTTGTGGGAGGACATAGCCTAAATTGGCCAGCATTCACACAATCACCAAAGCCGCCCGGGGCCGTCAGGATGGATGATGAGCACTGAAGGTCATGGATTGAAAATGTCGTTTTCGTCGGGCTACTTCTCCATAGACAGCGAACCGCAGACCATCACTGGTCAGAACGGAGATGATCCGGTCCGCGAGGGCCCGTATGTCATTCCGGCACGGGTTGCCTGGGATGGCTGTTGGGAACTGGCCACTGACTTGACCGTGTCTGTGCAGGCCTCTCGCGAGGAAGTGCTGGCAAACACCCACATGACTGTTCAAGAGTACGGGGTGGGGTCAACCCTAGATGAGGCAATTCAAGACCTGTTGACGTCCTTGAGCGATTACCGAGAATCCCTGGAAGCTCGTGAGAAGACTCTAGGGAAAGAAGCCCTCAAAGACCTCGGTCAGCTTCGTGCGCTCATCCACCGTATTCCTGACCGCTGAATGAGCTGGTTGATTGTCCAATGGACGAGGCCCGGTTCTTGAGTCTGTGGCGTTCTAGAGGCCGGTGACGCGGTAGACTAGCTCCATGTCCAGGTGCCGGCGCACCAGCGCGGCGAGCTTGTCGTACTCGGCGCTGGGCTCCACGTCGTCCGCGGGCGGCGGCAGTGCCACGCCCCTTCGCCGCGCGGCGCACTCCAGTATGGACCGGCGGATGGCGCGGTTGTGGAAGAGGCCGTGGAGGTACGTGCCGAGCGTCAGGCCGTCGGAGTCCATCGCGCCGTCGGGCAGGTCGACCGTCTGGCCTGACCGGGACTCCAGGACGAACGGGTGCGTCAGGCGCTCGTGCGTCGTGACGCCCATGTGTATCTCGTAGGCGGTGACGCCCGCGCCGCCGCAGCCGGCCAGGAGGCCGCGGGCCTCGACCACGCTCCCCTTCACCTGGTGGGTCGACTTGCTCGCCGTGAAGGTGGTGGAGGCGGGCAGCAGGCCCAGGCCCTCGGTGCGCGCCCTGGGTGACTCCACGCCGTCCGGGTCCAGCAGCGCGTCGCCCAGCATCTGGTAGCCGGCGCAGATGCCGACGACGGGCGCGCCGGCGCGGCGGTGGGCGAGCACCCGCTCGGCGAGGCCGGTGGCGCGCAGCCAGTCCAGGTCGGCGACGGTGGTCTTGCTGCCGGGGATGACCACCAGGTCGGGGTCGCCGAACTCGTCGGCGCGTCCGATGTAGCGCACGGCGACGGCGGGCTCGTTGTGCAGCGGATCGAAGTCGTCGAAGTTGGCGACGTGGGGCAGGCGCATGACCGCGACGTCCACGGCCGCCTCGCCGTTGTAGCGGGTCCTGGGTTCCAGGCCGAGCGAGTCCTCCTCGGGTATGAGGATGTCGGTGAAGTGGGGTATCACGCCCGCGACGGGGACGCCGGTGCGCTCGTGCAGGAAGTCCAGCCCCGAGCCGAGCAGGGACGGGTCGCCCCGGAACTTGTTGATCACGTGGCCCTTCACCAGCGCCCGCTCCTCCGGCTCCAGCAGCTCCATGGTGCCCACGATCTGGGCGAAGACGCCGCCGCGGTCGATGTCGCCCACCAGCAGGACGGGTGCCTGGGCGTGGAGGGCGACGCGCATGTTCACGATGTCGTTGCGCTTGAGGTTGATCTCGGCGGGGCTGCCGGCGCCCTCGATCACCACCACGTCGTTGTCCGCGCGCAGGGTGGCGAGCGCGGCGGTCACGGTGTCCCAGACGCGCGGCTTCATGGCGTGGTACTCGCGCACGGAGGCGGCCTTGAGGGGTCGGCCCATCAGGACGACCTGGGAGCGGCGCTCGCCCTCCGGCTTGAGCAGGACGGGGTTCATCTCGGCGCGCGGGACAGCGAACGCGGCGGCGGCCTGGACGGCCTGGGAGCGGCCGATTTCGGCGCCATCCGGTGTGGCGTAGGAGTTGAGGGACATGTTCTGCGCCTTGAACGGCGCGACGCGGAGGCCGTCCTGCGCGAAGATGCGGCAGAGCGCGGTGGCGATAACGGACTTGCCCGCGTGGGACGAGGTGCCCTGCACCATGATGACGCGGGCGGGGTGTGCGTTTGTTTCCATCTGGGCTATTGTACATGGGTGAGGCGGTAGGGTACGTGGTGGGTCGAGGGTTGTCGGGCCGGCGGGGTGGGTGGTACAACTAGCGGGGGCAGGTAAGGGTCTTTCTCGAATCGCGCCGGGAATCGCTTGGAGAGAATGTGCATGGCAATCTACAAGTTGTCGAATGACAGAGGCGAGCTAGCAAAGGTTGATCAGACTACATTCGGTGAGGAAGGGGTGCTGGAGCGGTCTGACTTGCAGCGCATCTTGCGCGACCAGCCGGAAGTGCTCGAAGAAGGGCTGTTGATTATTGCAGAAGAGTTCGGGGAATGGGAAGACTCGAATCGACGGATCGACCTGCTGGGACTGGATGCAGAGGGACGGCTGGTGGTCATCGAACTGAAGCGTGGAAGGACTGGGAGGAACATGGAACTCCAGGCTCTCCGGTATGCGGCCATGGTTGCCAACATGACGGACGAGCAGATTGTGGACACCTTCCAGGAGTATCTGGACAAGCGAGCCCGCGATGATGGGAGAGCCCAAGAGGAGGATGCCGAGAGCAGGATTCAGGAACATCTCGGAGTCACGGAGCCAGGCAGTGTTGCCGTCCATACCAAAACACCCAGGTTGATCCTGGCGGCGGAAAATTTCGGCAAAGAACTGACCACGTGCGTGATGTGGCTGAACGATTCCTGGCTGAGGGACGCCGGCCAGGAGATCAAGTGTATCAGGTTGCGGCCACACAGGAATGGAGCTGAGATTCTCATTGAGACCAGCGTGGTGATCCCTCTACCGGAAGCGGAGAATTATCAGACTCGACTCGGGAGACGGGAACAGGAAACGAGAGCGCGGGAGCAGGAGACGAGAGGAACGCAGGTTGTGCCCGGCGGGAAAGCCTTTGAGGAAAGCATCGCAAGATCGGAGGAGAGATTCCAACCGGATCTGAGGCGTCTCTATGAGTGCGCGCTTGGTCTGGAGAGTAAGAAACTCGCGGAGCTCTACACCAACATAAAGAACAGGAGGGGTGGAGAGAGAAACTACTTCCGTTTGGAGCTCCGCATCCCAGGTGAAACTGAGGCCTTGGTGTCGTTCAACAATCTGCTGTTCAAAGAAGGAGTTGGAGAGATAAGCACCTGGCCGGCTTGGGCGAAGTATGCCCCTAGGGCGCTGAAGCTCAGCGACGAGCTAATAGGCCCTGCCAAGTCGCAAGGGGTCCGGTACCGCAGACTGTCCACGGCTAGGACCAGCCAAAAGCGGGACGACATCTTGAAGGTTATCGAAGAGGCTTATCAGGAAGCTGCTGAGAGTGTTTCCGGCAGAACGGGACAGGGAGAATGACTTATGGATGAGAACATAAGGAACGCGCTGAGCGTAGATATGACCATCGACATTACGACCACGGGCCGGAAGACCGGCGAGGCCCGGCGCATCGAGATATGGTCGCACTACGTGGACGGCATGGTGCTGCTGGCGGCGTCGCCGGGGCGGCGGAGCTGGTACGCGAACCTCGTGGCGAACCCGGAGTTCACCTACCACTTGAAGGAGACGATTCAGGCGGACGTGCCGGCTACGGCGCGCGCCATCACCGACGAGGACGAGCGCCGCAGCGTGCTCACGCGGCTGAAGGAGGCGTCCCCGTTCAGGCAGGGCCAGCCGATGGATGACGTGGAGGACTGGGTGCGCGGGAGCTGCCTGATCGAGGTGACGCTTGGCTAGCGCGGGCGGGTGCGCCCCGGACTGCGGCGCGGGGGCCGGAATGGCACCTGTCCGATTTGACATCGGTACCCGATAAGCCTAGTCTGGTAGCTAGTCAGATAGTCCAAATTGGAGTGCACCATGAGCAAGACATGGCCGGTTCAAGATGCCAAGTCCAGATTCAGCGAGCTACTCGACACTGCCCTCGCCGAAGGGCCGCAGATAGTAACGAGACGTGGAGTGGAAACTGCCGTTCTTCTCCCCATTGAGCAATGGCGCAGATTGGAACGCATGACGAGGCCGGATCTGAAGGAACTGCTCCTGGCGCCTGAGGCTCGTACCGAAGAGCTCACGCCGCCGCGTCGTAGGCATCGGCGCCGGACCCCCTCACCTGTGCAGTAGTCGATGTACCTTCTCGACACCAACGTTGTGTCAGAACTACGACGCCCCCGCCCTCATGGAGCCGTTCTGGAATGGCTGGGACACGTGCCTGGGGAACTACTATTCGTGTCTGCCGTAACGATTGGGGAGATACAGGCGGGGATTGAGATTACCCGGGAGCAGGACGAGACCAAGGCAGAGGAGTTGGAAACGTGGCTGGACAGAGTTCTGGTCTCTTTCGGCGTGCTGGAGATGGACGCGACGGCGTTCCGGGAGTGGGCTCGCCTTATGCACGGTAGGTCTGACACATTGTTCGAAGACGCCATGATCGCCGCGACAGCTACGGTTCACCGGTTGACGGTGGTCACTCGCAACGTGCGCGATTTCGCCCAGTTTGGTGTAGAGATACTAAATCCGTTCGAGAGTGAGTAGTCCAGGCGGTTTTCTGGTCGAAGCCGGCGCTACGGTTGGACCCCCTATCTCCAAATATCCGCGGCGGCACCTTTCGCCGCTCTGGACCTTGTATCACACCCCAGGCCGAGCCCCGCCGCCGTACACGTCCCTCACGTTTCGGACGCTTTCGATCCTGGCCTCGGCCAGGCGGTTGGCGGCATAGGCGGTGGTGACGCCGTCCGATTTCGAGCGGGCTATCACGTCCGAAATGGTCTGGTACACCCCGGTGGCCATGTCTAGCGCGGCGTCCCGACCGTAGCCGGCCAGCTCGCAGGCGATCGCGATGACGCCGCCGGAGTTGATGGCGAAGTCGGGTGCGTAGAGTACGCCGGCGTCCCGCAGCTCGGCGGCGTGCCGGTCTTCCAGAAGCTGGTTGTTGGCCGCCCCCGCCACTATGGGCGCCCGGAGCCGCGGAATCGTGTCGCTGTTGAGCACCCCGCCGAGCGCGCACGGGGAGAATACGTCGCACTCCGCGTCGTAGATGTCCTCCGGGGCGACGATGGTTGCGCCCATCTCGGTCGCCAGCGCGATCCGGCCCTCGTCGATGTCCGAGGCGATGATGCTGGCGCCGTCCTCGATGAGGTGCCGGGCGAAGTTGGACGCGACCTTGCCGAAGCCCTGGATGGCCACGGTCCTGCCCTCCAGGGAATCGGAGCCGAACACCTCGGCGCAGCACGCCTGGACGCCCTTGTACAGGCCGTATCCGGTGATGACCTCTGCGCCGCCCAGCCCGCCCATGGACTCGGGCAGCCCGGCGGCGTAGGGGGTCTCCTTTCGCATTTGGACGATGTCTTCGACAACCGTGCCCACGTCCTCGGTGGTGAGGAACCGTCCGCCCAGGGTGTTGACGAACCGGCCGTGCGCGCGGAACAGCGCCTCGGATTTGTCGGTGCGCGGGTCGCCGATGATGAGCGCCTTGCCGCCGCCGAGGTCCAGCCCGGCCAGGGCGGACTTGTAGGTCATGGCACGCGCCAGCCGCAGCACGTCGACGATGGCCTCTTCCTCGGTTGCGAAGGGCCACATGCGGGTGCCGCCGCAGGCGGGGCCGAGCGTGGTGTCGTGTATGCACACCAGCGCCCTGAGGCCAGACTGCTTGTCGGTGTACATCGCCAGTTGTTCGTAGTCGTACTCATCCATGTAGTCGAAGATGTTCACGGCTGGACCTCCTTTGGCAAAGGATGGCGGTCAGAAGGTGTCGGCGTCGGCATCGAACCACTTTCTGATGAGGGCGTTCAGCGAGCCGTCGTCTTTCATGGCGGAGATGGCGGCGTCCAGCTTCTCTCTCAGTTCCACGTCCCCCTCCCGGACGCCTATGCCGATGCCGGAGTCGAGAGGCACGTCCGGCCCGACGACGGCCAGCCTGCCTGCGTTCGCGGCGATGTGCTCATGGGCGAACTCGCGGTCCACCAGGGCCGCGTCAGCCTCGCCGTTCAGCACGGCTGCGATGACCTGTTCGGCCAGCTCGTACTCGACGAGCGTCGCGCCCGACGCGGACAGGTGGTCGGCGTGGATGGTGGCGACCTGCGCGGCTACCGTGCCGTCGACCGCGTCGTCGCCTGCGCCCGCGAGCGCCACGTAGACCGACGGGATGGGCGGGATGTAGGGTTGCGTGAAGTCGATGACCTCGTCGCGCTCCTCGGTGATGCTCATGCCGGCCATGATGGTGTCGTACTGGTCGTCCAGCAGGTTGGGGATGATGGTGTCCCACTCGTTGGTGACCCAGGTGCATTCGAGGTCGGCCCGCCTGCACAACTCGTCGCCAAGCTCGCGCTCGAATCCGACGACCTCGCCGGCGTCGTCCAAGAAATTGTAAGGCTCGTAAGCGCCTTCGGTGCCCATCCTGACCTGCTCGGATCCTCCGACGCACGACAGGCACAGGGAGACGAGTACGACGGCAACGAAAACCAGTCTGACCATGTTCGCAGTCACTCCTTTTCCCTGCCCCAAGCCAGTTTCGGCGCCGTTCTCACTTCTCGATTCCAGGTATTCATCTATCTGCCTTGTCTTCCTGTGATGGAGGTTCTGAGGCGGAAGAAGCAGGATTCAAAAACGGAATATCCCCCACTTGTCGGTATCGTGAACGATGCCTGTTGGCGCTAATCACATGAGGAAACTCGGCAGCGGCTTGCTCCCAGCGGCGACCATCGGACAAGATTCGGCTAACCATCTCTTCAAAGTCCTTGGGAGACGAGGTCTTCCAGCGGAGAAGCACAACGGTTAAACCGCGCTCGGAGAACTGGGCGACGTAACGCTGTGAAGGTATACCCTTGTCCAGCGTCACTAGCACTCGATGGTCGCTACGCAGCCCGGAGGAACGACTCCTCATAGTCGCACACTTCCGCAACTTGCTCTCTCGTGAGTTCAGGATAGACTTCAGTCGGATCGCCATCACCCTTCAGTACGGACATCACGGCGTTGGTAGATATGCGCGTTCCCCGGACTGTGGGAGAACCCCCCAATACGTCGGGGTTAACATCAATCTGGGTGAACCTGTCGGGCGGAACCAACTCGTTTTTCAATTCCTCGAACAGTTGGGGGAAAAAGACCACGGCCAGCTTCTGTGGTCCTTCCGACGCGGCAATAGGATTCCATTCCTGCCACTCTGTTTCATGCCGAGTCGCCACGACGAATCCATCGGCCACGCCTATCCAGAACTTCTTCCATGCGCCCTTATCACCACCACACAGCGTCTCCATCGTCTCTAACGCTACCCTTATGGCTTTAGGCTTCGCGCCATTCTCTCTCAGCTGGGCAATCAGACGCATCAGGAGCAGGTCGTCGTAAGAGTAAGTGTTTTCCTTCCTGCCGTCGTAGCTGAACTTGTAGGGCTTCAGGAGCCTGGACCTTATCCAAGACTGAAACTGCGGCCGCGGTATCCGCGCCACCTTGGCAGCCATGCGAGTCGAGTACATCTCTTGCTCCCGGTGATTTCTTTGGGGATTGTGCCCCTATTCAGGACCACTTGATCTTGAGGTCTTGTAACCATGCTAACACCCCAAAAGTCCCGATTTCAAACGGAGCCCAACTTGCCAGATGCGACAGTTTTCTGGCGAGTTTTGGTACTGGCTTCACCTGCGCTCTGTGTCATCGAGCAGCGTGGCGAGCGCGCGGCGGACGAGGGAGGCGGCGAGGCGCACCTTGAAGTGGTTGTCGCGCAGTGGCCGGGCGTCGCGGACGGCGAGTTGCCCGACCGCGTCCGCGTCGACCTCGGCGACGGGCGCGCCGCGCAGCGCGTCCTCCGCGACCGCCGCGCGCCAGGGCGTCGGGGCCACGCCGCCGAGCACGAGCGAGGCGCGCTCGACGACACCGCCGGACACGCGCAGGCTGGCGGCGACGCTGGCGAGCGCGAAGTCCTGCGCCCTGCGCTCGAGGGCCTTCAGGTAGACGCTGCGCTGGCCCGAGAAGGGCGCGGGGACGAAGACGCGCGTCAGCAACTCGCCCGGCTCCAGCACCGTTTCCGCTTCGATATTGCGCTCAGGGCCTGCGAAAAATTCTTCAAGCGGCAGGATCCGCGTGCCGTTCGGGCCGGCAATGGTGGCGGTGGCGTTCAGCGCGATGAGGACGGGCGCGATGTCCGACGGATGGACGATGTAGCAGTCCACGCCGCCCAGGATGGCGTGGTACTTGCTGCTGCCGTTGACCGCGAAGCAGATGGCGCCGCCCTTCTTGCGGCAGTCGAACAGCGGGCTGCGGTAGTACCAGCAGCGCGGCCTCTGGCACAGGTTGCCGCCCAGCGTGCCCACGTTGCGTATCTGCGGCGTGGCGACGGACGCGACCGCCCGCGCCAGCGCGGGGTAGTCGCGCGCTAGGGACTCGTCGCCCTCCAGCTCGGCCAGCGTGGTCATCGCGCCGATGGCCAGGCCGTCCGCGGTGCGCTCGACGCCCGACATGCTCGGCAGCGACGCCAGGCTCACCAGCGTCGCCGGCTCCACGACGCCCTCTTTGATCTCGCCCATCAGGTCGGTGCCGCCCGCGAGCGGCCTCGCGCCGGAGGGGTCGGCCTCCAGCAAGGAGACGGCGTGCTCGGGCGACTGGGCGTCCACGAATCGGAAGGGGTTCACTCGGTCTCCCTCAGCGTCAGCTCGTTCAGGATCACGTCCGGGGTGATGGGAAGCTCGCGCACCCGCACGCCGATGGCGTCGTATATGGCGTTGGCGATGGCGGGCGCGACGCCCACGCTGGGCGGCTCGCCGAGCGCCTTCGCGCCGAACGGCCCCACGGGGTCCACCACGTCGGCGAATATCACCTCGATGGGCGGGCTGTCCAGAATCGTGGGGCTCTTGTGCTCCAGGAAGCTGGCGTTAAGCGTGACGCCGTTGCGCGCGTCGGTGAGCATCTGCTCGCTCAGGGTGAATCCAAGCATCTGGGACACGCCGCCCTCCACCTGGTTGACCGCCATGTTGGGATTGAGGATGCGGCCGGAGTCGTGCGCGGCGACGAACCTGACCACGTTGACGGCGCCGGTGTCCGTGTCGACCTCCACCTCCGCGAAGTGCGCGCCGAAGGAGTTTACGACGAACTCGCGGCTGCCCGGATCGACCGTCGCCTCCACCTCCAGCGGGCGCTCCGGGGCCAGCCCCGCGACCTTCGCCAGCGTCATGCGCCGCCCTGCCCTGTCCACCACGGCCCCGTCCGTGATGCCGAGATCATCCGGCGCAACGCCCAGCTCGGACGCGGCGGCCTCGACGATGCGCGACCTGAGCTGCTCGGCGGCGCTCCTGGCGGCGAGCCCACCGGAGAAGGTGGCCGTGGAGCCCGCCGTGATGGGCGCTTCCGGCGTGAGCCGCGTGTCGCCGGACACGACGCGCACCCGGCCGTAGGGGACGCCCAGCGTCTCGGCGGCCACCTGGGCCAGCACCGTCAGGCTGCCCTCGCCCACGTCCATGATGCCGGTCGTCAGCGTCGCCGAGCCGTCGTCCTCCAGCCGCATCCTGGCGATGGACCTGCCGCCGGGTCCGCCGCGGTACACGAACATGCTCATGCCCATGCCGCGCCTTATCGCGCTCCCCGCGTCCGGCTGTTCGGCTCGCCGCTCGCGCCAGCCGATGGCCGCCGCGCCGCGCTCGAGGCACTCCCGCAGCCCGTTGCTGGAGAACGGCACGCCGCCCTCCACCGGCTGCGTGTCCACCACCTGGTTCAGCGGCGTGACCCGCTCTCCCGGCTGGCCCTCCGGCCCGACGTGGTTCTTCAGCCGGAAGTCCAGCGGGTCGATGCCCAGCTCCTCGGCGATCCTGTCCGCCAGCGACTCCAGCGCGAAGTGGCCCTGCGGCGCGCCCAGGGCACGGTAGGATCCGGCGGAGGGCTGGTTGGTGTAGACCAGGTAGCCGTCGTAGCGGGCGTTTGCGCAGCGGTACAGGTAGAGCGCGCCCTGCCCCGCGCGCCGGATGACGCCCGGCCCGGACGACAGGTACGCGCCGGTGTCCATGATTGTGGTGGCGTGCACCGCGGTCACCGTGCCGTCGTTGGTGACGCCCACCCTGATCTTGGTGGTGGTGGCGTGTCGGTGGCGGCCCGCGACGAACTCCTCCTCGCGGGATAGCTCGACCTTGACCGGCCTGCCCGCGCGCCGCGCCAGGATAGCGGTGATGGCTGAGAGCCGCGTCTCGTCCTTGTTGCCGTAGCCCGCGCCCATGTGGGGGCCAACCACGCGAACGTTCTCTCGTGGGATGCCGAGCGAGAGCGAGAGGCTGAGCCGGTCGGCGTGTATGCCTCGGCTGGACTTCCAGACGGTCAGGCGGTCGTCGTCCCAGGCGGCGACGGCGGCCCGCGGCTCCAGCGCCGCGCCGGAGTGGGACTGGGTGGCGAACTCCTCCTCGAAGATGCGGTCGGCCTGGGCGAACCCCTCCTCCACGTCGCCGCGCTCAAGCGCGATCGGCTTGCCGCCCACCAGGTTGCCGCCCTCGTGGACGCTGGGCGCGCCGGGGTTCATCGCCTCCACCGGATCGGTCACGAACCGCAGCGGCTCGTAGGTCACGTCGATCAGCCGCAGCGCCTGCCGCGCGGTGTCCTCGTCCTCGGCGGCGACGGCGGCCACCTCGTCGCCCACGAATCGCGCCCTGGTGTCCAGGATGGGCAGGTCCGGCGCCACGCGGCCCTCCGGCGTGTCGAACGGCGTCAGCACCGCGTGGACGCCGGGGAGCGCGGCGGCCCTGGATGCGTCGACGGCTGCGATGCGCGCGTGGGGGTACGGACTGCGCAGGATCGCGCCGTGCAGCATACCGGGCAGTCGGACGTCGGCGGTGTACTTGGCGTCTCCGGTGAGCTTCTCAGGCAGGTCGCGGCGCGGGTGGGAGACGCCGATGCTGCCGATGTTCGAGGGCGCCATGGGCGGCTACGCCTCCGAGAGCAGCCGCGCGGCCTCCCGCACGGACGCCAGGATGCGGCCGTAGGCGTTGCAGCGGCAGATGTTGCCGGACAGCGCGGCGCGAATCTCGGCGTCGGTGGGCGCGGGGTTGGCGTCCAGCAGCGCCTTCGCGCTCATCACGAAGCCGGGCGTGCAGAATCCGCACTGGCCGCCGTCCATCGCCAGGAACGCGGACTGGACGGGGTGGAGGTGTTCGACGCTGCCCAGGCTCTCGACTGTCTGTACGGCGCGGTCGCCAACCTGCAGCGCCAGAAGCTGGCACGAGTAGACTGGCTTGCCGTCCAGCAGCACGGTGCACGCGCCGCACTCGCCGCGGTCGCAGCCGCGCTTGGAGCCGGTCAGGTCGAGCTCGTCGCGCAGCGTGCGCAGCAGCGTCCAGCGGTGGTCCACCTCCAGCTCGCGCGGGCGGCCATTGACGTGTAGCGTGATCCGGCTGCGGTGCATAGGGCCATCGACCTCGGAGTGCGTATTGCCGGACCGGGACGGCACGGGCCGCGCGTCCGGCGGGGTGATTCTAGCACTTCGGGCGAGGGTGATGCGAGTGGGGGGTGGTACTCGATGCAGGGCTCGGCGAAAGATGCACCTTGGGTTTCGGCGGGTATTCGGGGGCAATTGCGCCAACATCGGCCAAAGATCACAAAAGGTCACTCAAATCGACTCTTAAGTAACGACCACATCACATGCACATGGTACCCTGTCTAGTGCTGGAACCTCAGCCGTACTTCGTTGGTTCCGATAAGACAAACAGGACGAGATAGGAGTAAGATAATGAAGAAGACGTTGATTCGCCTAACGTTGCCGGTCATCCTGGCGGTTCTCCTCGTGAGCTTGGCTAGGTCCGATGCCCTTGCTAAACCGCCAGTGCCTGAAGATCCGCAAGATCCGAGCGCGATGACAAACGAACAGATCGAAGCGCTTTTCACGCAACTGGAAGCGTCTATGGGACTGTTCGGAGCCGCCACAGATGCCCAGGCGAGCACGCTTCTGGGTTCGGGGGGCAGCGCTACCGCCGGAGGCGTGACCGCAAGCCTGAAGGTCAATCCTTGGGGTTGTATAGGGCAAACTGACAACCCTCATCGGTCTACAACCCGCCGGGTTTTGGCAGTAAATGTGCATGGACGCACAGAATGCCCTGGTGGCCAGAAAATGCCTGAAATGACGGTATTGACTAGGCTCTACAGGGCGACTAACTGCGTTGGCAGCATCTGTTTCGGCTGGACGCCATGGGGGCCGATCGGCGAGAAGTCACGCACAGACGTAAGCGTGGTTGAAGCAACTTCCGCCGGCCCATGCGTAAACGGACGCTACAAGGGGTTGAGTGTTCACTGGATGCGCGGGAAGGATAACAAGACGTACTCGGGGGTCACCTCGAAAAGCAATGTAGTCACAAATTGCCCTTAGGCCGGTTCTCTCAAGTTGTGGCTGTGTAAGTGGCTGGTCATCTAGGTACGGAGTTTCTGGAAGGGTATCACCCCATAATGCGTGGACCTGAAGGCGTTGAACTGCTGAAAGACGTCGCCCCCGCCAAATGGGTTGCGGAACGACTTTGGTGCTGGAACCCAAAACACGGTGCACTGGCGGGAGAGCGAGTTCCAGATGGGTTAGAAGCATACGCGCGCGTCTTTCACCCGGCCGAGCAACAGTCGGAGGATGGGGAGTGGCATAGGGTAAGTTGGGCCACCGTCGCGGAATGGTATGGCAAGACCGTCCATCCGCAAATGACCTTTTCCCGACTGGTAGATCTGGATTGGCTCGAACATCCGTCATGGGGGTCGCGCCCGAAGGTGGGCACTCTGCCTGAAGAGGAGTGCAAGCCTTTGGTAGACGTGCTCAGCGAGTTCACATCGACGCCCGAGCTCTGTTACTTCGCCGTATGGGATGGCTATGGCGGTCTTGACGACCGTCTTCGCAAAGGGGCGGTCAAACTGGCGTCTCCACATTTGGATAGGGCGTACTATATTTTCCGCGGCCCGCTGGATGGCGTCCTGTCGTTCTACGAGTGGTCGTTCTTCTACCGATCCCCCAACATCTGGTGGCCGGAAGACCGCGCCTGGTGTGTCGCGACCGAAATCGACGACTTGGAAACCTACGTCGGCGGCAGCGCGGCCTGCATCGAGCGTGTGCTCGCCCACCCTGATCTGGAAGCACTGCCCATCGCCATCGACGCGCGGGTGGACGTGCTTGGCGACACCATCAACGTGTAGGGGCTAGTGGAGCCTCGCGTTCCTCTAGCCTCCACGCGGCGTAGGGCTGAGGTGACGAATTGCCCCTGAACTGGTTCCAGCGAACTCTCTTGCGCCTGCGCGGGTTTCCGGTCGGAGATGGGCGGTCCGTCACCATGCTCACCTCGTCGGGTGTGGGTGTGCCGGCTCCGCAACTGACGAGACAACCCGATGGGGCGGAACTGCTGAAAGACGTTGCGCCGGCCAAGTGGATTGCGGGCCGCCTTTGGGATGTGACTTCGCAAACGGGTGCGCTGGTGGGATGTGTCATCCCGGAAGGGTTCGAGGCCTACGCGCGCATATTCCATCCGGCCTGGTACCGGTCAGAGGACTTGGAGTGGCACAAGGTCAGTTGGGCCACGGTGGCGTCATGGAACGGGAAGGTCGTCCATCCGCAGATGGAATTCAGCCCGATCGCGAACCTGGATCCATTGAGATACGATGATCCATCGTGGGGCACCAGACCGGGCGATGGTGTGCTGCCGGAAGATGAGTGTCGGCACCTGCTGGGCGCTCTCAAGGAGTTCACCACCACGCCCGATCGTTGCTACTCGGGTATCTGGCACGGTTGGGCAGATTTCAAGAACCCCTTTCATCTGGGATGGCCTACGCTGGAGATTCCAGATGCGGACAGGAAGTATTTCATCTTTGGCGGCCCTCTGGATGGCGTCATGTCCTTTTACAAATGGATATGGGACCAATCGCCGAACCTCTGGTGGCCGGAGGACCGCGCCTGGTTCGTGGCTACGGAGGTAGACTTCAACAACACCTTCGTCGGTGGCAGCGCGGCCTGCATCGAGCGTGTGCTCGCCCACCCTGAGTTGGAGGCGCTGCCCATCGCCATCGACGCGCGGGTGGACGCCTATGGCGATACCATCAACGTGTAGAGGCTATCGGAACCTCGCTTTCCTCTAGCCTCCACTTGCATGGAAGGCCGGCTCCCCCACGCCCGCCAGCCGGAATCACCCCATAAATCGTGTCTCAAAGCTTCCCAACCGCGTAACCCAAACGCCACACCCCTTCCCATCAGCGCTCAATGCCTTCCCAACCGTGTCACAGAATTTCCCACTCTCAGGCCTACTCCCACGATCTTATGTCAAGTAAGCCCTGCCTTGCGCCAACAGATCGGCGCATTCACCTTGGTGTAGCGGCAGCTCTATGGCCCCTCCATTCCGAGCGCAGCCGAGGAATCAGGGGCGTCCACGCGCACTTGTCGCCCTGACCCCTCTTGATTCTATAGCACGCACGTGCTATTTTCTACCTGACAGGCGCCGCGGCCACCGGTCGGCGGAGACACAAGGCCAGCATCCGGCCCAAGACCACCGTCGCGTTCTGCCACATTTGGCGCAATACGCGTGACGAACCTTAACAACTTGGCTAACAGAAAGTGACAAGAACATCGGCCCGCCCAGCTACGGAATGTGCGGAATGTAGCAGAATTGAGCAGATTTTTCAGAGGGCCACGCCCAAAGACCCTTCTGCTTGTCCCCTCTCCCTCGATGGGAGAGGGCTAGGGTGAGGGTGACGACGCGAGCGCAGCCGGGGAATCTAAGGCCCCGTTCTGACCCGCCCTGCTGCCCGGAGACGGGAGAATGAAAAGACTCTGCTCTCAACCCACGGCCTTCGGACCACGCCTCGATTGTGAAAACACCTCAAAAGGGATAAGCTTAGCCCGTCCACAGTAAGGAGGGAAAGCCATGGTACGCATGACGGGCAAGCGGGCGCTCATGGAGGTGCTCAGGGCCGAAGGAGTCAGGTACATCTTCGGCAACCCGGGGACCAGCGAGGCGCCCATAATGGACGCCCTGGAGGAGTACCCGGACATCGAGTACATGCTGGCCACCCAGGAGGGAGTGGCCATGGGCATGGCCGACGGCTACGCTATCGCCACCGGGAAGCCCTCCTTCGTGAACCTGCACATCGAGACGGGGCTGGCCAACGGCATCAGCCTCCTGCACCACGCCTGGGAGGGGAACACGCCCATGGTCCTGACCTCGGGCAACAAGGACGTGCGCAAGCTGGCCGAGGGGCGCACCGAGCTGACGGAGATGGTACGCCTCTTCACCAAGTGGAGCGTCGAGGTGACCCACCCCGAGCAGGTGCCGGGCGTGATGCGCCGCGCCTTCAACGAGGCCAGGACCCCCCCGGCGGGGCCCGTGTTCGTGGGGTTCTCGGCCAACGCCCTGGACGGCGAGGCCGACGTGGACGTCCAGCCCCTGACCAGGGGCTACTTCCGCACGGCCGCCGACCCGGAGGCCGTGGAGGCCGCCGCCCGGGTCCTGGCCGGGGCGGCGCGGCCCGTGATGGTCGTAGGCGACCGGCTGGGCCAGTCCCGGGGAGCCGCCGAGGCGGTGCGTCTGGCGGAGCTGCTGGGCGCCCGCGTTTACGCCTCCTCCTACGCCGAGATGAACTTCCCCACGGCGCACCCCCAGTTCATGGGCAGGGTCAACACGGCGCTGCCCCCGGGGCGGGCGACCCTCTCCCAGGGAGACGTGGTGCTGGCCGTTGGGGCCAACGTCTTCTCCGGGTACTTCTTCGTCTCCGGCCCGGCCCTGGGAAGGGACACGCGGCTGATACACCTGGACTCGGCCCACGCCGAGATCGGCAAGAGCGAGCCCACGGAGATTGGGATAATCGCCGACCCCAGGGTGGGCTTGGGCCAGCTCTGCGACGCCGTGGAGAGGACGCTGTCGGGCTCGGCCAGGGAGGCGGCCCAGGGACGGGCGTCGTCCATCGCGTCGGAGAAGGCGCAGGCCCAGGCCGGCTGGGACCGGGACCTGAGGGATCGGTGGGACGCCCGGCCCATGACCGCCGAGCGTATGATGACGGAGCTGGCGAAGGCGTTGCCCCCGGACGCCGTCATCTCCGACGACTCCATCACCTCCCGGGACGCCATCCACGGCGCCATGCAGTTCAGCGAGCCGGGCAGCATCCACAGCGAGCGGGGCGGGGCCATAGGGTGGGGCATGGGCAGCACCCTGGGCATAAAGCTGGCCCACCCGGACCGCCCGGTGGTGGGCATTCTCGGAGACGGCAGCGCGATGATGACGATCCAGGGGCTGTGGACGGCGGCCAACTCCAACATCCCCGTGGTCTACGTCATATGCAACAACCGCTCCTACCGCGTCCTCAAGCTGAACATGGACCGGTACAAGACCCACATCCTGGGCGAGGAGGACGCCTCCAGCCGGTACATCGCCATGGACTTTCCCGTCCCCCTGGACATGGCGGCCATCGCCAACGCCATGGGGGTGCGGGGACGCACCATCGAAGACCCGGAGCAGATCGGGCCGGCCCTGACCGAGGCCCTGGCTTCGGGCAAGCCCGCGCTGCTGGACGTGATCATAGACGGAAGCGTGTAGGGACTGCTGAACCGCTACGCCGGCTCGGCGACGAAGACGGGGATGACGCGCTCGGTGCGCTCCTGGTACTCGGCGTAGGGCGGGAACGCCGCCACCGATATTTCCCACAGCCGGTCGCGCTCGGCGCCCTGCTCGACCTCGCGGACGCGCATGGTGTAGACCTCCGTCGCGTCGCGGACCTCCACGTCCTGGTGCGCCCGCAGGTTGTAGACCCACTGCGGGTTCGTCGGCGCGCCGCCGCGCGATCCTACCAGCACGTAGTTGTCCCCGTCCTTCACCCGCATCAGCGGTGTCTTGCGGATGCCGCCGGTCTTGTTGCCGCGGTTCGTCACGATGATGCAGGGCAGCCCGGTCTCTCGCAGCGTCGTCCCCTGCGTGCCACCGCTGCTCTCGTAAAGCTCCACCTGCTCGCGCACCCAGTCGCTGGGCGACGGTATGTACTCAGCCATGGTTCACTCCTTCTGGTTGACTGTCGTTGGATTGTATCACCTTCGGACTACAGCCCCAGCTCGGTCATGGACCTGTCCAGAATCTCCACGCCGCGGTCCAGCTCCTCGTAGGTGGCGGTCATGGGCGGCGCGATGCGCCACACGTTGGCGACGTTGGCGTAGGACGCCTGCTGGAGGATCAGCCCGTTGTCCAGGCACCGCTGCGTAAGCCGCCGCGTCTCCTCCACCGCCGGCTCCCGCGTCTCCGGGTCCCGCACCAGCTCCATGCCCAGCAGCAGGCCGCGTCCGCGCACGTCGCCGATGATCGGGTGGTCCTCCCGCATCCGCAGGTAGGCGTCCTTCAGGTGCTGCCCCTTGGCTCTCGCCTGGTCCGCCAGTCCCTCCTTCACCAGCACCTCGATGACCGCGAGGCCGATGGCCGCCGCGAATGGGTCGTTCTGGTGCGACGATATAAACGACATCCCCTTGTCGTGGCAGTCCTGCTCGATCTCCTCCGACGTGACCATCGCCGCCAGCGGCAGTCCCGCGCCGAGCGTCTTGGACAGCGCTAGTATGTCCGGCACGACGCCGTCCTGCTCGAACGCGAACGTGGCCCCCACCCTGCCCAGGCCGGTCTGCGCCTCGTCCATGACGAACAGCATCCCGCGCTCCTCGCACATCCGCTTGACGAACGGAAAGTAGCCGGGCGGTGGCTCGATTATCCCCGCCGCGCTCAGGATAGGCTCCGCGATGAAGGCGGCCAGCGAGCCGGTGGACTGGGCGTCTATCATGTCGAAGCCGAGCCGCGCGCAGGCGTAGTCGCACGACGGGAACGTCATCTGCAGCGGGCAGCGGTAGCAGTACGGCGTCGGAATCGCCATGCCGCCCGGCACCCAGGGGCCGTAGCCGCCGCGGGCGTGGGAGAACGTCACGCTGAGCGCGCCGCCGGTGTGGCCGTGGTAGCCCTGGATCAGCCCCACCACCTCGAAGCGGCCCGTGAACATCTTGGCCACCTTCAGCGCCACCTCGGTGGACTCGCCCCCGGTGCTGAGCAGCATCACCTTCTGGAGCTTCTCGGGTAGCAGGTCGGCGAGGGACCTGGCGAGCTCGATCACCTCCTCGCTGACCAGGTGGGTGTTCAGATGGAGGATGCGCTCGGAGCTGCGCTGCAGCGCCTCGGTGATGGCGGGATGGTTGTGGCCGATGCTGGCGGCCATCTGGCCGGAGCCGAAGTCCAGGTACTCCTTGCCGTCCGTGTCGACGAGCGTCGCGCCGCGCCCGCGGGCGATGATAGGCTCGCCGTAGTCCTTGGCGGAGCGGAACAGGTGGGCGCTGGCGTGCTCCAGCAGTTCGGCTTTTCGGGTGTCGTCGGGCATATCGGCCTCCTTCGCGGGCGGGGCGTTCGTTCAGCGTTGCGGGCGACGCGTACAGGAAGTTGTACCATTGGGCGGCTCTTACGGGCAAGCGGGACGGGGCGCTCTGCCTGTGGGTGTATGATAACTGGTATCACGGACACCAGGGGGTAGATCGAATGTCGAGGCGCTACAGCGGAATCACACCCGGCCCCGGACTGCCATGACGGGGCTGTCACTCCTCTGGCTGGCGGTGGCGCTTGCCGTGTGGACGCTGCTGCCTGCCGCGTGCGGCGAGGGAGCCGTGGAGTTGCCGGCGCCCGTCGCGGCGCCCTCCCCGACCGCCGCGCGGGAGCCGACGCCCACCACTGTGCCCTCGCCTGCCGCCGCGCCGTCACCCGTGGCAGCACCCACACCGTCGCCCGCGCCCGCCGTCGCAACACCGGAGCCGATTGAGGTGAGACCGCTCGCGCCCGTCGAACTGGAGCCGGCGTTCCCCGGCCTGGAGTTCGACCGGATGGTGCTGCTGACCTACCCGGACGACGACTCCGGCAGGCTGTTCGTGGTGCTCCAGCCGGGCCGGATCGTGGTGTTCGAGAACGACCCCGACGTGGAGTCCGCGCGGACGTTCCTGGACATCCGCGAGCGCGTCAACGACTCCGGCAACGAGGAGGGACTGCTCGGCCTGGCGTTCGACCCCGCCTTTGCCGAGAACGGCCACTTCTACGTCAACTACACCGCGTCCGGCCCTCGACGAACCGTCGTCTCCCGCTTCTCCGTGAGCGCGGGCGACCCCAACCTCGCAGACGCCGGCTCGGAGCTGGTCTTCCTGGAGGTGGCGCAGCCCTACCGCAACCACAACGGCGGCCACGTCGCGTTCGGCCCCGACGGGATGCTGTACGTCGGCCTCGGCGACGGCGGCTCCGGCGGCGACCCGCGCGGCAACGGCCAGGACACGTCCACGCTGCTGGGTGCCATCCTGCGCATCGACGTGAGCGCCCTGGACGAGACCGGCCGCTACGCCGTGCCGCCGGACAACCCGTTCGCCGGCGGCGACGGGACGGCGCGCGGCGAGATATGGGCCTACGGTCTGCGCAACCCGTGGCGGTTCAGCTTCGACCGCGAGACGGGCGACCTGTGGGCCGCCGACGTGGGCCAGAACCGCTACGAGGAAGTCGACATCATCAGGCCGGGCCGGAACTACGGCTGGAACGTGATGGAAGGCTCGAAGTGCTTCCGGCCCACGAACTGCGACACGCGCGGCCTGGAGATGCCGGTGGCCGAGTACGGGCGCGACGGCGGCTGCTCGGTGACGGGCGGGTACGTGTACCGCGGGCGCCGGCTGCCGACGCTGTACGGCGCGTACCTGTACGCCGACTTCTGCAGCGGAAAGGTATGGGCGCTGCGGCACGACGGAGCCCAGGTAACCGAGCAGATGCTCATCGCCGACACCGGCCTGTCCATCTCCTCGTTCGGCGAGGACCCGTCCGGCGAGGTCTACGTGCTCACGTTCGAGGGCGCCATCCACCGCTTCGCCGCGCGATGACGAAGCGTGCGCCTTGACAACGCCCGCCCCCGCCCTACAATCGGCGGTAGTACCCGGCCCACAGGCCGGGATGAAGGAGGAACCACCATGCCACACTACACCAGGGGCGACGTGCGCATCCGATACGAAGAGGCCGGGTCGGGTTTCCCGCTGCTGACAACGCCGGGCGGAGGGCTGAACTCCATCGTCGCCGGCTGGCCGTCGCAGGTGTTCGACGCCATGGCGCTGTTCAGCGACGACTTCCGCTGCATCACCATGGACCAGCGCAACGCCAGCGGCGGGGAGTCCAGCGGCCCGGTCGACGTCGACGACCCCTGGGGCGCGCTCGCCGACGACCAGCTCGGCGTGATGGACGCCCTGGGTATAGAAAAATTCCTGTTCATGGGCTACTGCATCGGCGGCCCGTTCGCGCTCAAGCTCATCGAGCGCGCGCCCGACCGGGTTGCCGCCGCCGTGCTGTGCCAGCCGGTGGGCCACGCCAGCAAGACGCCCAACGCCATGTACGAGTCGGGTCTCGCCTGGGGCGCGGAGTTGCGCGAGCGGCGCCCCGACGTGTCGCAGGAGACGATCGAGAAGTACCTGCACAACCTCTACCGAGTGCAGCCGGACTTCATGTACAGCGTGTCGCGGGACTTCGCGCGCGCGTGCCAGACCCCGCTGCTGGTGCTGCCGGACGATACGCCGGCGCACTCCTACGAGGCCGCGATGGACCTGGTCGAGCTTGCGCCCAACGCGCAGGTCACCGAGTACCCTTGGAAAGAGTCGAAGGACACCTACGACAGGACCATCGCGCAGGTGCGCGAGTTCCTGCTGGCGCACCGAGCCTAGGAAGTCGGCACTATCGGCGGCACGTCCAGCTCGGACACCAGGTCGCCAAACTCCCGTAGGTCCTCGTCGATGACCTGCTGCAGCCGCTCCAGGTGAACGTCAACGCGCCCTGAGAACTCGCCGAACGCGTCGACCGACTGCTCGGTAGGCGTCCCGACGGCGCTGGAAACCACGCTGACGATGCCGCGCAGCTTGGCGTTGAGTTGGGCGGGGTATCGCATGAAGTCGTGCTGCGTCTTGATGCTCGTCTGGATCAGCTCCGTCTCGACGGCGGACAGCTTCCCCCTCAGCGTCTGGGCGGCCTCGGCGATGGCGTCGGAACGTCCCTCGGCCCGCTTCTCCCACTCCTCCATCTGGCTGTAGATGCTCCGGACGCGGAGTATGGCGTCGTTGGTCTCGCTGATCTTGTCGCGAATCTCCATGAGCGTGTCGAAGCGGTCCTCGATCTCCTCCTGGCTCGCCGAAACGCGCGGGTCCTTCAGCATGTCGAACGTCTGGCTGTAGACCTGGCCTCCGGCCGCGAGCACCACCTGGTACTCGCCCGGCGGCGCCTCGGGCCCCTGGTTGGACGCCCAGAACGGGCCCATCGTGGCGTCGTTGGGAATGCCCTTCGGCCCCGGGTACCGCATGTCCCAGACGAACCGGTTCATCCCCCGCGCGACCGGCACGCACTGCTGCGTCCCGTCATTGGACGGCTCCGCGCCGCCGGTATAGCTCGCTATCTCCCGCCCGCCGGCGTCCGCGAACGTCAGCGTCACCTCGCCCTCCGGCTCTTCGCGCAGGTAGTAGTACACCGAGACTCCCCTGTGCGGGTTGTCGCCGGCGTCGACGTGGGCACGGTACTGGCCGCCGTCGGCCCTGCGCCGGACGTAGAAGGCGGTGCCGCCGTGGGCGTCCACCTGGTAGTTCTTCGCGCCGGGAATCGGGGGAAGCGGCGCGAAGATCGCGGGCTCCACGTCCTGGATGGTGTCCTTCGGCATGAACAGGTGGGCGGGCGACTCGGCTATTCGCTCGTTAGCTTGGCGCAGCGGCGTCACGTCGTCCAGTATCCAGAACGACCGACCGTGCGTGCACGCCACCAGCTCGTCGCCCTTCACCGCCAGGTCGTACAGCGGCGCGATGGGCAGGTTGAGTTGCAGCTTCTGCCAGTTCTCTCCGTCGTCGAAGGACACGTACAGCCCGAACTCCGTGCCCGCGTACAGCAGCCCCGGCCTCACGGGGTCCTCCCGGACCACTCGGGTGAAGTCCTCCGGCCCTATGCCGTCCGTGATCTTGCGCCAGGTCTTGCCGTAGTCCTCGGTCTTGTAGATGTACGGGCTGTAGTCGTCGAGCTTGTAGCGGTAGGCCGCCACGTAGGCGGTGGCCGCGTCGTGGCGGGAAACCTCGATGAACGCCACCGTCGTCCACTCAGGCAGATCGGGCGGCGTCACGTTCTCCCAGGTCTGCGCGCCGTCGCGGGAGACGTGGATCAGCCCGTCGTCGGAGCCTGCCCAGAACACGCCCCGCTCGTGGGGCGACTCGGTGAAGGCGAAGATGGTGCAGTAGGTCTCCGCGCCGCTCACGCCCTGCACGGTGACCGGCCCGCCCGACACCTCCAGCTTGTCCGGATCGTTCCGGGTCAGATCGGGGCTTATCGCCTCCCAGCTCCGGCCCTCGTTGTTGGAGCGGAACACCAGGTTTCCGGTGCAGTAGAGCACGTCCGGATCATGCGGCGAGATCAGGATCGGGTACGTCCAGTGGAAGCGGTACTTCTCGTCCTTGGGCGCCCAGCCCCAGGCCTCCTCGGGCCACACCGTGATAAGCTCGATGTGGTCGCCGAGCGCGTGGTCGGAGCGCAGCAGGTTGCCGCCGCCGCCCGCGGACGAGCCGATCCCGCCGGAGTAGACCACGTTGGGGTTGTCGGGCCGGACGGCGATGTGGCCGCTCTCCGAGGTGCCGGTCATGTAGCAGGCGCTCAGCGGGATGGCGCTGTCGTCGCTCCTGCTGGGCACGCTTATGGCGCTGTTGTCCTGCTGGGTGCCGTACACGCGGTACGGGTACTGGTTGTCCACGTCCAGGTGGTAGAAGCAGCCGGTGGGCTGGTTGTAGATGCTGGACCAGCTTCCGCCGCCGTTGAACGTAACCGTCGCGCCACCGTCGCTCGCCTCGATCATGCGCCTGGGGTTGCGCGGGTCGATCCACAGGTCTTGGTGGTCTCCGTGCGGCATCGGTATCTGCTCGAAGTTGCGGCCGCCGTCGTTGGACACGTAGAAAAAGCTGTCCATCACCCACACCGTCTCCGGGTCCTGCGGGTGCGCGAACACGTGCGTGTGATACCAGGGCCGGCCGCGGCCGTCGGTGTTGTTGACCAGCTCCCAGCACTCGCCGCCGTCGTCGGAACGGTACAGCCCGCCGTCCTCCGCCTCCACCATTGCCCACACCCTGCCCTGCTTCGCCGGCGAGACTGCGACGCCGATTCGCCCCTTCAGGCCTCCAGGGAAGCCGGGGTTGTCCGTCAGATCGGTCCAGGTGTCCCCTCCGTCCGTGGACTTGTAGAGGCCGCTGTCGGGGCCTCCGCTCGAAATCTCCCAGGGGTTGCGGTACACCTCCCAGATGGCGGCGTACATAACACGGGGGTTGTTCGGGTCCATCGACAGGTCTGCGGCGCCCGCCTTGTCGCTCACGAACAGCACCCTCTCCCAGGTGTCGCCGCCGTCCCTGGAGCGGAACACGCCCCGCTCGTCGTTGGGCCCCCAGGCGTGGCCCAGCGCCGCCACGTACACCAGGTCCGGGTCGTTGGGGTGGACGCGGACACGGAATACGTGGCGAGTGTCGGACAGGCCCACGTGGCGCCAGGTCCTGCCCCTGTCGGTGGACCTGTACACGCCGTCGCCCGAGGAGACGTCGTTTCTGATGCAGGCCTCGCCCGTGCCGGCGTAGAGCACGTTGGGGTCCGATTCGGCTACGGCGATAGCGCCGACGGCTGAGGTCTTGAAGTAGCCGTCGGAGATGTTCTCCCAGTACGTGCCGCCGTCGTCGGTCTTCCAGACGCCGCCGTTGCACGCGCCGAAGTAGAAGGTCATGGGGTCGTCGGGGTCGCCGGCCGCGGCCACGGAGCGGCCGCCCCTGTGGGGGCCGATGCAGCGCCACTCCATCGCCTGGAATACGCTCTGGTCGATAGTCGCCATTACGATGCGCTCCCTTACTTGCCGTTGGACTGCTGGGCGGCGGTCAGCGCGGAATCGAGGTCCGTGTGGAGCGGGATTACCCTGTCGAATCCAACCATTTCGAATACCTCGTGTATGTACGGTTTCAGGCTGCAGACGTGAAGGTCGCGTCGGTTCCTGCCCAGTGCTCTGGAGATGCGCAGGAACGCCCTCAGGCCGGCGCTGCTGATGTATGTGACGTCCGAGGCCTCTACCACGACGTTCGATTCCGTTCTGGACGCGGCGCGCAGGGCGTCCGCCTCGAAGAGATTGGCGCTGAGAACGTTGATGCGACCGCGCGCTCTCAGCAGCAGTGTGGGGCCTCTGGACTCGAGAACGTCGACTTCCGCCAGGTTGAACTCTCTCTTCGATGTCATTTTTCGTCCCTTTGGTGCAGGTCTATGTGTTCGAGCGCCCGTCCTGGGAGGCGCCGCCGCGGGCGCGTCCGGCGTTGACGTGGCTTCGTTACGGGTCCGACTTCAGAAGGGCGGGCCGGATCCTCGTGCTCCAGTAGTCTCGGTCGCCCTCCTGGCGCAACTCATCCACCAGTTGCGCCGTCTCCTCGCCCACGGCCTCGCTCAGCTCGCCGCGGGTCCGGTCTCCTGCCAGCGCGGTGATCGCCGTCCGCAGCTTGACCACGTAATCCGCGACTTCGAAGGCGGCCTTGTCGGACGCCGAGCGGGCCTGCAAGGCTTCGAGCCTCTCCAGCCACTCAAGGCCTCGTTCGGCCTCTTCGAAACCGTCGCCCAGCGCGTTTGTCGTGCTCATCTGGCATCCTCCGGTTTTGCAGCCCGCAGCGGCGCGGGCCGCGTCTAAATCATAGCTACCATCATACCACGCGATGCGAGGGTTGAAAGACTCGGCGGCGGTGATTCGGGAGGCAGCTTCGGAGAGACGGACTTGCGGCGCCGGACGAAAAGACGAAAGGCCCCCACGGCGCGCGCCGCGAGGGCCTCTGTTGGGGCTATTCAGTTGTCGCCGATTTGACGGGCCTACCCTTCGTCGGGCAGTTCCTTCATCTCGACCACCAGCGCGCCTGTGGCCATTGAGCCGCTGCCGCCCTCTGCGAGGACAGTGTAGACGCCTACGCCGATGGCCATCTCGGGATCAGCGCCATCGGCAGGCGCGGTGCCGGCCAACGTGCTTTCCACCATGAAGGCGCCGGAGTCGTTGGCGGTGCCGCCGACAAGAATCTTGTCTGCGCCGTCCACCAGGCTGATGATCGTGACCGTTACGGCTTCGCCGGGCGCAAAGCCCGCGCCCGCGGCCGTGATAGTGGTATCGAGGCCGTTGGTCTCGCCATTGACCAACGTATCGGCGGTGGCTACGAGGCTGCTGGCCACTGAGGTCACGGGCGCGTTCGCGCTGGTGATCATCACAGGGGAGCTGGCCCTGCTGCCGTCTTCGCCTACGGCGAGAATCGACCTGACGCCTGGGGCGCGCTCCAGAGAGCCGCGCTCGCCTCCGCCTCCGCCCTTGATGGAGTCGAAGCTGACGGAGAATGCGCCTGCCGCGTTGGCTGTCGGCTGCTCGGCTGTGCGGCCTCCGACTACGTAGCTGACGATGTTGTCGATCACGAGCGCCAGAGTCACAGGCTCACCAGGCAGGAAGCCGGAGCCGCTTATGCTCAGAGGCTCGTCCACCGACATGACGCCGCTGCTGACCATGATCATGGCCTCGGGCGAAACGCCGGGCGTGCCAGGGTCACCCTTGGGACCCTGCGGGCCTTGCGGACCCTGCGGGCCGGGGTTGCCGGGGTTTCCCGGGTTACCGGGCAGGCCGGGCTCGCCGGGCTCGCCCTGCGGGCCGGCCGCGCCGGGGTTACCGGGGTTGCCCGGGTGGCCGGGCAGACCAGGTTCGCCCTGGGGACCGGTACAAGCTACAATTGCGAGGATGAAAAACAGGGAAAATGCCAGGGCTAAGGCAACACCCTTCGTTGGATAACGCACTCTCATTGGACCCCCTATGAGATAATGGAACAGGGCCGCGCGGTAATCACGGCGCATTGCTGGATTGGGTGTATTTCGAGCAATGCCGGCACCGAGAATCCCGGCGTCTCTTACGGCGGGATTATCATTGCACTTGCACAATACAATGTCAAGCACTTTACATGCCCATTTGCCTTGCCAAGTAGCGAAGACTGCTTTTTGGGCCTCAGCCGCCCCGGTTGCGGGCGGGAGAAGCCGCGCCGCAAAGCCGTTTTCGGGCTGTGGTATAATTTCGTGGCCGCCTTTCGGGCGACGCTTCCGCCTAATTCTAACGCTTGCAGCAGGGTGATCTTCTGTTGGATGCCGATGCCCATTCCGTCGCGATGTTCGTCGCCCAGTTGGCGATGATCCTCGTGGCCGCCAAGCTGGGCGGGGAAGCAGCGGAGCGGTTCCTGCGCGTCCCGGCGGTGATTGGCGAGCTGAGCGTGGGCATCCTGATAGGGCCGTTCGCCCTGGGCGGGATCGACCTGCCTGTCGTCGGCCCGCTCTTCTACTACGCGTCGAGCGACTCCGGCCACCAACTCGCGGTCCCGATTTCCGAAGTGCTGCAATCGACCGCCGAGGTGGGGGCGATAGTGCTGCTGTTCATGGCGGGACTGGAAACGGACCTGAGGCAGTTTCTGCGATACTCCGGCCCGGCCTCGCTGGTGGCGCTCGGAGGCGTGATCCTGCCGTTCGCGCTGGGGGCGGGCGCGACGGTGCTGTTCGGCTATGCGGACGGGTTCGGCGACACAAGGGCGCTGTTCATGGGCGCCGTCTGCACCGCGACCTCCATCGGCATCACCGTGCGCGTGCTGGGCGACCTGCGGCGGCTGGACACGCCCGAAGGGGTGACTACGCTCGCGGCCGCGGTGCTGGACGACGTGCTGGGCATCATCGTGCTCACCATAGTGGTGGGCATAGGCGCCAGCGGCGCCAACGGCCAGATGTCGGCGCAGTCCATCGGCCTGGTGGCGGTGCGCACGCTGGGGTTCTGGATAGTGCTCACAGTGGTCGGCGTGCTGCTGTCGAGGCACATATCGACACTTATAAGCCGCTTCAACGTGAGCGGAGCCGCCGTGGCGCTCGCGCTCGCGCTGGCGTTCGGCGCGGCGGTGCTGGCGGAGGTGGCGGGGCTGGCGATGATCATCGGCGCGTTTTCGATTGGGCTGGCCCTGTCCGGCACCGACCTCGCGCGACGGCTGGAGACGCCGCTGAACGGGGTGTACTCGTTCCTGGTGCCCATATTCTTCGTGGTGACGGGGATGATGGTGGACGTGAACGAGCTGGGCGGCGTCTGGCAGTTCGGGATCGTGCTGACGCTCCTGGCTACGGTGGGCAAGGTGTTCGGCAGCGGACTGCCCGCCCTCGCGGTGGACTTCAACCGCAGGGGCGCTACCAGAATCGGATTCGGCATGTTGCCGCGCGGAGAGGTGGCGCTGATCATGGCGAGCATCGGGATCACGGAGGGGCTGATAGGCAACTCGCTGTTCGGGGTCACGATCATGATGACGCTGGTGACCACCATCGTCGCGCCGATCGTGCTGTCGCAGCTTTTCAAGAACGAGCGCCCCGGCACACGCTCCGCGGAGATGTCCGCCGAGGCCGCCGCCGGAGAGTAAGCAGATGGCAAACACCTTCGAGGCAACCATCCCCAATCACTTTGTCACCATCTTCGAGCGGGGATTCTGCGACTACATGACGCGGCTGGGGTACGACCGGATGTCGCTGGGCGGCAGGCTGGGTCTGCGGTCTATGCACGAGTTCCGGAAAGACGACCACCTTCTCAGTTTCTCGCAGCTGCCGCAGGGGCAGGGCTACACCTCGGTGAGGCTGCACTCGGACACGCTGGCCGTGGACGCGCTGACGATGGACGTGCTGACGGGCGGAATCGCGGACTTTCTGGAGATTTTCGTCCGCGAGCTCGAGGAGGGGCCGGCACGGGATGTATCGTGGCTGCTGATAGCCGCGCTCAGGAACGCCTTCGACCCGACGGGCCCCCGCCGCACTGAACAGTAGCACGGCAACCCGCCTTAGCCCCTGCCCCCTTCGCAGGCCGATTGTCCCTTCCCCCTCGCAGGGGAAAGGTTAGGATGGGGGTGCCGCCTTAGCCCCTGCCCGACGCCGCGGTTCCGCTTGTTGGCGGAGCGGGCGCCTGCTATAGTTGAGTAGATACGCCCCCGTAGCTCAGAGGATAGAGCGCTAGCCTCCGGAGCTAGGCGCGTGGGTTCGAGTCCCGCCGGGGGTACCACAGCCCCCACCCAATTGCCACCCACCCCGCTCGGCCACGGTCGCCGCCGCTGAACACCACCCGTGCCCCGTTCGCGGGGTTAGTCGTCGGATCCCCAAACGTAAAGAAGTCCCCCACACGCATGCACGTGTGAGGGACTCCTCTGGGAACCTCGATGGATTATCCGAGCGGCCCTTATCCTGGGCCGCTCGGACCCGTCCGGGGTTGTCCCTGCTGTCTGCTAGTTAACCTCGGCGCAAACGGCATAGACGGTCAGTGTCCATTCCGCATTGGTCGGGTTGATCTCCACGGCAGTTGCGGTCCATCCCCCGGGAATCTCTCCCGCCACCACGCCCGCTGGCTGTGTTACCACTATGGCTACGGCCCCTCCCGTGTCGCCGCTCACGCTCGCTCCACCACCGATGGCGAACAAATCGTCGCTGCCACATGTCGTCTCTACCGTCTTGTCGGCGCTGCTACTCTGGCTGTTTGTCGCGACAGTGAGGTTGGATACTCCCGGCACGCCCTGTAGGCCCTGGGGTCCGTGAGGTCCCTGGTCGCCCTGGGGCCCCGCGACTCCACGCTGCCCTGCCGGTCCCTGCGGTCCGATGGGTCCTGCCGGCCCCTGTGCACCTTGCGCTCCTCGCGGTCCGGTATCTCCTTGATCACCCTTTTGCCCCTGTGGTCCGGGCGGCCCCTGCTCTCCGGCGGCCCCTGCCGGTCCCACTACGCCCTGCGGTCCCTGTGCGCCTGTGTCGCCCTTTTCACCGGGGTCTCCGGTAAGGCCCTGCGCTCCGATCGGCCCCTGCTCTCCCCGCGGTCCCGGCGGCCCTCCGGGGGCGCCGTCCTCTCCCTTCGGTCCCTGCGGTCCGGGCGGTCCCTGTTGCCCCTGCGGTCCTTGCGGGCCTTGTTCGCCCTGGTCACCCCTGGGTCCCTGTGGTCCCTGTGGTCCACCGGCCGGCCCCTGCGGCCCTGCAGGCCCTACTGACCCCTCCGGCCCCTGCGGCCCTACCGGCCCTGGGTTGCCCTGAGGCCCTGCCGGCCCTGGGTTGCCCTGAGGCCCCGTCGGCCCCGCCGGCCCCGTCGGCCCGGTCGGGCCTTGGTCTCCGGTACAAGCGGAGACCGCGAACGCCATGGCGACCATGAGAGCCATGGCTCCTAGGTACTTCCAAACAGCCGATATCGGCTTCCTGTCGTTTCTTGACCGCCTAGATAGGGGTTTCACAAATGCACCTCCAAGTTTCTCGCTCAAAGATATAATCGTCAGATTGTATTGTCAAGACTTGTTTCAAGTAAAAACTGGGTCTTGTCTTTGCCACATCTCGAATATTGCCCTCTTAGCTCGAACACCGCCTCGATGTCTGCCAAAAGGCGCCGGGACTGGGGAGTGCGAGGCGCGATGGCGTCGACTCCGGCCTCCCTACGTCAGGTGGGGCAGAACCTCCTCGACGCACCTCCTGAACTGGGTCTGTTGGTCCCAGCTCGGGAAGCGCAGCAGTATGTCCGTGGCGCCCGCGTCTACGAAGCCCTGGAGCTGTTCGACGCACTGCTCGGGAGGGCCGCAGGCCACCCAACCCTCCACCGCCTCCCTGGTGTAAGTCTGGGGCGCGTAGTAGCCCTCTAGGTACCTCTTCGATTCCTCGATTGCGGCGTCGCGGTCATCGTTGATGTTGATGTTGTAGTACAGGGAGCACGGCAGGTCGTCGAAGCTCCTGTCGTAGTCGGCCGCGTACTCCAGAATCCGGCCTCGAAGCTCCGCGAAGTCGGCGGGCGGCCAGGCGGTCGTCATCCAGCCGTCCCCGAGCCTCGCGACCCTTCGCAGGTTGCGCTCCGTCACGCGCGCGTCCGTGACGCCGAGTCTCGGAGTGCCTATCACCCAGATGGGCGGCGGCTCCTGCACCGGCTTGGGCTGCACGAACGCTTCCTCCAGTTCGTAGAATCTCCCCTCGAACGTAACGCTCTCCTCGGCCCAGAGCCTGCGCAGGATCGTTATGCCCTCTTCCAGCCTTGGGCCGCGCTCCCTGTTCGCTATGCCCATGTTCTGCAGCTCGATTCGGGCGAGATTCTGGGACTCCGGAACGCCCATGCAGGCGGCCATTATCATTCGGCCGTCGGATAGCTGGTCCAGGCTGGCCCACTGGTAGGCCAGCACGACCGGGTGTCGCGACGGGAAACTCGCCATGCAGGCCGGCCCGATCCTCACCGACTTGGTGCGGGCGGCGATGCCGGCCATCAGCACTATCGACTCCATCCTGGGCTTGGCCATGATCTGGTCGCCCACCCAGACGTGAGCGAAGGCGCCCGAGGAATCGGCGGCCTCCGCCATTTCGAGCAGTTCGGCCGGAGTCGTCAGCCCCAGCAACACACCCCTGTTCGACAGCGTCAGACCAAACCTCGCTGAGTTTGCCATGTCATATCCTCCTGAGCCTATCCGCCAAGTCCCCTCCCCCCTCGCAGGGGAAGGTTAGAGCCTGCCCCCGCGAAAGCGGGGGATGGGGGTGCGTGAAGACCTGGCTGTCGGACAAGCGCCAGGCCGTAGGCACGCCGTCGCCGACTGCCAACATACCATGCTACAGTTGGCGCGCGAATCGGTCAATTGCGCTAGACTACGAACATGCCCGCAAACACCGCCAAACTCACCTCGATCGTCGAAGAGTACCTCGCGGGTGTTGAACGGCCACGCGGCGATCTCGCCCGACATGGCCATACGCCTGGAGAAGGCCAGATGGTCCAGCGCGGACTTCTGGTTGAGCCGCCAGACCGCATACGATCTGGCCCAAGCGCGCAAGGGTGAGGACAGAATACGGGTCGAGCCCTACCGGCCCCTGCCCACTGCGTAAGGGGCAACGAAGGAAAAGACGTTCACGGCGGGCCCGGCACTGGCGGGAGCAACGAAGGGACGGGTGACATGCGGGAGCTTGTAATCCTCGCGATACTCGCCGCGCTCACCTACGCCTACTTCATCTACATAAGGCCGGTAACTGGGAGGAAGGCCGCAACCATGCTGGCCGGGCTGGTCTTCACCCTGCTAGTCCTGGTGGTGGTGTGCCGGCGCGTCGTGTAGTCACTCACGCCCGCCGTCACGGGCGCGAAGGATACTGGACGGTTGCACACGCGTTCCCGCCACAGCCTTGCGGTCCCTGACTCCCTGCAGCCACGCGGCTATGGACGGCCGCGACGCGATGCGCTCCAACTCTCCACGCAAGAACTCCTGCATGGATTGGCGTTGAAGTGCTGCCCGCGCAGCGAGCTTGTCGCGAACTTCCTCGGGGACGTCTCTTATCGTAATCTGTACCGGCATGACCGCATCATCCCATCAGGACATGCGCTTTGCAATAGCCATCGCACCCCCATCCGTCATTCCCATGAAAACGGGAAGCTGGATTCACATTTCAAGTGCAACAGCTGTTCATTGTAGATTTCCGCCGGGGTGCGGTATTTGAGGCACTTCCTGGGCGTGTTGTTGTAGGCTTGGACTA
>DAOUJL010000046.1:0-10932 GCA_034422735.1 Dehalococcoidia bacterium | reverse complement strand
AGTGGAAAGGAAGCGTTCCCTGCTGCATAATAGTCGCACCTCGTTGGTGATGGCTTGTTGTTGTTCACTACCATCATAGCCGGCTTTACAGCCGGCTCCAACGAGGCCTTCTTCTGCAACTAGGCGGTGGATCTGGGTTTCCCCAACCCCCTTGATTCGCCCGCACGTACGTGCTACTCTCCCTCCACAACGCACCTTCACAACCCAATAGCCAGCCTCTACCACCCCGGCCGGCGCTCCGGTCTGCTGCTCCATTTCTGTCACATTTTCGCCCCTTCAGGTCACAGAATCGCACAATCCGGCTCTCCCAGGGGACGAAATGCCCGAGTCTCCCAGCTACGAATGCAACGGAATGCATCAGAATGCCACACTTTTCGCCGCTAACGCCATCCCTCGAGCGTCCAGTGGCCCCGCTCAGCGGCCGCAGCGGCCGAATCAGCGGGGTTGACTACGCCAACTCCATAGGCGTAGTGTGGAATTGAGGGACGATATGAAAAGCTTCGTAGAAAAGCTCGCCGCGGCCTCCGCCGCCAACCGCAGCCTGCTCTGTGTGGGCCTGGACCCCGACCCGGCTCTGATGGCGGTCCGGGACGTGGCCGCGTTCAACCGCGCCATAGTTGACGCCACCCGCGACCTCGTCTGCGCCTACAAGCCCAACCTGCCCTTCTACGAGGCGCTGGGCCGCGAGGGGTTCGACGCGCTGGAGCGCACCATCGACCACATCCGCGATGCCGCCCCGGACGTCGTCCTGGTGGGCGACTCCAAGCGCGGCGACATCGACTCGACCAACGAGCGCTACGCCAAGGCGCTCTTCGACGTGTGGGGCTTCGACGCCGCGACCGTGAACGCCTACGCCGGCGGCGACTCCCTCGAGCCCTTCCTGGACTACGCCGACAAGGGCGTGATCGTCTGGTGCCGCTCGTCGAACCCGGGCGCGGACGACTTCCAGGACCTGCGCTCCGCCGATGACGGCGGCATGCCGCTGTACGAGCTGATGGCGAAGCGCGCGTCCGGCTGGAACACGCGCGGCAACGTCGGCCTGGTGGTCGGAGCCACCTACCCGCGGGAACTGGAGGCGGTGCGGGCGCACTGCGCCGGTATGCCGCTGCTGGTGCCCGGCGTCGGCGCCCAGGGGGGAGACCTTGAGCAGTCGGTGAAGTTCGGACTGGACGGCGACCGCCCCAACCTGATGATCTCCTCGTCGCGCGGCGTAACCTACGCCTCCCGCCGCGCCGGCGACTTCGCCGAGGCGGCCAGGGCAGCGGCCTCGCGGCTGCGCGACGACATCAACGCCGTGCTGGCCCGGGAAGGAGCCGGATGGTGCTAGAGCTTCGCATGGGCGACGTCGTCCGGCTGAAGAAAGCGCACCCGTGCGGCGGCTTCGAATGGGAGGTCGTGAGGCTCGGAGCCGACATCGGCCTGCGCTGCCTGCGATGCGAGCGCCGCACCCTGATGGCGAGGTCGGCGCTGGAAAAGCGAGCCAGGCAGGTAGCGAGAACTGCTCGAAACTTGACCTAATTTGCGCCGCAGCGCGTTGACATAGGCAAAATCGTACCCATAAAATGGCGCCTAACCTGAGAACGGGGCTGGTTGGAAGACAACCGGGAGGAACTGGAAATGCACGAAATGGTCATTGACAGCATCCGCGTAAGCATGCAGAACTACCAGCGCGTTGTGATCTTGCGCGCGAAGGGGTCGGACAGCTACCTCCCAATTTGGATTGGGCCCAACGAGGCCGACTCCATCGCGCTGAAGCTCCAGGAGGTGTCCGTGCCTCGACCGCTCACCCACGACCTGCTGGGATCGGTCATCGACAACCTGGGCGCCTCCGTAGATCACATCGTGGTGTCCGACCTGACCGACGACACCTTCTACGCCAAGATAGTGCTGACCCACAGCGGCGGCACGCTGGAGGTGGACTCGCGACCCAGCGACGCCATCGCGCTGGCCGTTCGCTCGGAGTCGCCCATCTACGCCGAGGAGTCGGTGCTCAAGAAGGGCGGCGTCCAGATGGACATGGAGACGGGCAAGGCCGTGGTGACGGGCCGCGAGCAGCAGCCGGCCACCCCGGTTACCGCCGACGAGGTGTCGCGAATGTCGGCCTTCGAGCCGTTCCTGAACACGCTCAACCTGGAAAACCTCGGCGAGGGCGAACAGGAGCAGGAACCCACCGGCTAAAGCCACCACAACCGACGGCAGAAACAGCGGAGCCGCCTTCAAGGCGGCTCTCCTGTCTAATGACGGCGCGCCGGCACAGTGGAAGGTCAGCGCGCGTGCACCCAGATGCTGTTGGCCTTGATGATAAGGTGCACGTCCAGACCCGGACTCAGGCCGAGCTCATCGAGCGCCCCCGCCGTGATTTCCACCATCAACCGCTCGCCCACGTCGCAGTAAACCAGCACCCTGCCGCCGCGCGACAGCGCGTGAATCTCCTCGATGACTGCCGGAATCACGTTGCGGGCGCTCATCCTGGATGGAGGGTTGGTCGTCAGAATCACATCGCCCGCCCGGATCGACGCCGTCACCACCTCGCCCTCCCGCCTGCCGTCGGCCCGGGCCACCAGCCGCGCCTTGCCGACCCCCAGCTCCGCCAGCCCGTCGCCCGCGCCCGTCGTCTCCACCCTGGCCTCGAGCAGGTTCTCCAGCGCGTTGTAGTCCGCGAAGTCCGCTATCGCGGGATGCACCACCACCCGCGGCGTCTCGTCGTGCACCGCCTTCCGCCCGTCGACCAGCACCAGCGTCGTGTCCGCCAGCGCCGACACCTCCGAGATCGAGTGGGACACGTAGATCATGGACGTTCCCAACTCGCGCCGGACGCTCTTCAGGTGCTTGATGATCACCCCCCGGAATCCGGCGTCCAGCGAGGCGAGCGGCTCGTCGAGCAGCAGCAGCTCCGGCGAAACCGCCAGCGCCCGCGCCAGCGCCACGCGCTGACGCTCCCCGCCGGACAGGCCCCCGACGCGCCGGTCCATCAACGCGCCCAGCCCGAACAGCTCGGCCAGCGTCGATGGTTCGGTCCTGCGCAGATGATTGGGCGTGAGCTTGTAGCCGTAGCTGATGTTGTCCCGCACGCTCATGTGCGGAAACAGCGCCGAGTCCTGGAACACGTAGCCGAAGCGCCTGCGCTCCGGCGGCTCGTTCCGGCGGAGCGCGCCGGAGAACACCACGCGGCCCATCGCCTCGATCTCGCCATCGTCCGGCGCAACCAGGCCGGCGATGCAGTTGAGCAGCGTCGTCTTGCCGCTGCCGGACGGCCCGAAGATCGCCGTCACGCCGGGCGCGAACTCCGCCTCGCAGTCCAGCTCGAACCCGGCGAACCGCTTCCTCACGCTGAGGCTCATCAATGGCGTCAAGTCGCTAAACCTCCCGTCACAACGGTGGCCTCCTCTCCCCTGGTGGGAGAGGATTGAGGTGAGGGGGACTACGCCGCCCACATTGGCAACATGCGTCCACGCGCTATATACTCGCACAATACCCGCAGGAGCCGCCAATTCGATGCCCGACGAGATTGTCCGCCTGCCCCTCTTCCCTCTGAACGTGGTGATGTTCCCAAACACCACGATACCGCTTCAGATATTCGAGGAGCGCTACAAGCAGATGTTGAGGGACTGCCTGGACCGCGACTCCAGGTTCGGCGTCACGCTCATCAAGGAGGGTGTTGAGGTAGGCGAGCCGGCGACGCCGCACGTGGTGGGCACGGTCGCGGACATCGTGCACGTGAACCGCGTTTCCGGCGACCGCTTCTTCATCTCGATATTCGGACGCGAGCGTTTCGAGATAGTGGCGGTCTCACAGCAGCGCCCCTACCTGGCCGCGGACGTCAGGCTGCTCGCAGATGAGGAGGAGGTGGACGTGCCGCCCACCGAGATGGCGCAGATTCGCAAGGCGGCCACCGAGCACGTGCGGCTGCGCTACGGTCTCAACGGCGGGTGGGTGCGGGAGTCCCAGCTGCCCTCAGACCCGCTCGACCTGTCCTACTTCATCGGCGGAATGCTCCAGGCGAGCCTGGAGGAGAAGCAGGCGCTGCTGGCCGAGCCTTCGACGTCCAGGCGCCTCGAGACGGAGTTGGACCTTCTGCGACGCGAGGGGGAAGAGCTGCGGAAGCAGGTCACCCAGCAGCTCAGGTCCCGCTTCAGCAGGCAGTAGGGTATGGCCGCCGGCTAGGGGCCCTCGGCCACGCGGCGCACATCGTGCGCGGGCGCGCCGAACGCCTGCGGGTGCAGGATGGCGGCGAGCAGCTCCACGCCGTCCACCAGCCGAGGACCGCTGCGGCTGAACAGGCTGCCGGAGTCGACGGCGTACACCGCGCCTGAACTCCACGCCGACAGTCCCTGCCACCGGTCGCGGTCCGGCAGGCTGTCGAACTCCGACGCCGCGCGGTCGGCGTCCATGCCGCATGGCATGAGCACCAGCACGTCCGGGTCGCAGGCGGCCAGTTCGTCGAACTCGACTCGCCGCGACGGGCCGCCCGGCTGTGCCAGGCCGTCCACGCCACCGGCAAGCGCGACCATCTCGGGCACCCAGTGGCCGGCCACGATGAGCGGGTCGAGCCACTCGACGCAGACGACCTTTGGTGGGGTTCGGGATTGGGCGACGGCGGCGCGCACGCGATCCAGCCGCTCCCGGGCGGCCGCCGCCACCTGCTCGGCCTCGTCCTCCACACCCGCTGCCCGCCCGACGCGAACTACGTCCGCGAGCACGTCGTCGACACCGTGGGGGTCCAACGAAACGACTTGCGGCGCGTCCGGCAGACCGGCCACCGCCGCCTGTACGTCGTCAAGCGAAACGGCGCACACTTCGCAGAGCTCCTGCGTGATGACGAGATCGGGGCGGGCGCGTTCCAGCGCGGCGGCGTCCACCTCGTACAGCGGCTCGCCCCTGCTCATCAGGTCCGAGACGAGCCGGTCGATCTCCGCGCTGCCCAGCCGGTCGGAGTCGATCTTGCTCGTCACCACCCTGGGCTTGGCGCGGGCCTGCTCCGGGTAGTCGCACTCGTGGCTTACGCCGTACAGACTGTCGCCCAGTCCGAGAGCGTAGACTATCTCCGTCGCGCTGGGCAGGAAGCTGCAAATACGCACGGCTAGCCTCTTAGCAGTCCCTCGCCGTCCAGCACCTCGGCGAATTTGGCCACGCCCTCGTGGATCTCCTCGGGAGTGTTGTAGCCGAAGCACAGGCGGAAGTAGTTCTTCCCCGACACGCCGTCGGGCGCGTACTGGACGCCGGTGTGGTAGCCCACGTCGGCGTCGTCCATCACCTTCTGCTGCACGCTCACCAGGTCGGCGTCCTCCGGCATCCGGCCCCAGATGTACATGCCGCCTTCGGGTTTGCTCCAGGTGGCCGCCGAGCCGAAGTTCTCACCGAGCGCGGCGAGCATGGCGTCTCGCTTGGTGCGCAGAATGCCCTTCAGATCCTCTATGTGGGCCTCAAGCCCGGTGGTGGCGTAGCGGTGCACGGTGAGCGCGGCGAGCTGGTTCGCGCCGCCGCCCTGCTTCACGAGCTGCGCCCTGGCCAGCACCTCGGGCGGCGCGGCCATGTAGCCCATGCGAACGCCCGGAGCGATGATCTTGGAGAACGAGGCGACGTACATGACGCGGCCGGTGTCGTCGAGCGCGTGGAGCGAGGTCACGTCCTCACCCTCGAAGCGCAGGTCGGCGTAGCAATCGTCCTCCAGTATGGGCACGCCGTACTCCTGTGACAGGCGGACGACCTCTTTGCGGCGCTCGAGCGTCATGGTCCAGCCCTGCGGGTTCTGGAACGTGGGTATGGCGTAGATGAACTTGGGCCGCTTGCCCTCGCCCACGGCCTTCTGCAGAGCGCCCTCCAGCGCGTCGGGCACGAAGCCTTCGTCGTCGCACTCGACGCCGCGTATGTCGGCGCGGAAGCGGCGCAGCGTGTTGAGCGTGCCGCCATAAACCCAGTTCTCGGTGAGCACCACGTCGCCGGGGTCGATCAGCGTCTCGATAAGCAGGCCGATGGGCTCGCCGGAACCGCCGCCGACGAGGATGTCGTCCGGGCCTACGCGCATGTCACGGTTGCTCTGGAGCTTGGCGGCGATGTACTCGCGCAGAGGCGGGTAGCCCTGCGGGTTCGGGTAGACGGCCAGGTCCTGGCCCTCGTCCCGGAACGCGGACGCCAGCGAGTCGAGCAGGCCGTCCAGGGGCACCGACGGCGGGTCGGCGTAGGCGACGGCGAAGTCGTACTTGCCGCGGCGCACCGCCGCGCGGGGCCGCGCCGGCGGCGTGGACGACGCAAAGGAGTCTTCGAAGCTGAAAGGTTGGTTTGCCATGGGGGAGTCCTCCTGGGACGAGGGCGTTTCTGCGCTCTGCGCGAATGCCTGGGGAGTGTGGTTGATGGGGGTAAGTGTAGTGGCAAGGGCCGCTTTTGACAAACGCGGCAGCAAGCCCGTCTCTGCAAGCGTCTCGGCGCCGGGTCGGCGCCGAAAGACCTCAGCTCACCGCGATTCGCAGCCGCTTGTTGATGCGCCCCTTGCTCTCGTGGCCGACCACGCGAATGTACCCCACCTCGCTGGTGTTGGCGACGTGGGTGCCGCCGTCGGCCTGCAGGTCCAACCCCACGATGTCGACGATGCGGACCTGCTTGATCGCGGGTGGAAGCAGGTTGATCTTGGTGCGGATGAGGTCGGGAATCTTGAAGGCCTCCTCACGGGACAGGGAGCGTACCTCGACGGGACGGGCCGCCTCGACCTCCTTGTTTATGAGCGCCTCGACCTCGGCGGCGAACTCCGCGGACATGCGATCGAACTCGAAGTCCATCCTGGCGGTCAGCGGCTCCATGTTGCCGCCCGTCACCTGTGCGCCGTAGTCGCGCCAGACCACGCCGCACAACACGTGGAGGGCGGTGTGCGTGCGCATGAGCTGGTAGCGTCGCTCCCAGTCGAGCACGCCCTTCACCTGTGCGCCGACCTCCGGCCTGTCGGGGCCGTCGATCTGGTGCACCTGCTGGCCGTCCTGGCGCGAGACGCGCTTGACGGCGTACAGCTCGTCGCCCACGCCCAGCATGCCGGTGTCGGAGGGCTGGCCCCCGCCGCCCGGGTAGAAGGCGGAGCGGTCCAGCACCACGCCCGCGGAAGTTACGGCCGTGACGGTGGCGTCGAACTCCCTGAGGTAGCTGTCGTCGTAGCAGAGAAACTCGGTCATGGTCAGCCTCGTATGGCGCTAGGCCAGCGGGACGGTGGCGGTCACGCAGGGCGCGTCGCCGTGGACGCCGGTGGTGTGGCCCCTGCCGGTGGTGTCCTCCACCAGTCGCGCGTCGCCCGGACCGAACACCTTGGTGGTGCCATCGCTGAAGCCAATCTCCAGTTGTCCAGATAAGATGATGACGAATTGGCGGCGCGGCGCCGGGTGCCAGTCGACGAAGTTGCCCGCCGGGATCTCGCGGAAGGTGATGTCCACGGTGTCCAGCCCGGAGGTCCAGCCCGGCGCGTCCCCAAGCTCCACTGCCTCCCAGTGCGTTTCGCCGTCGTCGCCGGTGTACATTCTGTAGGTTCCCACTCTCATCTCCTTCACTGGCGCCTGTGGCTAGCCGGTGTAGTCCTTCACCACGGCCAGCGGCTCGTCGCCGTTGGCCACGCGCTCGATGTTGCCGTAGGCGAACTCGGCGCGCCGGAACACCGCGTCCCAGGTGGTGCCCGCGCTGTGCGGAGTCACCACCACGTTGTCCATGGTTAGCAGCGGATTGTTAGGGTCTACCGGCTCCTTCTCGAACACGTCGAGGCCTGCGCCGGCTATGCGGCCCTGCTGTAGCGACTCTATCAACGCGGGTTCGTCGATCACCGGGCCCCGGCTGGTGTTGATGACGACCGCCGTCGGCTTCATCGTGGCCAGCCGCTCGCGGTTGACTACGTGGTACGTCTCGGACGTCAGGTTGGTGTGGCAGGTGATTATGTCCGACGTGCGGAACAGCTCGTCGAGCGAGACGCGGGAGACGTTCAGCTCGCGCTCCCGTTCCGGCGGTAGCGGGTACTTGTCGTAGTACTGCACCTTCGCGTCGAATCCCTGGACGCGCTGAGCCACGCGCCGGCCGATGTTGCCCAGCCCGATTATGCCCACCAGCTTGTTTGCCATTTCGAACGCGTTCACGGCGGTGATGGGACCGCGCCAGCGCGCATCGCGCACCGAGTTGTACGTCTGAGGCAGCAGCTTGTAGACCGACAGCATCAGCAGCACGGCGTGGTCCGCGACAGACCAGGAGTTCGCGCCGCCGTTGTTGGCGCACGGAATCTCGAGCTCGCTCAGCAGGTCCAGGTCCATGGCGTCGTAGCCGGCCGCCAGTAGCTGCACCAGCTTAAGGCGCGTGGCGGCGCGGAACGCCTTCTCGCTGGGCGTACCGCCGTACAGGATCAGGAAGTCGGCGTCCCTGAGTGCCTCCACCTGGTCCTCCTCGGAAGTCTCGCGGCTCCTCAACACCGTCGTCGTAAAGCCCTCCGGTTGGTACGACAGCACCGCGTCGATCGCCTGCTGGGGAAACCAGGTTATGAACACCACCTTGTAGTTGTCAGACATGGATTTCTACCTCGATTCGACTAGTAACGCCCCGCCAGCAGCTCCTTCAGGCCCTCGGTTGTGAAGTCGGGCGACTGGCAGAAGTCTATGATTACGCGCTCGTCCTTTTCGACGTCGGCTACGGCTTGCGGGATGTCGGCGGCGATTTCCCGGGGGATGGTCAGCACGCCGTGCTGGTCGCCCATGATGATGTCGCCGGGCTCGACGGTGAGGCCGCCCACCTGCACGGGGACGCCGTACTCTACCATGTGGACGTAGGCGTGGGACACCAGCACTTCGCTGGCGAAGGCAAAGAAGCCCAGGTCTCGCATCTCGTCCAAGTCTCGCACGCCGCCGTCGGTCACGGTGCCGACCGCGCCCAAAGCCTTGTGGACGTTGCTTTGCACCTCGCCCCAGTACGAACCGATGACGTCGGGATAGTCCAGATCGTGCAGCACTATCACGCGCGGCTCTGGAATGGAGAGAACGTAGTCCACCCACTCGGTGCGGGCTATCCTCATGTGCGGCGACGGCGGCGCGCTGGCGGTGATGATGCCGGTCACGGCGTAGCCTATCATGTTGCCGAGCTCGGGGAAGATGCTGCCCACGTGCGGCAGCATGAACCCTTCGTCGCGGCCCTGTATGTCGAAAGTCTCTATGGCGTTGGCGATGGCGCAAGAGGGGATGTTGCCTATGGCGTCCAGTTGTTCGCGGGTCAGGTCGGTCATGTGGAGACTCCTTAGTGGTTAGGTTGGGGGCAGCTTGTACACGCCGCGGCCGTGGGACTTTGACTTGAGCGCGGTTTCGGGCGGCACGCCGTTCACAATGTGCTCCAGGCCCATGTACGTCGCGAAGTGGCCCACCACCAGCAGTGTCCTGCCGCGCTCGGCGCTCGCGATCTGTTCGACGAACTGCCTCATCCGTTGCATCACCTGGTCATAGCTCTCGCCGTTCGGAAACGGCTCGCGCAGGTGGCTTGGCCGCAGCGCCTCCACTTCGGCCCGCGGCCCGCCCGTCATGTCGCCGTAGTCGCACTCCCTGAGCCGCGCGTCCTGTGTGATATCCAGTGTCTGTCCGTTCAGCATGAGCCTGGCGGTGTCGTACGCGCGCCGGGTATCGGAGGTGTAGACCGCGTCGAACGCAACGCCCTCGTATGCGGCGCGGAGGACGGTGGCGGCCTGACGCCGTCCGTGGTCCGATAGCGCCGTGTCGTGGTGGCCCGATGCCACGCCGCGTACCATGTCCAGCGTCTGAGCGTGGCCCTGATAGTAGATGGTGATCAACGGTCAGACCGTGAGTAGGAGATGATAATCCGCGATGGACAGTCAGCCGTCATCTTCCACAATCTCGTAGGTGCTGGTAATCTCGCAGCGACCCGAGAGCGTCGCGCCGACTGAGCAGTACTTCTCCTCCGACAGCTTGATAGCGCGCTCGACCAGCGCCTCTCTGAGATCCTTGCCTCTCACCACGTAGCGCAGTTCGACGTTCTCGTAGGTCCACGGCGGATCGGGCTGCTGGTATCCCGTCACGCTTATCTCCAGCGCGGTAACATTCTGGCGCTGCCGGCGCAGGATGTTCACCACGTCTATCCCACTGCAACCCGCCAGGCTCGTGAGCAGCAGTCCGCCGGGCATCATGCCCTCGAACTCGTCGCCGTCGCTCACGGGCGCGTCGACCGTTACCGAGTGGCCGTGAGTGTCCGACGAGGCGAACTTATAGCCGCCCTGCCAGCTAAGCTCGACGGACGTGGAGGGCCTATCGGTCATGGCGGGGGTCTCCTACTCGGGCATACCGGCGTCGATCCAGCGCACCACCTCCTGAATCTCCTCCTCCTTGACGAACGGCCCGCTCATAGGCATGCGTGGAATGGTGCCGAATCCGCGCCTGAGAGAGATTATGAGGTTGGTCTCCTCGCCCGGCACGCCAGGCTCGATGAACACCTTGCCCATGGATTCGTCGTTGGCGAGGTGCTCGGGGCTGTCCCAGTGGTAATCGTGTATGCCCAGCATCCCCTTGCGGCCTTCGCGGCGCTCCCAGCGCTCCATGACCGATTCGAGAATCTCCCTAACGCGGGGCCACCTGACAACGTCGTCGCTCACGGGGGTGCCCTCCGGTTTTCGGGTGCGTAGCCGAGGCTGGAGTGCGTGGCATCCAGCGCCCGGCCGCTCGCTCCCAATGGTAGCGACGCACCGGCATGGCGTCAAATGCGGGCCGTGCGTCTGGGTACGTCGTGCTGGGCGGATGGCGGCCAGTGCCCCAGCGGCAACGGAGATTGCCTCCGATACCTAGGAGACCTTGTGACGCGAGTCCCAGCCCGTTGGATTCGTTAGACTCACAAACGAAGTGCAACATCTTGTTAAGGTGTTGCCATGCGAAGCTCTTATCACCAACTCACCATTGAAGAGCGGTGTGAAATGGCCCGACTACAAGC
>DAOUJL010000045.1:0-6053 GCA_034422735.1 Dehalococcoidia bacterium | reverse complement strand
GCTTGTAGTCGGGCCATTTCACACCGCTCTTCAATGGTGAGTTGGTGATAAGAGCTTCGCATGGCAACACCTTAACAAGATGTTGCACTTCGTTTGTGAGTCTAACGAATCCACTCCGACGCCCCATCCCACCGCTCACATAAGCAAGGCATTACTGGTAACAAGTCTGCCCTCGTTCGGATCCACGACCAGGCTGAAAATCTCCAAGGCGGTTGCTCCCAGCAGAGGTCGCGTTTCCTCCGGAGCGAAGATCACCGGAACAGGCCACTCTTTGCCTGCCAAGCGCATGGTAGTCGCGCCTACTGGGAGCATTGTCGTCCTCCCATCGGCGAGATTGAATCGCCGGTCGTCGCGAGGCTGCACGCCCAACCGCCTCAGCAGGCTCGCTGGCACGGCGGAGTAAGTGGCGCCGGTGTCCACCAGCGCGTTCACCACCACGAACTCCCGACCGTCGGGGTCGCCTATCTCCACGTCGACGCTGAACGTTCCCATGCTCCCTACTCCCCCAACTCGCCCCGCAGCGCGTCCATGAATCCCTCCGCGCCCAGCCGCAACAGCCCGTGCGCAGATATAGTCACGAAGTTCGCGCCCAGCCGGATGAACTCCGCCACGCCCGCCGCGTCGCCCGGGTTGTTGCCGCCCGCGCCGGCGAACTTGCCGCCCGCCCTGATGCGCGGGATCGTCTCGCCCATCAGCCGCCGCACCTCGCGCGGCCCGGGATTGCCCATGCTCTGGCCCAGGTCCCCGGCCGCCACGTGCAGCACGTCCACGCCCGGCACCGTCAGAATCTCGTCCAGGTTCTCGACCGCCTCCGTCTCCTCGATCATGCACACCACCAGCGTCTGCTCGTTCACGTGGCGCGTGGACTCGTCGCGCCCCACGCCGACTCCGTAGTCGTGCGCGCGTCCGCCCCCGACGCCGCGGTGCCCCTGCGGATAGTACCGCGCGGCCCTCGCGATACCCTCCGCCTGCTCGCGCGTGTTCACGTGCGGCACGATGATCCCCTGCAGTCCCCGGTCGAGGAAGCGCAGAATCGTCGCGTCGTCGTGGTCCGGTATCCGCGCGATGGGCGTGATGCCGAACGCCTCAGCCGCCCGCGTCATGTGCTCCGCCTCGGACAGCGACATCGGCCCGTGCTCGCAGTCGATCATCACGAAGTCGAACCCCATAGCGCCGAACAGCTCCACCACGTCGGGCGCGAATCCGCCCACTATCGCGCCGATGGCGTGTCCTCTCTGCTGGAGCTTGGCCTTGGTCGTGTTCGTCCTCATGGCCGCGCCTCTCCCTGCTGGCCCGCCTCCCGCAACTTGCCCATCACCGCCCGGAACACGCTGTACGGACGCGCGCCCGTAAACAGGATGTTGCCCATCAGAAAGCCCGGAATGCCGTTGATTCCGAGGTTGAGGCCCTCCTGGAACTGGTTCGCGATCTCCGTCTCGTAGTACCGCGACTCCAGCCGGTCGCGCAGCTCCGGCCAGTCCAGCCCGCAATCGCCCGCCACCCGCTCCAGCACCGCGAAGTCGCCCAGGTCGTGCCCGTCCTCCCAGTACGCCCGGTACAGCGCGCGGTGCACGGAGTCGAACTGCCCGTACTCCTTGGCGTACTCGCTCGCCTCCAGCGCGTACTGCGTGTACGGCGTCAGCGGAAAGCGGCGCATCACCAGCCCCGCCTCCTCGGCATAGGATCGCAGCGGCTCATTCAGCGAGCCGCCCTGCTCCTCGGGCGTCAGCGACCTCTTGCGCCCCTCCTTGGGAATGTCGGGCCGCAGCAGAAACGCCTTGCCCTCGACGGTTACGTCGAACTCCTCGGCCAACCTGTCGACCCTCTCCAGGCCGACGTAGCACCACGGTCAAATGTAGTCGTACCAGAAAGTGACCTTCACCGGGCCGTATTCGAGCGCGTCGGACATCTTCAGCCTCCTCAGGATAAGTCCCTTCCCCCTCGCAGGGGGAAGGTTAGGATGGGGGTCTTGAACGGGCTGTCGGATTGACTCTTGCTTTCGTGCCGACATGGTAGCACGCTGCCCCTTGCCGCAAAAGTGCTTGCCATCCGCCCCCGTTCGCGTAATAATGGGCTACCAACCGGCATACCCACGAAGCCAGCAAGGAGGGCCCATCTATGGCTACGGCAACCAGGTTGCAGGTGCTGGACCCCACGGTCGAGCCGATTCCCGTCAACGCGGTAGTCGCTCCCCGCCCCGAGACGCTCGACGGCACGGTGGTGGGACTGCTCGCCAACGGCAAGCACAACTCCCCCGAGATTCTGGAAATGGTCCAGGAGATTCTCGCCGACCGCTACGACTTCAAGGACGTCGTGGTCCGCAACAAGGGCAACGCCTCGCGGCCCTGCCCCAAGCACATCATGGACGAGATGGTCGAGCAGTGCGACGTGGTGATCACCGCGTCGGGTGATTGAGGCTCCTGCTCATCGTGCAGTGTGCACGACGGAATCGAGTTCGAGAAGAACGGAGTCCCCGCGGCGGTCATCTGCACCGAGCCGTTCGTGTCCAGCGGCAAGGCGATGTCCAAGATAGGCGGAATCCCCGACTACCCCTTCGTGGTGGTGCCCCACCCGCTGGGCAGCCTGCCCGACGACGTCCTCCGCGAGCGCGCCATGCGCGCCGCCCCCGAGGTGTTGCAGATACTGCTCGCCAAGGAATAGACGGCTCGTGAGCGCCTTCTGAACGAACGTTGGTGAAGGCGCTCACTAGACGGGCGTAGGGGCGGTTCGTGAACCGCCCCTATTGCGTTGGCATTGCTCCTAGTCTAGTCCGCCACCTCGAACCGCTCGGACTCCGGCGGCCGCGCCCAAAGCTCCTCCGCCCCCGCCATGGCCTCAGCCCGCTCCGGGCTGGCCCGCCAGGCATCGTATATCTCGTTGCTGTCCCAGACGACGATGCTCGTTATCTTCGTGGCGTCGCTCAGCGAGAGCAGCGTCTGGCGCGAGCGGAACCCCGGCGCCCGGCTCTGCGCCAACCCGTTGCCGTCCAGAAGCCGCCTCGCCTCCTCCACCCTGTCCTCCCTCGCCCAGTGGTGTGTCAAAACTCCGATCATCCCTCTTCACCTCGCCGGTGATTCCGCGTCCTCCGCGGTGCCGCCGAGTGTAGCAGCGCGCCCGCCGGCCCGTCAAAACGCCCACCCAGCCTGGAGCCAGTCCGATAAGTCCCTTCCCCCTCGCAGGGGGAAGGTTAGGATGGGGGTGCGTTGTCCCTCCCTGTTCCCACTGGACTCACCCCGCCCCCGTTGGTACACTCCCGCGCGTACAAACGCCGAGGTCGCGCCGCGCATCAAGCGCGGCGGTAGCAACCGAGCAGGAGGCGCCCATGCCCGCACGCGGAGGCGATCAGTACCTGGAGGGCCTGCGCCGGTCCGAGCGCGAGGTCTGGATCGACGGCGAGCGCGTCGACGACGTTACGTCCCATCCCGCGTTCCGCCGAGGCGCGCGCTCCCTCGCCGCGCTCTACGACATGCAGCTCTCCCCGGAGCTGAAGGGCGAGATGACCTACCCGTCGCCCACGACCGGCGACGACGTTGGCCTGTCGTTCCTGGCGCCGCGCTCACAGCACGACCTGGAGCGCCGCAGCCGCATGATGGCCCACTGGGCGCGGTACAGCGGCGGCATGATGGGCCGCACCCCCGACTACCTCAACGGCAGCCTCATGGCCCAGGCCGCCGCCGCCGACTTCTTCGCCCGCAACCGCCCGGAGTTCGCGCAGAACATCCGCCGCTACTACGAGCACGTCCGCGAGAACGACCTCGCGCTTACCCACACGCTCGTCAACGTCCGACGCACCCGCTCGCCGCAGGCGACAATCGGCACCGACGAGGAGGTCTCCCTGCGCGCCGTGCGGGAAACGGACGCGGGCGTGGTCGTCAGGGGCGCGCGCGTGCTCGCCACCCTCGGCCCCATCTCGGACGAGATCATCGTCGCGCCCTCCACGGTGCTACGGGCCGGCCCCGGCGCCGGGCAGTTCGCCCTCTCGTTCGCCATACCCTGCGGCCAGCCCGGTCTCAGGTTCATCTGCCGCGAGAGCTTCGACCTCGGCAGGTCCCACTTCGACCACCCGCTCGGCTCGCGCTTCGAGGAGATGGACGCCATCGTCTTCTTCGACGACGTCCTGGTGCCCTGGGAGCGGCTGTTCCTGCTGGACGACGTCGAGCTCGCCAACACCTGCTACGCCGCCACCAACGCCGTCGTCCACATGATGCACCAGGTCGTCGTCAAGAACGTCGCCAAGGCGGAGTTCGTGCTGGGCGTGGCCTGCCTGGTGGCCGAGACGCTCGGCTCCGAGCAGTCCCCGCAGGTACAGGAGCGCATAGCCGAGATCATCCTGGACCTGGAGGTGATGCGCGCCTGTCTCCGCGCCTCAGAGGCCGACGCCGCGCCGGACGACTGGGGCGTCACCTGTCCCGCCCGAATGCCGCTGGACGCGGCCCGCAACCTCTTCCCGCGCATGTACCCTCGCATGGTGGAGATACTGCAACTGCTGGGCTCGAGCAGCCTCATGGCGCTGCCCACCGAGGCCGACTTCGACAGCGAACTGGAGCCCGACCTGGAACGCTACCTGGCCACCGGCGCCGCCACCGGCGAGGAGCGCGTGCGCCTCTTCCGTCTCGCGTGGGACGTCGCGTGCAGCGCATTCGGCTCGCGCCAGGTCCTCTACGAGCGCTTCTTCTTCGGCGACCCCTCGCGCATGGCCAGCGCCCTCTACGCCATCTACGACAAAGAGCCCCTCAAGACCCGCGTCCGCCAGTTCCTGGCCCGCGAGTAGGGAGGTCGTGGAGGGATGGGCACGATCCCGTCTCCTTTGATGGGAGAGAGCTAGGAGCCTGCCCTGAGCCCACCGAAGGGTCTGGGTGAACGAAGCGTTCCCCTACCCCCCCGGCGGCACCACCAGCACCGGGCTGCCCGACGTCCGCACCAGCGTCTCCGTCACGCTGCCCAGCACCCAGCGCGAGAGCCCGGACCGCCCGTGCGTCGCCATCGCTATCACGTCGCAGTCGATCTCGTGGGAGTAGTCCGCGATTGCCGACGCCGGCGTGCCCAGGAGCACCTTCGTGCCCACCTTGACGCCCTTGTCCCTAAGCGCCGCCGCCACCTCCTCCAGGTACTCGGAGGACTCCTGCTCCACTTCCAACTGGATCTTCGCGTTCGTCGTGTAGGCCATGCCCTCCAGGTACGCCGACGAGCTGTTGTCCAGCCTCAGCGCCTTCACCAGCGTAACCCTCAGCGACATCGCCAGCGCCAGGCTCTCCACGTATGGCAGCACGCTCTCGGCCAGTTCGGAGCCGTCCAGCGGCGCCAGCAGACTGGTCATAGCACCGCTCGCGTCCTGCTCGTACTTGCGGGCGCGTTCGGGCGTTATCGTGAGCACGGGAACGCTCACCGAGTGGATTACCTTGTCGGTCACGCTGCCCAACACGCCCCGCGCTATCAGGTTCCTGCCGTGCGTGGACATGGCGATCAGGTCGCATCCCTCGGCCTCGGCCGACCGCGCTATCTGCTCCGCGGGCGTTCCGAGCACGATCTTACCCTCGGCCTCGACTCCCTGCTCCCGCAGACGCTCCGCTACCTCGCGCAGGTTCGCCTCGGCGCGCCGCTCCACGTTCTCGAGAATCTGCTCCACGAACGGACCACTCGCCTCGTGGCGGCGACTTCCGGCGCGCCGCCGCTCCTCGGGCGGAATTCCTCGACCGGACGCCTCTCCCCTCAGCGAGGTGGGGACCTCCAGCATGTCCGGGTCCACGACCGTAAGCAGCGTAATCCGAGCGCCCACGCCGCCGGCTATCCCCACGACGTAGGGCAGAATGCCCTCCGCCAGGTCCGAGCCGTCCAGGGGCACCAGAACGTGTTTGAACATATCGCTAGGCTCCTCTCGAAAAGGGGCGGCCTGGTACCGCGCCAATCTGAGTATGCTAGATTGTGTTTCCCCATCCGTCATTCCCGCGAAAGCGGGAAGCTGGATTCACATTTCAAGTGCAACAGCTGTTCATTGTAGATTTCCGCCGGGGTGCGGTATTTGAGGCACTTCCTGGGCGTGTTGTTGTAGGCTT
>DAOUJL010000044.1:0-2345 GCA_034422735.1 Dehalococcoidia bacterium | reverse complement strand
ATACGAGACACCTGGCTCTTGGAGATGCCATCGCACCCCAGTGCCTTCACCAAGTCGTCCACACGCCTCGTCGATACACCCTCGATGTACGCCTGCTGGATCACAGCCAGAAGGGCTCGTTCACTCCGCCTTCGAGGCTCCAGCAGAGAGGGGAAGTAGCTACCATCCCTCAGCTTGGGGATGCGCAGATCCATCGTGCCGACCCTCGTGTCCCACGCACGCGTGCGGTACCCGTTGCGATGGGTCAGCCGGTCTGGACTGCGTTCACCATGCTCAGCGCCGATCCTGGCTGAGACCTCGGCGTCCATGATCCCCTCTACCATCACCTGTAGCGCCTCGCGAAGGAAGTCCACGTCACCGTCCGCACCTCTCTTGCGCAATAGCTCCGAAAGGTCCATGCTGTCCCTGACCATCGTTGTCCTCCTTACCTGGTATGTTGGTTCGTCCGTAAGGATGACGCGATGGTCTGCTTCTATACAATCCCCTTCTTACACCATTATCTGGGACACTACTGGAGGTCTACGGGTGTTGCGTCGCCGAGAGTTAGAGAATTACCTTTATGACTGTAGGGTATTGGCTAATTTCCTTCTCACAAATGGCAAGAAGGAATTCGTTCCTAGTTTCTTGGACAAGTATCGCGAACTCAGCGCTGGTAGTAGTTCAGAGTACAACGACATTAAACAGTTGAGCCGAGAGCTCTTCGAGTACATCAAGAAGACTACTCAGATCCCCAATCTTGGAAATCGTCGCGATGAATTCGCGATTCAACATCTTGTCCCCGCATTAAAGCAGACTCCCGATGTTCTGCAGGAGTTAGAAGCGGATATCTTCTTGTAGGATTGGTGTTCTATCTCTTCCTCTAGCTCGGCGACGTGTCGGCGCATTGGGACGTGGCGCGTGGGAAGGCTGTCGTCGCTCCCCTCGATGTTCGTCCGAAACCGGCTACGGGGAGTTACCGACGGTCTCGGCCCAGTACGGAGTCATCCCTAGGGAATCTGCCAGCGTAACCATGATCGAGGCGGAAACCTACGTCGGATACAAGCTGCGCTAGCAGGGCGACCTCGTTATCAACAGCCTGTGGGCTTGGGCATATGGACTAGGTGTCGCCCTACATCACGGCATCATCAGTTCGGCGTATGGTTGCCCCCGCCTAAACCTCGATCCGCCGCGTCACCGACTGCGAGTTCGACCCGCCACCCCAAAGCGGGATGATCGACGAGAACGCCCCCGCCGGGCCGCCGGCCACCACCAGGGTAAAACTCTCCGGACTCCTGCCCACTGCCACCAGGTCGTCGCCCTCCGCGCCGCCCTCCATGCCGCCCGCGGCCACCCACTCCGACGCGGTGCGCTGCGAGCGCTCGAACAGGAACTCCTTCACCTGCTGCTTGCTCCAGCCGTGCTGCCGCAGGTAGCCGATGTGCTCCGGGCACAGCACCACCACCAGCTCGCCCTGGCCCGGACCCACCGAGAACAGCGCGTCGCCAAAACTATTCAGTATCGTCGCCGGGTCGTGGCCCAGCGAGTTGCTCACCTGTGTGGGGGATAGCCCCGCGAACACGGACACCGCGCTGTCGCTCTCCGACAGGCCCCGGTCCGCGTGCAGCGGCGCCCACGGACTCACGTCCTCCGCCTCGGCTACGCACCAGGTGTACTTGCCCGCGTGGCCCAGCGTCGCCTTGTCCAGCACGCCCGACACCGATCCGGTGACGTTGATTATGACCAACCGGATGGCGCGTCCTATGGCGGCGTTCGCGCGGTGGCCGGGGCCGAACACGCTCACCCCGGAGTTCATGCCGATGTCCCTCGCGATAGGGCCGTTCACCACGACCAGCACGGCCGCGCCCATGGTGCTCACCGTCATGGCGTGCAGGTTGAACTGCGGCTCGCTCATCGCCTCGATGGCCGCCAGCACCACCGGAAAGTGCTCCGGAAGGCAGCCCGCCATGACGGAGTTTATCGCCACCTTCTCCAGCGTAATCACCCGGCCCTTGGTCGGCTCCGCCCCCACGATCTCGGATGGCGAACGGCCCACGTAGTCTACGAACTGGCGCACCCTCCCCAGGGTGGGCGGCACGATCGGCAGACCGTCGGTCCAGCCCCGCTCGTAGTACGCCTCGATGACGTCGATAGCCTCGTCGAACTCCAACCGGTCGGACGTCAGCGACTCTGTGCTCATCTAGTTACTCCTACTCCATCATTACCACAAAGATTCGTCATCATTACCACAAACGTTCGTCATTCCCGCGAAAGCGGGAAGCTGGATTCACATTTCAAGTGCAACAGCTGTTCATTGTAGATTTCCGCCGGGGTGCGGTATTTGAGGCACTTCCTGGGCGTGTTGTTGT
>DAOUJL010000043.1:0-43079 GCA_034422735.1 Dehalococcoidia bacterium | reverse complement strand
GTGACGGTTTTTTCGGGTGCGTGGGCCCGAGTGAGCGGGTGTGGGCGAGCGCAGGGCAGGGTGTTTGCGAGAGGGACGGTTTTGGGTGCGCCTAGTAATCTGACACAGTCTCCGCCGCATCTGTTTGGTTGACATCTTATGACCACATTAGCTACACTCGCTTGGGCTACGGGGCGATTGAATTCGACAGCGTTTCGCTGATCGTGTACCGGCGACGTGCTCCAATTGCCACCGCTGGTCACACACTCAGTAAGTTCAAGATAGAGGTCTCAGTCTAAGTCTCTGGGCCTCCGGTTGGAATTGCCCCGTATGCCCATCTTCAATTCCTCGAAGACTGTCCAAGTGTCGTCTGGCTTTAGACATGCCTAGTGTCTCCGGCTCGCTCCGGCCGCAATGGGTTGGTATGTCTACGCGACAGGCTCTTAACGCATATAGCAAGCTTAGTTCTGCACAAGACCTAGCGGCGTTGTGGGAAGTAAATCCACGTCAGCTTAATTACTATGCATACCATGCCGACAAGAGGCGTATCTACAAGACATTCTCGATACCGCGGCGCAATGGCGGTGGGCGGATAATTGAAGCTCCAACACGTACGCTAAAGTACCTTCAGAGAGTTATGCATGAGTCATTGTCGCTCCTATATCGGCCGCATCAAGCCGTCCACGGGTTCCTCCCTGACCGGTCAATCGTCACAAATGCCAAGGAACACCGAGATAGCCATTACGTCCTGAACATTGATTTGAAAAACTTCTTCCCTAGCATTACGCGCAAGAGGATTTATGGAAGACTAGCTGCTGCTCCGTATTCGTTCACCCCAGAGGTCGCGAATGCGATAGCAGCTTTAGCCACGAATTCCTGTTCCCAACTGCCGCAGGGAAGTCCTTCGTCGCCTATCCTCGCAAACATCGTGGCTGCTGGGATGGACACTGATCTAATGGCTCTTGCGAGGTCATATGGTTGTTGGTACACACGTTATGCGGATGACATAACAATCTCTCGCCGGCGAGGTAAGATGTCCCCGCAGCTTGCTAGATATCCACACGCTTGGGGGACCAGTCAAGTCGTTGTCGGGGACAAACTCGTTAATGTTATTGGGGATCACGGATTCCAGATAAACTTCGAGAAGGCGAGGCTTCAAGGCTACTGGACTAGACAAGTCTGCACGGGGTTGGTAGTCAACAAAGCTTGTGTCTCACCGCCTAGGTTGTACATTCGTCGCTTGAGGTCGTTGATCCACCATTGGTCCCAGAATGGTTGGCAAAATGCTGCCGACGTACTTCACTCAGAGGAACACCGCCCTGTCATTCAGAGCAGGCAGGCACTTGAGAATCATGTGGTTGGGAGAATTGGGTACCTCAAGATGGTGCGCGGTCAGAATGACAAGGTCGCCAAGAAAATGCAAAGAGATGTCTGGTCCATACCTCAGAATCACTGATGAGGAAGCGGCGTCAACCACAAGTGTGCACGAGTAATGCGAAGTGACGACGTCTAAGACAGAAGTAGAAGCTGACTATTCGGTACACAATGCCAAGTCAGTTCGTGGATTTCTCGATTACCTGCTACCCAGTGCCGGCAACTGGAACTCAGCCAGACGTAGCGATCTGGCCTATCGTGGACAAGCATCGAGTGAGTGGTTGCTTCTACCGAAGGCTTTTCGCTGTGGCGAGTTGAACGATTATGCGGATGAAGCTTACGTCGGTGGGGCTATTCGAACCGTTCCTCAATCTGAAGCCGAGTTCCGCGCTGTTCAGGAGTTCATAAGGACAGCCGACGCATCAGGATTGCAGATCACCGAAGCAGGCGCACGGTTCTTGTCGCAGAACTCTCCACGGGATGTCTTCAACGACTCTGACTGGCAGTACAGTTGGCCAAGAGAGGAGTACCTTGAAACTCTTGCGCTGGCACAGCACTATGGCATGCCTACTCGGCTACTTGATTTCACGGAAGACCCTCTTGTAGCCGCCTATTTTGCGGCAAGCTCGGCATGGGACCCCAAAAAGCACAAGAGGAAAAGGGGATTGGGAAGAAAGGGTGTCGCCGTTTGGGTGATTGATCTCAGGTTCATTCGGGCACTCAATCGGGTGGGTGGCCGGTACCCTGAGAGGGTAGGCGAAGTTCGCGTTGCTAGAGCCAACAATCCCTATCTCCATGCGCAGTCAGCATTCTTTCTCGTCGACCGGGGCGCAAACGACGTGATGGTAAAGGGCTCAAGCCTATCTTTGGAAAGGGCCATTGCGGAGAGGGCTAGGTTTTGGCAGACAGGCAGACGTCTTGCAAACAAGAACGTCTCCCAAACCTGGTTCAATAGTATTCCTGTGAAGCAAGTTAGGCTTAGAGCGAACCTTACTCGCGAACTTCTGGGAGAGCTTGAAGACCGTGGAGTAACAAACGCAACTCTAATGCCGAGCCTAGACCATGTCGTTGAGTCACTAGAGTTTCAGCGAAGCATCCGTCCCAACGGATGATGCGACTATAGCTGTCTCGAACCGACCCCACTCCCCCCTACACCCCGGCCGGCGCGCGCCAGCCCCCGAACGCCGCCTCCAGCACCCGCGCCGCCGCAAGCGACACGTCCTCACGCCACGGGCGCGCCACCATCTGCACCCCTATCGGCAGGCCCTCCGGCGACGTCCCCACGCGCACTATCGCCGACGGCCAGCCCGTCACGTTGTACACCCCTGAGTAGCCCAGCCCGCGCATGTGCTCCTCGTCGTAGGATGCGCCGTGCAGCAGCGCCGGCCCCGCCGAGATGGGACACACTATCAGGTCGCGCATCTCCATGAACTCGATCATCTCGGACCGGAAGCGATCTATCTCCTCCAGCAGCGCCGTGAAGTCGCCCGTTTCCAGCGGCTCCGCCATACCTCTCCACATCGTTATCCAGGCGTGCTCTTGCGTCGTGCCGAAACGCTCCAGCAGCCGGTCGCCCCACGCCCAGTTGTCCGACCCGATGAACGACATCAGCCGCTCCTCTCCGGCAGCCAGCGCCGCCGGCGCCTCCGCTGTCGTGGTCGCTCCCGCGTCGGCCAGCGCGGCCGCCGCGTCCTGTACCGCGCGCGCCGTCTCCGGCGTCGGAGTCGCGCCCACCGCCTCGGTGTAGTACGCCACGCGCAGCCCGGCCAGGTCCACCTCGCCCGGGTCCCCTATAGGCATCGGCACCATGTGCGGGTCGCGGTAATCCGCACCGGCGATGATGGGAAACGCCAGCTCCAGGTCCTCCACGTAGCGCGCCATCGGCCCCACCACGGTCAGCGCCTGCGCCGCGCCCATGTCGTATCCGATGACGTGGCCCGTGCGCGGCACCCGCCCGGACGTGGGTTTCAGGCCCGCGATGCCGCAGTAGTGGGACGGGAACCGGATGCTGCCGCCAGTGTCCGTGCCCAGATCCAGCGGCGACCCGCCCGCCGTGATGATGGCCGCCGCGCCGCCGCTGCTGCCCCCCGGCGTGCGGGACACGTCGAACGGGTTGTTCGTGCGCCCGTAAACCAGGTTGTCCGTCTCCGCCGCCATCGTCAGCTCCGGCGTGTTCGTCTTGCCCAGCAGCACCGCGCCCGCCGCTCGCAGACGCGCCACCGGCGTCGCGTCCCGGTCCGGCACGTAGTTAGCGCGTCCCAGCGTCCCGCCCGTGGACACGATGCCCTCGGTGTCGAACGAGTCCTTTATCGTCACTGGTACGCCGTGCAGCGGACCGCGCACCTCGCCCCGCGCCAGCGCGTCGTCCAGCTCCCGCGCCTCGTCCATCGCCCGCTCAGCCGCAAGCTGCACCACGGCGTTGAGGACGGGATTCACCTCCTCGATGCGACGCAGGTGCGCGTCCACCACCTCCCGCACCGACACCGACTTGTCGCGAATCGCTTGTGCAATACTCTTCGCCGATTGGAATGTAATGTCGTCCATCAGTTCTCCCTCCCCGATGGTAGCTTCGCGCCGCCTATTGCGCACCTCGCGCCACAGGCCGAACCTTAACACAACCCGGGCATCTCAGTCCCTTCACACTCGCGGTCAGTTTGACTGTGGCCCCCTGTGAGAAGTACACTTCGCCAAACAGAAGCGCGGTTTGCCGTGGCCGGGCGGATGCGATCCGCTGGAGTTGGCTGGATGCGCCGCAAGCGCAAGGAGGGGATGCAGTGATTTCACTCAGACGCACGCAGCTCAAGGCTCTGTGGATTGTGGGAACCGTGCTGCTCCTGTCCGTGCTTGTGGTGGCCTGCGGATCGGCGGAGGAACCGGCCGATCCTACCCCCACCGCGACGCCTCCCGCCGCCCCCACGCCCTCGCTTGGCGGCGTGTTGCCCGCGCAGCCCGACCCGACGCCTGTTCCGACGGCCATACCCGCCGCCCCCGCGGCCACGGCCATGCCCGCGGCCCCGCGGGCGACGCCCACCCAGGCCGCCGCGGTCATGCCCGAGCCGTCCGACGACAAGTACGGCGGCACGCTCAGATGGGTGCCCTCTCACAGCTTCACCACCACCGACCCCACCAGCAGCCTGGCCCTCGTCAACGGGCTGTCGTTTATGGTCTACGACACGCTGCTGGCCTGGGATAAGGACGGCGCCCTGCACCCGCAGGCGCTCGACACCTGGTCCGTCGAGGACGGCGGCAAGCGCTTCGTGCTGACCCTGCGCGACGGCCAGTCCTTCCACGACGGCCGCCCCGTCACCGTCGAGGACGTGCTCGCATCGTTCGACCGCTGGCGCAACGCCGACTCCTACGGCCCGTTCATCAACCCCACCCTGACCCGGGCGGAGAAGGTGGACGACAAGACGATGCTGTTCGAGTTCAGCGAGCCCAACGGCGTCTTCATTCCCGCCCTCGGCAAGGGCGACGGCCCCGTACCCGTGATCCATCCCATCGACGAAGCGATGATCCCCGGCAGCGAGCCGGTGATTACTCACGTCGGCTCCGGCCCCTACATCTTCGCCGAGTGGCAGGTCACTCACAAGCTGCGGCTTGATAGGTTCGAAAGCTACGTGCCCCGTGAAGAGCCGGGCGACAGCACCTCCGGCGCCAAGATCGCCTATTTCGACGTGCTGGACGCCACCGAGATACCGGACCAGGAAGTGCGCGTGGCCGCGATCCAGAACGGCGAGGTGGACTTCCTCCACTCGATCGACACCGACTTCTACGATGGACTCGTCCAGGTTTCCGACCTGCAGCTCTACTTCGCCAAGCCGGGCGGACAGCCCCTGTTCTGGATACAGAAGCTGTACCCGCCGCTCGACAACTCGCTCGAGGGCAGGAAGCTGCGCCAGGCCATCGCCGCTATCATCGACCCCGAGGAGATGATGACCGCCATCGCCGGCCCTCCCGACCTGTGGACGCTGTGCGACTCCTTCTGGGCCTGCGGCACCGCCTTCGGCAGGTCGGTCGCGCCCGAGTACTACAACCAGAAGGACAACGAGAAGGCAATGCGCCTTATGGAAGAGGCCGGCTACGACGGCGAAGAGATCATCCTGCTGGACCAGGTGCAGTTCCGCATCGGCCACGTCATAGCCACCCTGCTCAAGCCCAGGATGGAGGCGGTGGGCTTCAACGTGACGCTGAAGCCGGTGGACCCCGCCGCGTCCAGCGCGCTCGTGCTCGCTGACAGGGAAGTGCAGCTCGAAAACCGGGACTGGCACATCTCCACGAGCTGGCTGAGCACCTGGCACTTCTCGCCAATAGCCAACCGCTTCCTCGAGTACGACGGCCAGCTCGGATTCTGGAAGAGCGACGACTTCTTCGCCCTCCAGGGCGAGCTTGCCAAGGCGGCCACGTTCGATGATCAGATAAGAATCTACGACGAGATGCAGCGCGTGGCCTTCGACGACCCGCCCTACATCCCGTTGGGCATGTTCTTCTTCATGCACCCCATGAGCGCCGACCTGGAGGGCTACCAGCACACCATCGTGAACGGCCCGTACTTCCCCGGCATGTATTGGAAGGACCCCAGCAGAAGATAGGACGCCATGCAGCGATACATCGCGACGAGGCTGCTGTCGGCCATACCCGTACTGATCCTCGTCGTAGTCTTCGTCTTCGCATTGCTTCGCTTTGCCCCCGGCGACCCCGCCCAGCTTATCGCCGGGGAGCAGGCGTCGCCCGAGCAGATGCAGGCTATCCGCGTCTCGCTCGACCTCGATAAGCCGATCCACGTGCAGTTCTACACGTGGGTCGGCAAGCTGATCCGCGGCGATCTGGGCGAGTCCGTGGGCAGCCGCGTCCCCGTGTCCGAAATCATCGGCCAGCGCATGACGCCCACCATTGTCGTCGCCATCGTGAGCGAGGTGTTTGCCGTGGTGGTGGGCGTGCCGCTGGGCGTGCTCGCCGCCTGGAAGTCCAACACCTGGATCGACCGCGCCGTCATGCTCTTCGCCTCCATCGGCTTCGCCATGCCCGTGTTCTGGCTGGCCTTCCTCGCCATCTGGCTCTTCAGCCTCAACCTCGGACTGCTCCCGGTTCTGGGGTACACCAGCTTCGACAACGGCCTGGCCGCCTACGCTCGCCACCTGGTGCTGCCGTGCGTGACGCTGGGCATAAGCCTGGTGGCCCTCATAGCCCGGATGACGCGGGCCACCATGCTGGAGGTGATGCGCCAGGACTACATCCGCACCGCCCGCTCCAAGGGCCTTACCGAGGAGATGGTGGTGCTGCGCCACGCCCTCAAGAACGCGTCCATGCCTATCCTCACGGTCATAGGACTCGGAGTCGCGGCGCTGCTCAACGGCGCCATCATCACCGAGACCTTCTTCGCCATCCCCGGACTCGGAGCGCTCATCGCGCAGTCCATCCTCGTGCGCGACTACCCGGTGGTGCAGGCGCTGCTGATCCTGGCTACGCTCATCTACGTCTTCGTCAACATGCTGGTCGACCTGGCCTACGGCTACCTCGACCCCAGAATTCGGTACGCATGAACACGCACGGCAGAGCGCGGGACTCCGCCACGCCCGCATCGGTCGTATCCGGCGCCTTCAGGCCGTCCAAGTACCTCCGCGCCGCGTTCAGGTTCTCGGTGCGTAACCCCGCCATGGCGACCGCCGGCGCTCTGCTCGCCTTCATGGTGCTGACCGCCGTGCTCTCGCCCGTGCTCTCGACTCACGACCCAAAGGCCCCCAACGTGCCCGACAGGCTGCAGGGGCCGTCGGTGAATCACTGGTTCGGCACCGATGGCTTCGGACGCGACCTCTACTCGCGGACCCTGTCGGGCGGACGTGTGGCGCTCGTGGTGGGCTTCGGCGTCGCCTTCGTCACGACTATCATCGGCGTGGCCGTGGGGCTCATCACCGGATACTACCCGATCGCGGACAAGATAATCATGCGCGTCGTAGACGGCATAATGGCCATGCCGGCGTTCCTGCTGGCGATCGCGATTATGACGCTGCTTGGAGCGACTGTGTTCAACATCATCGCCACGCTCAGCATCGTGCTCGCGCCCGGCACCATCCGCGTGGCCCGCTCGTCGGTGCTCAGCCTCAGCAACGAGCCATTCGTCGACGCCGCGCGCGCCATTGGCGCCGGCGCGCCGCGCATCCTGCTGCGCCACATACGCCCAAACATGATTGCCCCCGTGATTGTCATGGCGAGTTTCGTGACAGCGCTGGCGATCCTCATCGAGTCCGGCCTCAGCTTCCTGGGCGTTGGCGTCAACCCCGACACGCCCACCTGGGGCAACATCATGGGTGAGGCCCGCAACCACATGTCGCGCAACCCCTGGCTAATGTTCTGGCCCGGCATGGCGATAACGCTCACGGTGCTCGCGTTCAACCTCGCCGGCGACGGCCTGCGTGACGCCCTCGACCCGCGCCTGCGCGGCTCGCGAGACGTGGCCTAGACCCCGCCGACAATCCCTTCCCCGCTCCCGCCACTATCCACCCCCGCCGCCGTGTGCTAAACTTGGCGCATTCCATTAGCCTTTATCCCTTGCGCTCTCGGCAGTGCAAATCACGGCGGGTCCCATGGTAACGCCACGCCAAGAGACCATCCTTAGACTCATCGTCGACGACTACGTCACCACGGCGGCGCCTATATCGTCGGACGGCATCGCGCGCCGCGGCGAGCTCGGCGTCAGCCCGGCGACGATCCGCAACGACGTCGCCGAGCTCGAGGAGCGCGACTACCTCACGCGCCCCCACACCTCGGCCGGCAGCGTGCCCCTCGACAAGGCCTACCGCTTCTACGTCGAGTCCATCCTCACGCTGGAGGACGCCCACCTGCCCTACGACGTCCAGGCGGCCGTCCGCCGCGAGCTCGGCCGCATCGAGCGCGAAATCGACGAGTGGGCCAACGTAGCCGCCGCCGTGCTCGCCAGGATCGTCGGCAACATGGCCATCGCCACCTTCCCCACGGCCACCCAGCCGCGCGTCAAGCACGTCGAGCTCGTGCCCATCCGCGACATCCTCGCCATGCTCATCGTGGTGCTCGAGCAGGCCGGCCTCAGGCGCCAGCTCATCCGCCTGCAGAAACCGTCGCCGCCAGAAGAGCTCGAAGCCTCCGTCAACCGGGTAAAGAGCCGTATAACCGGCCTCACCCGCAGCGAGATAGAGGCGCTCGATCCCGACACGTCGCCTCTCGAGGACGACGTGATCGACGCCACGCTCGTCATCCTCCGCGAAGAGGACACCGCCATCTACCGGGACTACTACGTCGACGGCCTGCGCAACCTGCTCAGCCAGCCGGAGTTCGCCGGCAACGACCGGATGCGCTCGCTCGTCGAGGGCCTCGAGGACGGCTCGCTGGTGAAGCAGATCCTCGGTGACCGGCCGGGCGGCGGCGTGGTGAAGGTGGTCATCGGCCACGAGAACAGCGGCGACGTGCTCTGGCCTCTCAGCGTGGTGCTGTGCGGCTACGGCGTACCCGACCTCGCCTACGGCGCCGTTGGCGCAATCGGCCCGACGCGCATGGAGTACCACCGCGCCATCGCCGGCGTGCGCCTCATGTCCGCCATCCTCAGCGACATGGTCGAAACCGTCGGCAGCTAGCCCGCCATCTCATGTTCGAAGTCCTCACCGATAAGCTCAACGGCGTCTTCCAGCGCCTGGGCAACAAGGGCACCCTGACCGAGCGCGACGTCGACGCCGCGCTCCGCGAGGTGCGGCTCGCCCTCCTCGAAGCCGACGTCAACTTCCGCGTCGCCCGCGACCTCGTGGGCCGCATACGCTCCCGCGCGCTGGAAGAAGAGGTGCTCAAGAGCCTCAGCCCCGGCCAGCAGGTGGTGAAGATCACCAACGAGGAGCTCACCTCCACGCTGGACGGCGGCTCGCACCGGCTGGAGACCAGCCCCCGTCGCCCGTCGGTGGCGATGATGGTTGGCCTCAACGGCTCCGGCAAGACCACCACCGCCGCGAAGCTGGCGCGCCACCTGTCGCAGCAGGGCCAGCAACCCCTGCTCGTGGCCGCCGATCTCCAGCGCCCCGCCGCGCCCGAGCAGCTAGAGACGCTCGGTCACCAGGTGGGCGTGGAGGTCTACCGCGCCGCTGGTGCGTCCGACACGCCGGACGTGGCCCGCGACGGCGTCCGCCGCGCGGAGGAGCGTAACGCCGCCTGGGCTATCGTGGACACCGCCGGCCGCTTCCAGGTGGACGACGACCTGATGGCCGAGCTCGAGCGCGTGAAGGCCGCGGTCTCGCCCGTGGAGACCCTGCTGGTCGTGGACGCGATGGCCGGCCAGGACGCCGTCAACGCCGCCCAGGAGTTTCACGACCGCATCGGTATCACCGGCCTGGTGCTCACCAAGATGGACGGCGATGCCAGGGGCGGCGCGGCCCTGTCCATCACCGCCGTCACCGGCGTGCCCATCAAGTTCATCGGCACCGGCGAGCGCGTCGACGCCCTGGAGGCCTACTACCCCGACAGGCTCGCGTCCCGCATCCTCGGCATGGGCGACGTGCTCACCCTCATCGACAAGGCGCAGGAAACAATCAGCGAGGAGCAGGCGCTGGAGATGGAGCGCAAGATCCGCCAGGCCACGTTCGACCTGGAGGACTTCCTGACGCAGCTACAGCACCTCAAGAGCATGGGCCCGCTGAGCCAGATTGTGGAGATGATCCCGGGCATGGGCAACCTGAAGGGCAGGCTGTCCGGCGCGGAGGTAGACGACGGCCAACTCAAGAAGGTGGAGGCCATCATCCACTCGATGACCCCTCACGAGCGCAGCAAGCCGGAGATCATCGGCGGCAGCCGCAGGCGTCGCATAGCGCGCGGCAGCGGCACCACGCCCCAGGACGTGAACATGCTGCTCAACCAGTTCCGCCAGATGCAGAAGACCCTGCGCCAGATGACCTCAGGCCGCGGCTCTCGCCAGATGCGCCAGATGATGCGCCAGGGCAACATCTTCGGCGCCTAGCCACTTCCTTCCCCCTCGCAAGGGGAAGGTCAGGATGGGGGTGAAAGGGTGCCTACCCCCTAAATCTTCCCCTCCGCCCGCACCTGCCGCATCGCCGTCTCGTACTTCTCCAGCGTCAGCTCGATGTCCGCCTCGCTGTGCGTTGCGGACAGGATGAAGCTCGTCGGGTTGCCCCAGATGCCCTCGTTGATGGTGGCTTGGTTCAGCAGGTGCGTCGCATCGTTCCCGGCGGCCGTCATCATCGCCTGCTCGCCCGCCTCGCAATACACCTTGTCGCACTCGTGCGGGACGCCCAAGCGCATGTGCACGATCGACGACACGCCGTAGGCGCAGCCCGGAATCTCCATCTTGGTGAGAATCTCGTTCAGGCCGTTCTTGAGCTGCTGCGCCCTCGCGTCCGCAGTCTCGTTGATCGGCTCGTTGGCCACCAGGTCCAGCGCCGCCGCGCCCGCCGCCGCGGACAGCGGGTTGGCGTTGAACGTGCCCGGATGCGCGATCCGGCCCGGCGCAACCGTGTTCACGATGTCGGCCCGCCCGGCGACGCAGCCGCCGGGAAGCCCGCCGGCCAGTATCTTGGCCATGCCGGTCAGGTCGGGGATCACGTTGTACAGCCCCTGGCACCCGCCGCGCGAGAACCGGAATCCGCTGACCACCTCGTCGAAGATCAGGATCACGCCCTTCTGGCGCGTGATCTCCCTGAGCTGCTCCAGGAACGACGGGTGGATGACTTGGTTTCCCTGGAACACCACCGCCGCTATGTCGTCGTCCTCGTCCAGCGCGCGCTCCACCGCCGCGATGTCGTAGGGCAGCACGATCATCGTCTCCCGCACCTGGGCTGGTATGCCGCCCTCCGGGCTGTCGTTCGCGGCGCCCACGAACGGCCCGTCGGCCCAGCCGTGAAACGCGCCCTCGAACTTGACGATCTTGGTCTTGCCCGAATGGCTGCGCGCCATCCGGAACGTCATCATCATCGCCTCGGTGCCCGAGCTTACGAAGCGGAGCCGCTCGGCGGAGGGCACGAGCTGTTTGACCAGCGTTCCCCACTTCAGCTCGGTCTCGGTAGAGGCGCTCAGGTGCGTGCCCCTGGCGACCTGCTCGGAGACCGCCTGAACGATCGCCGGATGCGCCTGCCCCAGGATCATCGCGCCGTGGCCGGTGCGGTAGTCGATGTACTCGTTGCCGTCGATGTCCCACTTCCGCGGGCCAAGCCCGTGGTCCATGTACACGCGGAACGGGCTGAACTTGCGCCCGTCGTGCGTGACGCCATCCGGGAACAGCTCGACTGCCCTGTCGGACATCGACGCAGACTTCGGATGAAGTTCCAGGTAGCGTTCTTCGATTGTGCTGGCCATGGCGTCTCCTTGTGGTGTAGCTTTGGTTCCCGCGGGCCGATTATAGCACTGTTGCCATTCCGCTGCCCCGGCCCGCTTGCGGGAGGCGGCCTCTGTGTTCATACTATTGAGCAGAACAGGTCAACGCAGCCGTTTCAATAGAGGCGTACATTGGCAACCGTCGACTTTCACATTGAGACCAGCAGACGCATGTTGGAGCAGGCTTGGCGCGAACTCGGCGCCGGTGACGTTCTGCAGGCGTCCGAGAAGGGCTGGGGCGCGGCGGCCCACACGATCAAGGCAATCGCAGAGCAGCGCGGCTGGCGTCACGAACGCCACGGCGACCTGTTCAGCGTTGCGCGCCGGATCGCTGACGAACTGGAACAGCCCCGAATCCGCGATCTGTCTAGGTATGCCGGCGCTTTGCACACCAACTTCTACGAGGGTTGGCTCGCCGATGAGGACGTGGAGAGGGGGCTGGAAGAGGTGCGTGAGTTGTTAAGTTTGCTGGAAGGACTGGTGCCCAACGGCTAGCCGTGGCCCACGCAAGGAGGCGCCGCATGACCAACGCAAAGCCCCTCGAAGGTGTACGCGTGCTCTCGCTCGAGCAGGTGCACGTGCTGCCCTGGGGCACGGCGTTTCTCGCCGACTTCGGCGCGCAGGTCGTCCGCGTCGAGAGCGCCGAGCACATGAACGACCGACGCTCCGGCCCCTTCCCGGAGGGCGCCCCCGGCGAGGAGTGGTGGAACGAGTGCGGCACCTTCGCCTACTGGGCACGCAACAAGCAGAGCATCTGCCTGCAAGTGGCCCATCCCCTGGGCAAAGAGACCTTCCTGCGGCTCGTCGAGAACGCCGACGTGGTGACCGACAACTTCCGCCCCGGCACCACGGCGCGTTACGGCCTGGATCACGACTCGCTCGCCGCCGTGAAGCCCGACATCATCACGCTGAGCTGCACCGCATACGGCCACACCGGCCCCTGGCGGGCATACGGCGCGCGCGCGCGCACCGTGGACGCCGCGTGTGGCCTGTCCTACCTGACCGGCTACGAGGGCGGGCCGTCGCTCCGCGCCAGCGCCAACTACATGGACCACACCGGCGGCCTCAACGTGGCCTACGCGCTGCTTCTGGCGCTCTATCGCAAGCGCAAGACCGGCCAGGGGGCGCGCATCGACCTGAGCATGTACGAAACCGGCGTGTCCTGCATCGCGCCCGCCATCCTGGAGGCGCAGCGCGGCGTGTCCCGGCCCAGGCTCGGACCGTCCCACCTGTGGAGGGCGCCCCATAACGTCTACCCATGCCAGGGCGACGACCGCTGGATTGCCATCGCCGTTTCCGGCGACGAGGAGTGGCACGCCCTGCGCCGGGCAATGGGCGAGCCCGGTTGGGCCGCCGACGGTTCGCTCGACACCGCCCAGATCCGCCACGCGCGGCGCGCCGAACTCGACGCGCACATCGCCGAATGGACCGCCCGACAAGACAGCCAGGAGCTTTTCCACCTACTCCAGTCCCACGGCGTGCCCGCCGGCCCTGTCAACACCGCCAAGGACCTTGTGTCCGACGAGCACCTGTGGCGCCGTGACTACTTCGAGGTATTCGACAACCCGAACACGCCTCACGTCGGATCGAGAGTGTTCGCCGGTCGCCCCTTCCGGACGCCCGACATTCCCCTTTCCCTGCACCTGGCCTCGGCGCTCGGCCAGCACAACCTCGACGTTCTGCGCGAGATGGGCGGTATGACCGACTCCGAGATTCAGCACCTGTCAGACGCGGGCGTGCTGTCCACACGCCCCAGGGTGGACGACAGGCCCCCCGCAGATGGACGCCAACGCGGCGCGGCGGATCGACTTTACGACCCCGATTACAGGCAACGCGCGGAGGACGCGATGTCCGCAGCCAGATAGTCCCTTCCCTCTCAAGAGCGGGGGATGGGGTGTATTGAGGCAACCATGAGGAGACTCCAAACGTGACCGGCATTCTGAGCGACATTCGCGTCGTCGAACTGAGCGCCACGCCGTCCGGCGCCTTCTGCGCCAAGCTGCTGGCGGACCAGGGCGCGGACGTCGCAAAAGTGGAGCCGCCCGCGGGCGATCCGGCGAGGCGCGAGCCGCCGTTGCTGCAAGGCGCGTCCGGCGACAGGCAGGGGTCCCAGTTCCTGGCCTTTAACACCAACAAGCGCGGCGTCGCGCTGGACGCAAGCTCCGACGAGGGCAGGGAAGCGCTGCTCGGACTCATCGCAGGCCGCGACGTGCTCGTGGAGGACTTCGCCCCCGGCCATCTCGACGAGCTAGGTCTGGGCTACGAGACCCTACGAGCGCTCAACCCGCGTCTCATCGTCGTGTCCATAACCCCGTTCGGTCAGACTGGCCCCTACAGCGCCTACAAGGGCGGAGATCTGGTGGCCCAGGCGGTGGGCGGCTTCCTCTACACCACCGGCGAGTCCGACCGGGCGCCGATGGGCACCGCCCTCGAGCAGACGCACGTCGCCGCGGCCCGAAACGCGGCTATTGCGGTCATGGGCGCTCTACTCCAACGAGAGTTCACCGGCGAAGGTCAGCACGTCGACGTGTCCATCATGGAGGCGGTGGTGAGCACGCCGCCTGCCTTCATCCACCAGTACAGCTACACCGGCGCCATCGCGGGCCGCGGGTTCGGAGAGGGCAACGTGATGGACGGGATGCATCTGCCCACGGCAGACAGCGACGTTACGCTCACCACCGCTGGCACCGGCGGCAACCCCATGCAGGCGTGGGCCGATTTCCTGGACGAGCCGCGCCTCCTCGACCGCCGGTTCGCCACGCCCCGTGGAAGGGCGGAACACGCCGCCGACCTGCTCGAGTTAGTGCAGTCCAAGCTGCGCAATCGCAAGGCCCACGAGTTCATGACAGACGCTATGGATCGCCGACTGGTCGTGGGGGTGGTGCAGAGCCCCGAAGAGGTTGCCGGCTGCCCACACCTCGCCGAGCGCGGCACGTTCGTCCGCATCGACCATCCGCTCGCCGGCGCTCTCCGCTATCCCGGCCCCGGCTTTCTGGTTGACGGCCTGAACCCCATGACGGGCGGCCGTCCAGCGCCGCGGTTGGGTGAGCACAACGCGGAGGTGCTAGGGGGCGAGTTGGGATTGACCGAACAGCAGATTTCGAGGCTCGCCTGAGAACGGCGAAGCCGGAACGGAGAGCACGCGATGCGAAACAGGGTTCAGAGGTCGTGGCTGATCGCGCCCGCCAACGACGCCGCGCGCCTGGCCGCCGCTGCCGACAGCGGCGCCGACGTGGTGGTGCTGGATCTCCAGGACACCGTGCACGAGACGAAGAAGCACGAGGCGAGAGCGGGAGTCAAGGACGCGATTTCCGAGATGCGCGCCCACGGCTCCGAGGTGTACGTGCGCTGCGATCCCGAGCTGCTGTACGCCGACTTCGCCGCGTCGGTCTGGCGGGGGCTGCACGGCGTGGTGCTGCCCGGCCTGACCACGGCCGACCAAGTGCGCGAGGCCGACCGGCTGCTCGGCGAGTTTGAGGCGTCCCGCGGCGTCGTCAGACCGCCTCCGTTGGATGAGATACTCGAGGCCGATGACCCCCGGGGCCCCGATCAGGAGCTGGAGATTCACCTCTGCCTCGACACCGGGCGCGCCAACTGGGACGCCGAAGACCTGATCTCCGCCAGCGACAGGGTGCGGTCGGTGAGCCTGGGCCGTGCCGATCTCACGATGGACCTGCGGGAAGAGCCGTCGGGCGACCTTCACCTGCTGCCATATCTCAACCAGCGGCTGATAATCGTCGCCAACGCCTGCGGAGTTCGCCCCGTCGGAGCCTGGTGGCGCGCCACCTCCCGCGGTCTGGCGGCGAGTCCGGCGGACACGCTACGAGCCGCCGTGGACGGCCGACGCGCGGGCTTCCGTGGCGCGCTCTGCATGAGGGCGGACCAGGCCCGCGCTCTGAACGAGGGCTTCGCGCCCACTGACGACGAAATCGCGCAAGCCAGGTCCGCCGCGTCCGATCCCGCCGCGAGCGCCGACCGGCGCGCCATCGCGCTCGACACGCTCGCCTGGGCCGAGGCGTGCCAATCCCGCGACAACCTGAAAGCCGGGTCCTAGGGACAACCGCCAAGTCCCCTCTCCCTTTGATGGGAGAGGGTTAGGGTGAGGGTGAAAGGAGGAACCGCGATGACAAGAAGGGTCAGACGATCGGGCCTTATGATGCCTGTAAACACCGAGCGCTTCGTAAACAGTTCCTGGCTGCGCCACAGCGACAGCCTCGACTACGACCTCGAGGACTCGGTACCCCAGTCGGAGAAGGACAACGCCCGCGCCGTGCTGCCGGACGCCATACAGATAGGCCAGAAGGGCGGCGCCGAGGTCTCGGTTCGCATCAACGTTGCCTACCCGGAGGCCGACCTCGAAGCGGCGGTGCGCCCTGGCGTGAGCCGCATATCCCACCCGAAGACCGAGCACGCAGAGCAGATACGCAAGATCGACGCCATTATCACCCGGCTGGAGCGGGAGCGCGGCATACGCCCGGGCACCATCGAGGTCAACGCCATGATCGAGACCACGCTGGGCGTCGCAAACTCCTACGAGATAGCATCAAGCAGCCCGCGAGTGAAGACCTTTTCGCCCGGCACCGGCTACGACATGTCCATGGACATGGGCCTGGAGATGTTCGTGGGGTTCGACCAGTTCTTCTACAACCGCGGCGAGGGCGAGCTGATAGCCATGGCGCTCGGCCAGAATCGAGCGGGTGGCGTCTACATGTCCGACACATCGGGCAGCGTAACCGACGGCGACCGGACGCTCGAGCAGGCCATCGCCAACCGCAAGGCCGGCTTTCGCTCCGGCGGCGGTCTGCATCCCAACGTGGTGCAGCCCCAGAACATCGGGCTGACACCCACGCCGGAGGAGGTGGACCGCGCCCGCCGCGTGCTCGCCCTGTTCGACCAGATCGACGCCCGCGGCGAGGTGGAGACCGACCTGGACGGCGAGACCGTGGACGCATACGAGGCGGCAAGAGCAAGGGAGCTGATCGAATGGGCCGCCGCATGCGCCAGGCGGGACGCCGAGAAGGCCGCCAAGCGCGCCGCATCCCTCGCCACGGAAGAGGCAGCCGGCGGATAGCCGGAGTTCTGCTGTATGAGTCCCCTCTCCCTCCGACGGGAGAGGGTCAGCGTGAGGGTGAAGGCCCCGCCGCAAACGAGGAAGCACAAATGGATCCGTTCGTAAGACGCTCCTACCTGGTCGTATCTCCGCTGAACGAAGACGAACTCGCGGCGTCCTGGACGCACAGCGCCGACGCCGTCATCCTCGACCTGGCCGGACCCGTGCCCGACGCCCGCAAGGCCGAGGCGCGCTCGACGCTTGCCGAAGCCGTACCCATCGCGGGCAGGGGCGCCGCCGAGGTGTTCGTGCGCGTCAACAAGGACCTGCTGTACGCTGACATCGAAGCCGCCGCAGTGCCGGGGTTGCGAGGCATCGTGCTGGGTGGCGCCGGATGTGCCGAGGACGTTGCGCGCGCCGACGCGATGCTTGGCGAAATGGAGGCCCGCAAGGGCATACCCGAAGGCCACCTTCAGATTGTGGTGCTGCTTGAGACAGCCCGCGGCGTGTGGAACATCCGCGAGATCATCGCGGCCAGCGCGCGGGTGTCCGCCGTGGGCCTCGACGAGCCGGCCCTGGGCCGCGCTCTGGGCATTACGCCCTGCGAGGAGTTCGACCCGTTCGAGTACGCCAAGGGCCGCGTCGTAATCGAGACGCGCGCGGCCAAAGTCCAGCCGGTTGGCGTCAGCCACCCCTACGGCCTGCTGCCACGTTTCGACGACGCCGACGAAATACACCGGCTCGCTCTAAGAGGCAAGAACCTGGGTTTCGCGGCCACCATCTGCCCGCATCCGTCGTGGGTCGAGCCGGTGAACCGCGCCCAGACGCCCACCGAAGAGCGGCTGGATTTCTACCGCGAGACCCGACGGCTGTTCGCCGACGCCATCGCCAGGGGCACGGCGGCCATTCCGTACCCCGGTTCCGGCATGATGATCGACGTGCCCGTGGACGAGCGCGCCCGTCTCACCCTGGAGCTGTGGGAGCGCTGCGCCGCCCGCGACGCCGAAAAGGCCGAGGCCGTGCGCCAATCCGGCGGCTAGCTCGGCGAGAGACCCGGCGCAGCTTGCCCGCCGGATGCACCCAATCTATAATTTCTTTACGAGGGAGCTACGGGGTGTGGCGCAGAGGGAGCGCGCCTGCTTTGGGAGCAGGAGGCCGCCGGTTCAATCCCGGCCACCCCGACCAGCGCTCGCATCGCTGCCGCTTGGCGGCACGTCCCCCATGGCCCGGCTGGACCCCACCTCGCCTGAATCGTCCGCGGCGCTTCCCCGGAGCTACCGCACCACCCGGTAGATGCTCACCTGCTCGCCCGCATACACCCGCTCCAGCACCCCGCCCATGCCGTCGTCGAACTTGCGTATGCCCGCCTCCGGATAGTACAGCCGCTCCAGCTGGCCCACGTACACGTAGCTGACGTCGTACTTGCGTAGCAGCCGCGCGGCCTCTTGCGGACTTCGCGTCGAGTAGATGGTGTCCACGTCGTCGACGCGGCGGCTCACCTCCCGGCCGTGCACTCCGCGCTGCTGTATCTGGTGCCACTCCCAGCCCACCACCCCCGGCAGTCCGGTGTACACGCTCACACGGCCGCCCCACCTGTAGAGCGGCGTTTGCCCCTCCAGCGTGATCGGTGACCCGTCCACGTTCTCCAGCAGCCAACGGATGCCCTCGAAGTCGGCCTCCAGGTCGATGGGGCCCTCCTGACCGCGGTAAACCGTCCCCCGCGCATACTCGGTGCCGTCCAGCGTCAGCGGAACGTCGTTGGTGTCGAACCGGTCGGCGAGCCGCGCGCGCGTGCCCAACACCGGGTACACCCCGGCGCCCAGCACCAGCGCGGCGAGGACGACGGCCCAGACGATCGCCGGCGCCGGGGGGCGCGACTCGGACGCGCGCCAGCGGGTCACCATGCGCCACAGCAGGAAGCCGGAGGCCAGCGCCATGAGCGTCCACGCCTGCAGGTAGAACTTGAAGACGCTGTTCATGCGCTCGATATCGTCCTGCACGCGCACGAACTCGAGCCCGAGCACCAAGGCGAACGCCGTGCACGCAAGCAGCCCGGCGAACGCCACCTGCCCCGCGTCGCCACGCATCGACACCAGCCGCGCGGCGCAGACCCCAGCCGTGAGCGCCAGCAGCGCGGCAACGAGCGGCACCGTGCCGCCGACCTCGTCGGAGAGCGCCACGACCGCAAGCAGTGCCGCCGCCAGCGCGGCCAGCGCGGGCACGGCAACCTGGCGTCGCCCGACGCCGTCGCGCAGCCGGAACAGACTCGCGACGGCCGCAGGGGGGCGCAGGCCGGAGAGGAGCGACCTGGCCTCCATTAACGCGAACGAACCTATGACGAACACGAACAGGCCGCTTATCGCGAGAAACTGCCAGATGGTGGTCGTGTTCGTCGTGGTCTCGATGCCGCCGACGAACGTCTCGTAGTTGAGGTGGAACGGCATAAAGGCGACGTAGCCCACCACGAAGACCAGCAACGACTTGAACGCAGCTCTCACCAGCACGGTCAGTCCAAGCCCGCCCTGCGCGAGATACTCGGCGAGCAGAATCGCCGCCCCGGCCAGCAGTAGCTGCGTCGGATAGTCCCAGGCGTTTATCAGCCACAGCGCGCCGACCGCGACGCCCAGGACGACCAGCCGTGCGAGTTCGCCCGCGTCCCAGCGCCCGCGCAGCGAGCCGGAGCACCGCGCCGCCAGCACGACCGACAGGCACAGCCCGATCGCGAGCAGCGCGAACGGAATCGCCATCATGTGGGCGTGAAGGTCCGCGAACAGGAACGAGAAGAACGGAAACTCCGTTATCTCGTGGCCGGGCGGGTCCGGCGGCATCATGCGAGTGCTGCGCCAGTAGTCGAAGGCGAAGGGCGCGTCGGACTCGAGCCAGCGCCAGGCCCCGACAACCACCTGTCGCGCGCCATCTAGATTGCCCAGCACGCACACGAACAGCGCGCTGCACAGTCCCGCGGCCACGGCGGACCGTTCGACGCCCGGCGGCCTGCGAAACACGGCCCGCGACGCCACGCCCGCCGGACGCAGCACACTCGCGGCCAGGTTGTAGACCACCGAGAACGCGCCGCCCGCCGCGAGCGCGAAGAACGTGGGCACCGCCAGGTTGTAGGCTACCGCCGGTTGGATACCCGTCGCTCGTATCAGCGTGGCGACTATGAACTGCCCCCAGTAGTAGTAGTTCAGGTAGCCGCCGCCGAACCAGGGATCGTAGGGCGGCATTATCGTCGAGCGGACCACCGCGTTGAGGTAGGCGAAGTCCATCGGTTTCTCGCCGCCCCTGAACGGATGCCACAGGTCCGGGTTCGCCATACGCAGCAGCACGAACGCCAGGAACGCGGCCAGGAACAACGCCTCGCATATCGCTATCAGCCGCCACCGCTCGCGCACGAACGCGCGAATCTCGCCGCCGCGTAACGCCAATGCCGCGAACGACACGACCGCCAGCGCCAGCGCCGCGACGCCAATCGCGCCCTGCGAGAACGCCATCCAGCGCAGGCTCGCCAGCAGCCACACTGCCAGGCACAGCGCCAGCAGCGCCAGCGCCTTGGCCAGCAGGTAGCCCCGGTCGGGCAGGGGACGGAACAGCAGCAGCGCGGCGGGTAGCACGAGCAGCGACAGACCCTCGATCACGACGAGCCACGCCAGCACCGGCACGCGATTGGCCCAACTGCCGGTGTCGATGATCTCCCGCCAGGTGCCGCCCGCCTGCTGCGTGGCGGCGTCCTCCGGCGACAGCACGAGTCCCCGGACGCCGTCCGGTTCCCCAGCGTCCTGGACGCCCCTCACGGGAGGCGGCACAGGCGCGGGCAGTCCGTCGAGCAGCGCGCTTATCCGGGCGGAGTCGAAGCGTTCGACGTTTTCCAGTACGAACACCTTGGGGTGGTCGTACACCGTAAAGCTCTCGTCGGCGTAGCCGAGCCTCAGCGTGACGGGAAAGTCGGCCTGCTCGCGCGACGCCGCCGGTTCCGGCAGGCCGGCCCGGCCGAACGTGTCGTCCACCAGCCCCACACCCAGCAGGTTGGGATAGGACGTCTCGACCAGCCGGATGTCGTACCCGAGCTGCCCGGAAAACAGCAGATGATAGTACTCACGGCTTAGCGGGTAGCGCTCCGGCAGCCGCGATACGGTGCCGTAGAGCCGGTTGCTGTACAGCACCAGGTAGTCGGCCTCGGCGAGCCGCTCGGCGACGTGGCTCTGCTTGCGCGCGCCGTCGGGATTGTACATCTCCAGTTCCCGAACGTCGTACCCCCTGAGCCTGGGCAGACCCTCTTCCCAGTGCTCCTTGAGGATCACGGCGCCGCGCGGCACGTTCTCCCTCACCCACTCGCCCGCGCGCACCGACGTTAGCGGCTGGCCGTAGACGCCAACCACGTAGGCCAGCGCGTACAGCGCCGTGGCGCCCACGACTATCGCTATGGCTGCCGACACCAACGGCCGAGCCTCGCCGCCTCGCCACTCGCCGGCCCGACGCCACAGGTCGATCAGCATCCGGCTGCCGAACAGCAGCAGGAAGGGCGTGACGGGGAGGAGATAGCGCAGGAACTTGACCTCGAAGGCTCCGGTGATGAGCAGGTAGGGCACCACCCAGCTCAGCAGCAGCACGTCCACCCTGGACGATGCCGAGCGCACCACCAGCGTGGCGAGCAGCGCCGCCAGCGCGACTGCGGAAGCGGCCGCGATGGCCAGCACCCCGTCCCAGAGCAGCAGCATTGCCGCGGGCGCGGCCCACCCGGCGGCAAGGTAGCCGAGGCCGTGCGCCCACCTCATGCCGCGCACCGCCGCGTACGCCAGCCCCGCCAGCGCCACAACGCCCAGCGGCCAGCCGAGTCCCCACGAGGCGAGTTGCCGGGCGTGGTACAGGTACGGCGTGGTGTCCACGTACTGCCGCGTGTAAGGGTAGTCCCGGATGCGCCGCACCATCTCGGACTGCTCGGTGACGTCGGCCAGGAAGCGTTGCCAGTCCAGTAGCGCGTAGGGCTGGGTGAGCGCGAACACGGCGGCAATGGCGGCGGCGCCAGCGACCGCGCCCCACAGCGCACTCGGCAGGCGCAGCGTGAACGACCTCGACCGGTCCGATGCGCCCTCCAGCGCGCCCATGACGTGCAGCAGGTGGGCGACGCCGAAGGCGGCAACAATCGGGAAGAGGCTCACCTTGGTGGCCAGCCCCAGCCCTATGAGCACGCCCGCCAGGATCGAGTCCTTGAGCCTTCCGTGCCTGGCCACGCGGTACAGGAAGAACAGCGCCGCCACGCTGAACAGCGCCGCCAGCGTGTCGACGGCGAAGAAGTGGCTTAGCTGCACGTGCAGCACCGCCAGCGCCGTCAGCCCAGCGGCCAGCAGGCCGACGGCCCGGCCATAGACGCGCGCGCCCAGCACGAACACCATCGCAACCGTGCCCACGTCCGCGAGCGCGGATATGGCCCGCGCCATCAGCCGCAGGTCGTGCAGTTCGGCGCCGGTGAGCGTCGACGCGGCCGAGCGGAGGATGGACAGCGCGTACAGGGGCATACTGCCGTACGGGAACCAGCGCGGGTTCCAGGTGCTGCGCTCAGCGTCGAGCAGCGAGGCGAGATCGTCCTGAGGGAACGAGAGCTGGACGGTCTTGGTCAGGATCGCGCGCTCGTCGGGGTGCGGCGTCCAGTCGAATCCCTCGTCCCAGCCCAGGCCATAGAATCGCAGCCCAAGCGCGACCGCGAGAATCGCGGCCAGCGCCCCGACGGTTAGCCACGTCGCGCGTTCCCGCGCGGCGCTGTCCTGCCGGTCGGCGTCCATCAGCGGCGTCTCGTGCTCACGCTCCCGCTGACGGTCGAGCTAAGGGTCCGGGTCATCCTCTGCTGAAGCGCAGCGCCTGGTCCACTATGTCCAGCCCCACGGTCTCGCTCCACGCCGCGAGCAGTTGTTCGGTCACCGGCCCCGGCCTGCCGTCGCCGACCTCCCGCCGGTCCACCCGCGTTACGGGCAGCACGCACGGGCTGGTGCCGGAGAAGAACACCTCGTCGGCGGTGTACAGGTCGTAGGGCTGCATCTCCTCCTCGGCGACGGGGATATCCAGTTGCCGCGCCAGGTCCACCACCATGCCGCGCGACACGCCTTGCAGCAGGGTGCTGTCGCCGGGCAGCCGCAGCACTCCGTCCGTGACCAGGAACACGTTGTAGCCGATGCCTTCGGTCAGGTTGCCGTCCACGTCCAGCAGGATAGGCCAGGCGGACTCGTCGACGTCGGCGGCCTCCAGCTCGGCGAGGTTGAAGTTCATGCGGCTGTGGTGCTTGACCTTGGGATCGAGGGTCTCGGCGGGAAAGCTGCGGGTGCGGGCTATGACGCCGTGCGCGCCGTCCGCGTACAGGCCGGCGAAGCGGTCGAACGATATGGGCTGCACCTCCACGCACACGCTGGGCGGCCCCGATGCGTGCGCCCAGCGGCCCGGCCCGCGCGTGACCCACTGGCGAACGGTGAAGTCGCCCGCCTCCGGCAGCCTGTCCATGTTGCGCTCGATGGACTCCTCGCTGATGGACATCATCTCCTCGTGCGAGAGCCCCGGGTCGATGCGAACGAACTTGAGCGAGCGGTACAGCCGGTCGACGTGCTGCTTCATGCGGAAGCTCTTGCCGTTGAAGGTGCGGGCCACGTCGAACACCACGTCGGCCAGCATGAAGCCGCGGTCGTGCGGCGAAACCTTCACGTCGTCGAACGGCACCCAATCCCCGTTGAAATAGGCCGTGTAGTCTGCCATGCTTCCCCCTTTCGCCCGCGCTTCACTGGGCGTGTCTGCTGAGTTTGGGGATAGTATAGCGTTGTGGGCAAAGCGGGGGAATACGCCGCCGCTTCTCCTACGCAAGCGTCGCCGGGTCCACGTCCACCGTCCAGCCGTTGGGGATGGCGACGGTGTCCAGCAGGTTGCGCGGCCCGGAGTGGCCAAAGGTCGCCTGCGGGCGCCAAATTTGCCGAAGGCTGATGCAAATCGTTGCATTCCGTTGCGTCTCATAGCTGGGAGTATTGGCAGTTAGGGTGAATGAAAACCCTGGATGAGGCGGATATGGGTATCGAGGCTACAGCATCGGGCGAAAATGGGACAGGCCGGCGAGGGGCGCCGAACGCCGCATCCGTGGTCGCCAGATCGGTGGGTCAGTCCCTTGTCAGAGGGATGTTAGCACGGATGTGCGGGAGAATCAAGAGCGGTCGGAACGTCAAATATTTGGGTCCGGCGTTCGGAGAACCACCTTATGGTGTAGAATCAGCCTCCTACTCCTACTCGATCCGATAGCTAGCGATCAGCCATCGGCAGTATTCGGTTCATGTTATACTTGCGGCCCAATACGAGGGTCGTAGTGCTAGAGTGTTTCGGTTTCAGTTGAGCCTCTCGGAGCGAAAGAGTTGCCGACACTAGACTACACGGACAATGTGGGGAAGCCGGCGAATGTAAGCGTCGGTAAGCTGTTCTTGGACGAGCAAAATCCCCGTCTGGGTTCACATGACGCAAAAACTCAGGACGAGATACTTCGCGTCCTCGTACGTGAAATGAGCGTCGACGAGATAGCGCTCTCTATCGCTGCAAACGGGTACTACGCAAATGAGCGGCTGCTAGTTATTGCCCGTGGTCCTGGAGACGAGGGGGCCTACACGGTAGTCGAAGGAAATCGGCGCCTCGCTGCTGTACTAGTGTTACTGGACGGCAAGAGGCGCCGTAGCCTGCGGATGACTGGTCTACCGAAGCTGACCGCCATGCAGCGTCGCCAACTTCAGAAATTACCTGTTTCAATCTTTTCTGATCGGCAACGACTCTGGCCATATCTCGGTTTCCGTCATGTCAATGGACCAAGGGAGTGGGATGCTTTCGCTAAGGCCCAATATGTCGCGACAGTCCATGAGACATATGAAGTTCCAATCAGCGAGATAACCGAGCGCATTGGAGATAGATTCTCAACTGTGAGTCGTATGTACTTGGGCTATCGGTTGATTCGTCAGGCTGAAGAAGCTGGTGTATTTGATCGAGAGGACCGGTACTACGATAGGCGCTTCTACTTTTCTCACCTGTACACGGCGGCCGACCAGACTCCGTTCAGGAAATTTCTGGGTATCACAGAGAAAACGGCAGATAGACCTAAGCCAGTGCCGCGCAAGTGTCTGAAAAATCTCGGTGAGTTGCTCTTTTGGATTTACGGTAGCCGGTCTAAAGGCAGGGAGCCTCTGGTACAGAAACAGAATCCAGACCTGAATCTACTTCGGGTTGCGGTCGGTGATGAGGATGCTCTTTCTACAATTAGAAGTGGCGGGGGCCTCGTCAGGGCATCAGAAGTCGCAAGAGGCGATGAGACCGTGTTTCGAGAACGTCTGACCACCGCCAAGAACAGCCTAATTGATGTCGGCTCATTCGTTACCCTTGGATACCACGGTGAACTGGATCTGATGGACACGGCATCAGACATCCGGGAGCTAGCTGATGACTTGTTTGAACGAATGGACACAATTCGCCTGCAACCGCTAGGAAGAGGGCGGCGGCGTCAAAGGCGAAGAGCGGACTAGCACAGATTCGGTCACAGCTCACTTCAATGCTGCCGTTGCTATATGGAAATGAGGAGACTTGGGAGCTTGCTGATAGGTTGGAGTTAAGCGCCCTTTTTGGCCGCTCCGGACAGGCTAGTCTCACCGAAATCATAGATGGGTTGCGGATTGGATCCCTTGGCTCCAGCGTTGAGGAGGGTCACGAGCAGCGTACGAATTGGTTGGAAGAGACAGCCGCAGGAATTCGTACCGAAATAGAGTATCGGAGTCGACATACTAAAGCCGACTATCCGTTCCGACTCCGGGGCAGCTCTCTTGAGCGTAGAGGTAGGAGTGGCGGCTTTAGTGCTTCCACCTACGCGTTCTGTCTAATGCTGTCAGTCATCCCTTGGGAGGAAAGGAGAGAAGCAGGGTACTTCCCCGAAAGGATTTTCGAAGATATCTCCTGCGAGGCAGCAGAAGTCTATTTGAGTGGGAAGTCCCTACGATTCGGGTGGCCTCGTAAGGGCAATGGCATTCCGTCCAACTTTGGGCAAGCAGTAGCTACTCTTTGCAGACGAATCGGAGAGGGGGACGGATATCGTGATTGCGATGCCACTGGAGACGAAAAGGACGCAGGGCTGGATGTAGTGGCGTGGGGGCCAGTCGACGATAGACCGGGCAAGATTGTACTTTTTGGTGCGTGTGCCACAGGAAAGAACTGGGAGAGTAAGCTTCATCAACTGCAACCTCTGAGCTTTTGCGAAACTTACGTTAGAGGGCGAATCACACCTGCTCCAGCAAGGGCATTTTTCACGCCTCACGTGGTGCCACGCCGACGCTGGGGTTTGTATACCAGCAATGCCGGAATGCTCTTTGATCGCTGCCGTCTTAGCCGTCTGGTTCCGCGGCTTCCCGATAATGCGCTACATGGAGACGCCAGAAGGTGGATGCGGCTGACCATCGAAAGCCTTGCCGATTGAATCGCCGAGAAACTCCAGTTGGTTGGCAACTGCGTCGCAGGCACGTATGCTACTCCAGTCTAAGCATGCCTTCTTCTGCACTGCGTCGCGGGCACGCACAAAGGGCCACTCTCTCGCAGGTAGCAGGCCTGTCCGGGTGGAGGCAAGCAGGGACGGGTAGGTTTCCTACGCCAGCGTTGCCGGGTCCACGTCCGCCGTCCAGCCGTTGGGGACGGCTACGGTGTCGAGCAGGCGGCGCGGCTCGGGGCCGCGCAGCAGCATCTGCCAGCGGTAGCGCGCCCGCACCCGCGCGGGGTAGGCGGGCGTCGGTCCCAGCAGCTCCACGTCCGATAGGCCCCACGCCTCGCGCTGCTCCCGGAGCGCGCGCACGAACCTGCGGGCCGCGCCCTCGGCCGTCTGCGCGTTGAGGTGCGAGTAGACCAGCCTGATGAGCTTGGTGTAGGGCGGGTTGGCCTGCGCGTAACGGTGCGCCATCTCCTGGCTGTAGAAGCGCTGGTAGTCTTGCGCGGCGGCGGCGGACACCGCGTAGTTGTCCGGCTGGTAAGTCTGCACAATCACCGTGCCGGGATTCTCGCCCCGTCCCGCGCGTCCGGCCACCTGGCACAGCAACTGGAAGGCGCGCTCGCCCGCGCGGAAGTCCGGCACGTTCAGGCCGACGTCCGCGGACACCACGCCCACCAGCGTCACGGACGGGAAGTGGAGGCCCTTGGTGACCATCTGCGTGCCGACGAGCACGTCGGCCTCGCCCGACCCGAAACTCTCGGCGACCCGCGCGTGCGCTCGCGCCCCAATCACCGCGTCGCTGTCCCAGCGCGCAACGCGAGTCCCGGGAAACAGGCGGCCGACCTCCTCTTCCACGCTCTGCACGCCGAATCCGTAGTAGGTAAGCTGGAAGCTGAGACAGCTCGGGCACTTCTGGGGCGCCCGGCGCCTGTAGCCGCAGTGGTGGCACAGCAGCCTGTCGAGGTTGGTGTGGTAGGCCATCGACACGTCGCAGCGCCGGCAGCGCAGGCTGAATCCGCACCTGCGGCACTGCCTGAACGACGCCGCTCCCCGCCGGTTGAGAAACAGGATGGTCTGCTCGCCAGACGCCAGGTTGCGCTCGATGGCCCGCGCAAGCCCGCGACTGAACATGCCGCGGTTGCCCGCCCTCAGCTCCTCTTTCATGTCCACCAGCGCGACGCGGGCGAGCGGAGCCTGCTCGGGGCGCGCCGGCCCGGATCCGGAGCGGACCCTGTGGGGAAGATGCCGGAGCTCGATGGGACCGCGCCGGCCCATGTAGTACGTGCCCACGTCCGGTGTCGCGCTGCCCATCACCAGCGCCGCGCCGCTCAACTCGCACAGCTTCATCGCCACGTCGCGGGCGTGGTAGCGAGGGCTGACGTTGGCCTCCTTGTAGTTCCAGTCGTGCTCCTCGTCGATTACGATAAGGCCGAGGTCCGGCTGGGGCGCGAAAAGCGCGCTGCGCGTGCCTATGACCACGTCGTAGTCGCCGCGCCTGATGCCCTGCCACTGGTCGAATCGCTCGCCCGCGGCGAGGCCGCTGTGGAGCACCGCGACGCGGCCCGGGAACCTGGCGGAGAAGCGCTCGATGGTCTGGTGGGTGAGCGAGATCTCCGGCACCAGCGCGATGGCCCGCTTGCCGAGACGGCGGCACTCCTCCACCGCGCCGAGGTACACCTCGGTCTTGCCGCTACCTGTCACGCCCTGGAGCAGGAAGGTCCGCGGAGACACGGACTCGTCCGCCAGGACGGCGCGAATCTCCCCGGCGACCTCCTCCTGTTCTGGCGTGAGCACGGGCGGCGCGACGGTCTGGAAACTCCTTCCGGCCAGGGGGTCGCGCTCGAACGCCGCATCTTCCTTCTCCACCCAGCCCGTCGCGACCAGCCTGTTGACGGCGTGGCTGCCGTACTGAGCGGTGGCCTCTCTGAGCAGCAGGGGCGCGCCGTCGGCGATCAGGCGTCTCGCGAGGGCGGCCTGCTTTTCGTGACGCTCCTCATCGTCGAGCCACCGGCGCAGACCCTGCGCACCGTCGCCGGTCAGCCGCAGCCGCTTGCGGCGCAGCGGCCGGGGAGTGCGGCGGCGCTCCTCGGTGTGGCGCTCCAGCACGCCGCGGCGGGCCAGACTCGCGGCGGACGCGCGGGCCGACTCGCCCAGCGCCGCGACGAGCCGTGTCTCGTCGACCTGGCCGCGCCCGCGCACGTAGTCCAGAACGCGCTGTTGGAGGGGACTCAGCGAGAGGTCATCGTCTGCGTGCTCACCTGGGGACAGGACAGCCCTCGAGCGGACGCGCCGGCCCGGGGGCATCATCAGCGCGGCGGCGTCCATGAGCGGGCACATGTAGTAGCCGCTGATCCAGGTCGCGAGACGGAGCTGCTCGTCCGTCAGCAGAGGCTCGGCGCTCGCGGCGGCCAGGATGTCGCGGGTCTGCGGCACCTGGGGCGTGTCCTCGAGCGAGAACACCATGCCCTGCAGCCGCTGCGCCCCGAAGGGCACGCGGACGAGTTGGCCCGGCCGCACGCTGAGGTCTTCCGGTATGGAGTAGCTGAACGTGCGGGCGAAGCCTGCGGGGGCGTCGACTGCGACTTCGGCGAATCTCATCGGTAGGTTGATTATAGAACATTCGCCCGGCTAGGTGGGATGCCGCGTTCACCCCCATCCTGACCTTCCCCCATCAAAGGGGAAGGGACTGCTACGGTATCACCCCCACCTCGCGCATGAGGCGCTCGGTGGGGCGCACGTCGCCTAGCTGCGCCTGCTCCACGTCCGGGCGGCGAATCTGGTCCAGCGGCGTCAGCGCGGCGTTGGGCGCGGCGCCGTCGGCCAGGGGGTAGTCATAGGCGTGGTCGGTCAGGTAGCTCTGCGCCTCCTCGGACAGCAGAAAGCGCAGGAAGCGTTCCGCGTTGGCGCGGTTGGGCGCCGTCTCCAGGATGCCGGCGCCCACCACTATCAACAGGTTGCCGGGGCCGTCGTGCGGCAGGTGGTAGTTGCGCGCCGGGAACGACTCTCCCTGCTCCTCCAGGAACCTCAGCAGGTAGTAGTGGTTCACCAGGCCCACGTCCACCTCGCCCGCGCCCACGCCCGCGACGGTTGCGGTGTGATTCGCGTAGGCGGTCGCGTCGTTGTTTCTGATGCCCTCCAGCCAGCGCCGCGTCCTCTCCTCGCCCCACAGCACCCGCATCGCCGTCACCATCGTCTGCGTGGGGCCGCTGGTGGGCGACCAGCCGACGCGCCCCTTCCACTCCGGCTTGGTGAAGTCCTCGATGGACTGGGGGAGGTCGCTCTCTTCCAGCCTGTCGGTGTTGTACACCACCACGCGCGCGCGCGCCGACACGCCGACCCAGTTGCCGCCGTCGGCGCGCGCCCACTCCGGCACGCTGTCGAGTATGTCATCGGGGAGGGGAGAGAGCAGCCCGGAGACCGCCAGCAGACCGCCGGGGTCGCGGGTGTAGAACACGTCGGCGGGGCTGTTGTCGCCCTCCTCGTTGAGCGTGGACGCTATCTCGGAGGTGCTGCCGTACTTGACGAGCGTTTCGATGCCGGTGGTCTCGCTGAACCGCTCTATCAGCTCGCCCACCAGGTTCTCGTTGCGCGCGGCGTATATCACCAGCGAGTCGGTCTGCTCCCCGGCGCCGGCTGTCTGGCCGCCGCATCCGGCGAGAAGCGCCGCCGCGAGTAGCAGCAGCCAGGCGGCGACGGTCGGCCTGGTGGACAGTGTGCTACTCAATTCGATCTGTGGCTGCTTTCATGCGAGGAGCTTGCTCGTGGGCGGTGAATCAGGCCGCCGCCGCGTCCGCTTCCGGCGAGGGCCGGTATTCGTCAGCGGTCACGCGGTCGAACGTGCCGGCCACGCTCTCATCCGGCTTGGACGTTAGCAGCGTGACCGTGACCGCGACGGCGGTCGCCACGATGAAGCCCGGCGCCGCCGCGATGGCCATGTCGAACAGGTCCAGCGGGCCGCCGTCCCATATCTGCCACACCAGCGCGACCAGCGTGCCGGCCACCATCGATGACAGCGCGCCCCAGGAGTTGAACCTGCGCCAGTACAGCGCCAGGATGAGCGCGGGGCCGAACGCCGCTCCCATGCCGCCCCAGGCGAAGCCCACCAGGCTGGCTACCGAGTCCGGCGCGACTATCGCGCTCGCGGCCGCCACGACGCCTATCAGCAGCAGCATCAGCCGCCCAAACCATACCTGCCCGTCGGCGCCGAGCAGATAGGCCCGCCTGAGGCGCAGCGCGAACCGCTTCACCAACGGCAGGTCGTCAGTGGCGATGGCGGAGCCCAGGAGGAGCTGTGAGTCCGCGGTACTCATCACCGCCGCGACCACGGCGGTCAGCAGCAGCCCGGTCACAAGCGGGACGAAGAACTCCTCGGCCACGACGAAGTAGACCAGCTCGGGGTCGGATACGGCGTCCAGTATACCCATTTCGGCGAGCGCGGGCCGGGCCACCAGCCCGAACAGGAAACCGAACGAGAAGATCGCCACTACCCATATGGTGCCTACGTTCCGGCTGGTGGTTATCTTGTCTTCGCTCTCCACGGCCATGAAGCGCTGGAGCACTCGCTGTGAGCCGAAGGCCCCCAACCCCCAGCCGAGAGTCACAAGGAGGAAGGGAATCGACACCAAGGCGCCGTCGGCCTGGGTGAAGGGGCTGAGGAAGCCGGTGATCCGGTCGAGATTGCCGAAGTCGGCCGAGGGGTCCGTTACCATCGTGTGCCAGAGCGACACGACACCTGCGCCGGTCTCGGTCACGTCGCCGACGATGGCGGTGGTCTCGCCCAGTCCCGCGAAGGGCGAGTCGGTCACGGCTATGAGCCACAGCGGCAGGATAATGAAGCCGGCGAGCATGATGAGCGACTGGAACACGTCGGTGCGCGATACGGCGAGGAAGCCGCTGATGAACGTATAGGACGCCACGGCTATCAGAGTTATGACGACGCCCGTGAAGTGGTTGGTGTCGAATACCGTCTGTAGCAACTTGGCGCCGGCGATGAGCCCCGAGTTGACGTAGAACATGATGAAGATGATGGTGAGCGCGGCGGCCAGGCCGCGCAGCACGCCCGTGCGGTCGTCGAAGCGCCTTTCCAGGAACTCCGGGATGGTCAGCGCGTTCAGCTCGATCGTGTAGCGTCTCAGTCGCTTGCCCATAAAGGTCCAGGTCAGCCAGAAGCCGACTACCAGGGAGACGATAGTCCAGACGTGCACCGCGCCCTCCGCGAAGGCGAGCGCGGGGAGCACCAGCATCGTCCAGCCGCTGGTGTTCGAAGAGCTCGCGCTGAGCGCGGTCGTGATGCTGCCCATGCGCCGTCCGCCCAGCACGTAGTCGGACATCCGGTGCATCCGTCTCGCGCCCACAACCGCGATGATGATGAGGGCGGCGAAGTACAGGGCGAATACGGCTATGAGCGCGGGGTGGAACGTGATCAAGGGCAGGTCTCTTGTCGGCGGCGCTTTGCGCTGTGGGATTTGCCGCGGGCCGGAGGCCATGGCAAGCCCAGTCTGGGTTTCGTGATGGGCCTATGTATTCTATACAGCGCCCCAACAAGGGGCAAATGGCTTGCCCCGCGCCCCGACTTCTGCGAGAGTAAAGCCACGGCGTGGTCCCGTACCCGAGGGCCCGCCCAACTCCAGTCCCGGCGCGGAGCACGACCCCGCGCCGGCGCCAGAAGGTGAACGGCATGACACTACCGACGACCGCGGAAGCTGTGATAGTCGGCGGCGGCGTGATGGGTTGTAGCATCCTCTACAATCTCGCCGAGCGCGGCCTTACCGATACGCTGCTGCTGGAGAGGGACGTGCTCGCGTCCGGCTCCACCAACCGCTCGCAGGCGATTCTGCGTATGCACTACTCCAACGAGGTGACCGCGCGCATGGCGTGGGACAGCCTGCGCATCTTCCGGGACTTCGAGGACGTCGTGGGCAGCCCGTCCGGCTACGTCCGCACCGGCTACTTCATCATCGTCGACAGCGCGGACAGGCGGGCGCTGGAAGAGAACGTCGCCATGCAGCGCGCCATCGGCATAGACGCCAGCGTCGTCGGCGTGGAGGACGTGCGAGACATAGCGCCCATGATGGAGCCGCAGGGCGACGAGGTGTTCGCCTACGAGCCGCAGTCCGGCTACGCCGACCCCTACTCCGTCACCACCGGCTACGCCCGCCGCGCCCGCGAGATGGGCGCCCGCGTGCAGACCGAGTCGCCCGTCACCGGCATCGAGGTGACCGGCGGGCGTGTCACCGCCGTGCTCACCCAGAACGGCAGGGTGGAGACGCCCATCGCGGTTGTCGCCACCGGCCCCTGGTCGCGGCCCTTCCTGTCTGACGTGGGCGTGGACGTCCCGCTCGACACGGTGCGCCACCAGGTGGTCATGCTGCGCCGCCCCCAGGACGTTGTCCCCGAGCATCCCATCATGGGCGACGTGGTGAACGACTTCTCGGCCAGGCCGGACGCGGGCAACCTGACGCTGGTGGGAGTGGGCGAGCAGGAGAGCGTCGGCCCGGACGAGTACAACCAGGGCGTCGATATGCCGGACGTGGAGAGGACGTTCCAGGCCATCGTGAAGAGAATGCCCGGCATGTCCCAGGCGCTGTTCCGCGGCGGCTGGTCGGGGCTGTTCACCATCACTCCAGACTGGCACCCGGTGCTGGACAAGGTGGACGGCATCGAGGGGCTGTATCTCGCCGTCGGATTCAGCGGCCACGGCTTCAAGCTGTCGCCGATGATTGGCGTGGTGATGTCGGAGCTCATCACGCAGGGGCAGGCGTCCAGCGTGGACATATCCATGCTCAACCTGGGGCGGTTCGAGCGGGGCGATCTGCTGGAGTCGCGCTACAGCATGCAGGTGCTGGCGTAGACGAGTGGCCGGCGGCCAGTGAACAGCGGTCGGTGTTCGGCGACTGCGCCGCCACTATCCTCTATGTTCGTGTCCCTCCTGAAAAATCTCGAACGGCGCCTCGGTTATCTCGCCGTTCTCGGCGATGTTGAACATGCGCACGGCGGGGCTGGACTTGTCCTCCAGCGACACCAGCACGTAGATTACGTACTCGCCAAGCCAGCCGCTCTCCTGGGCCATTCGCACGTCGGTGGCCGACGGATAGGCCGCGCTGTGGGTGTGCGAGTGGTAGAAGGCGAGCACGTCCCAGCCGTTGCGGTCGGAGTCCAGCATGGCGTTTAGCTGCTCCTGCGGCTGCATCAGGTAGCGGTATGGGCTGTGCGCGGTGTTGGTGATGCGGTACAGGCGCGCAACCGCGCCGTCGCTGCCCGCAAGGATGCCGCAGCACTCGTTGGGGTCGTCGGCTACGGCGTGGGCGATCATCTCGTCTACGTGGCTTTGGGATATGCGAAGCAACGTTATTCCTTCCGGGTATGGGTTTGGGATTGTCGCGCGGACGCCGCGAGGGGCGATTCGCGCCCGGGCGTTCCTGTAGCGGACACTCGTACCATTTTGCGACAGAAGATATAGATTGTCCAACCGACACGAAGAACCCAGGTATCCCGTGCGAGTCGAGCTGCGAACGGCCTCGAAGCTGGCCGCGGCCGTGGTCGTCTTCCTCGTGCTCTTGCTCCTCCCAATGCCGGAAAGCCTCGGCAGGCCCGGCCAGGTCGCGCTGGCGGTGGTGGCCCTCGTGGTGGTCCTCTGGGTCACGGAGGTGTTCCCAATCGCCGTCTCCGGGCTGGTGGGCGTGCTGCTTCTGGTGCTCCTGGGAGGCGTGCCGGACATCGGCCCCGCGCTCTACGGATTCTCCCAGCCGGTGGCCTACTTCCTGCTCGGCATACTCACGCTCGGCCTGGCCGTGCGGCGTTCGGGCCTCGCCGAGCGCATGGCGATCTACCTGATTCGCGGCGCCGGCGGCAGCCCCGCCATGCTGTACGTCCAGATGCTCTTCTCCTTTGCCGCCCTCACGTTCGCCCTTCCCTCGGCCAGCACGCGGGGCGCGATCATGGTGCACGTGTACGAGCGGGTGATGGAGCGCTGGAACATTCCCAGGTCGCACGCCCTCAACCGGGCGGTGATGCTCGCCATGGGTTCGCTCAACCGGCTGGGGTCCACGGCCCTGCTGGCCGGAGGCGTCACACCCGTGGTGGCGTCGGGACTGCTCGGCGACTTCTCCTGGACGCGCTGGTTCGTACTGATGAGCGTGCCCTTCTACGTCTGCCTGGTCGTGGGAGGCGTGATCATCTTCCTGGCCTACCGCGCCGGGTTCCGGCTGGAGAACATCCAGGGCATCGCGGACATCGACCCCGGCAGACTGAAGACATCCGAAATCAAGATGGCCGTCATCACCATGGCGACCGCGCTGCTGTGGTTCACCGACTTCGCCCACGGGCTGCATCCCGCCGTGCCCGCCCTGATCGCACTCGCCGTCATTCTGATGCCGGGCGTCGGAATGTTGAGCTGGCGCGACTTCGAGAGCAACGTCGGATGGAGCAACTTCTTCGTCATCGCCACGTCGCTGTCACTGGCCCACGCGCTGGTCAGCAGCGGGGCGGCCGCCTGGTTCTCGTCCAGGCTTGTGGGCGGCCTCGGAGAAATGACGGACCAGCCGCTGCTCGCGCTGTTTACCCTGTCCGTATCCTTCGCTGTGGTGCGGCTGGTGGTGCCCAACATCGCCGGATACCTGGCGCTGGTGATTCCGGTGGCGATGGCCGCGGCCGGAGACCTGGGTCTGAACCCGCTGGTGGTGGGCATGGTGGTCGTCGTAGTGGGCGACTCGCTGGTCTACTATCCCGCCGCATCGGCATCCAGCGTGTTCATCTACGAGCGGGCGGAGATAGAGGCCCCCACGGTCTTCCGCCTCGCCCTGGCGATGACCGTCGTGTCCATCGCCATCGTGTTCCTGGTGGCCGTCCCCTACTGGAACCTCGTCGGCCAACCGCTGGTGGAGTAGGGGGTGGGAAGCCGTTCAGACGAACCGACCCAGCGGCATCCGTTGGGGGAACCACGTGATGTAAGTGGCTCTTCCGGCAGAACGAGGAAAGCTGGCGGCTTGGTTGTGAGAGCCGTTAGAGAGCCGCGAACGGATTGATAACTCGCAGACCGGCGTAGTCCTGCTGGGCGCTCATGTCTTCCGAGTAGACCGCTTCACAGTCGTGCTTGCGCGCCGTCGCAAGAATGAGTGCATCCCAATACTGCAACTGGTAACGGGAGCAGAGGTTCGCAGCGTCTCGGAAGAGGTCAAAGGTAATCGGATGTATCTCGTGCCTCCGGAGCGTGCCCACGAAGGCCAACGCCTCATTATGGGTGAGCCGACCCGGGCGTGTCGCCCGCGTCGCCTGGCTGTAGAACTCGCCTACAACTTGGACGAAAAACGCCAGGTCACTTTCTCGCAATAGTTCGATAGCTCGCCGGCGCTTGTCAGACTCCTTTGGCAGGTTGCTCACAGCGTAGAGAATGATGTTGGTATCAACAAAGCGCATTGGGCCGTCTATCGTTCGTACAACTCTTCACGAGTCAGGTTGTCTGACATGTCCAATCCTACGCCGCGCCTTTCGAAGTCAGCTAAAACTTCGTCCAAATCCCTGGGGCGAAGCGCGGCTGTGGACTCCGCTACCATCTTTTTCCACTCATCAGACTTGCCGCCGCGCTGTTCGACTTCCTCAATGCGCGGTTCAGCCACCGCGCTTTCAGCTACGCTCTTAAGATAGCCTCGCACCAGACCCTCAATCGAGCAGTCCAACTTCTTGGCATAACGGTGGGCCGCCGCATAGACATCCTGGTCAAGCTCTACCGTTATCTGTACCATATTCCGCTCCATTCCGCTCCTCGAAAGCTGTTCGCCTTATACGATAGAAGATGGGACGAGGCGGCGCAATGACGGCGTGGTGAATTCGCGCCTCGCGTACCTACCCGCCGAACGCCTCGTCCAGCCGCCGCATCTGCCCCGGCGTGAGACGCCAGCCGGACGCGCCGCAGTTTTCCTCGGTGCGGGCCACGCTGTCCGACTTCGGTATCACCATCACGCTGTCGTGCGCGATGCACCAGTTCAGCGCGACCTGCGCCATCGTCTTGCCCGCCTCCTCCGCCACGTCGCGCAGCAGGTGCAGCGATGCGTCGTCGTCCGGGCGCGGCGGACGGGCGAGCGCGCCCTCGCCGAGCGGCGTATACGCCAACACCGTCACGCCGTTCTGCTGGCAGTACGGCAGCAGCTCGCCCTCGATCTCGCGCTCAGTCAGGCTGTACAGCACCTGGTTGGACACGATGGGATGCTTGATTGCCGCCTGCGCCTCCCGCATCTCGGCGACTGAAAAGTTGCTGACGCCCACGTAACGCACCTTGCCCTCGTCGACGAGCCGTTCCATGGCGCCCATCGTTTCGGCAATGGGCACTTGCGGGTCGGGCCAGTGCACCTGGTACAGGTCCATGCAGTCAATGTTCAGCCGCTTCAGGCTGCGGTCCGCCGCCGCCAGCACCTGGTCGTATCGCAGCGTGCTGCCGAGCACCTTGGTCGCGACGAAAACCTGGTCGCGTATCCCGTCGATAGCCCGGCCGACGGCGTCCTCGGTGTGGTACATCTCCGCCGTGTCGATGAGGAAGGCGCCCAGCTCGACGCCGCGCCGCAGCGGAGCGTCGCCGCCGGTGTACGCCCACGTGCCAAGTCCCACCACCGGCACCATCTCCCCGGTCCTGCCAAGCTCGATCGTTTCCATCCTCATGCGTTCCTTTCCCATCGCTACGCGCCACGACCGCGCGCCCGGCCGATCGCCGCCGCGTGCAGGTCGTCCGCCATCCGACCAATCTCGTTTGCCATCGTCAGCTTGGCGAGCCACCCGGCGGGGATGCCGGACGCGCCGTAGTAGGCGCCCGCGATCTGGCCGTAGATCGCCGCGGTGGTGTCCGCGTCGTCGCCCAGGTTGGCCGCCATGAGCGCCCCCTCCCCGAAGTCGCCGGAGTTGTGGAACGCCCACAGCGCCGCCTCGAGCGACTCTACGACGTAACCCGACCCCTTTATCTCCGGAGGCTGCCGCACCTTGAACGACCCATAGGCCACCGCCGCGACCCCTCCCGCCGGCTCGCTCCTCTGCCAGAGGCCATCGACCGGAGAGTAGCCGTCCGAGAGCAGCGTGGATTTGTCCGCGCCGTTCAGCGCGCCGACCAGCAGCCCGCCAAAGTAGCGGCACGCGTCCACCGCCTCTTCCGCTCCGTGCGTGGTGCGCGAACTGTCGCCGCACCGCGCCACGGCCTCCTCGGCATCCGCGACGTAGAGCATCGGCGCCGGCGCCAGCCGCATCAGCGACCCGTTGCCCGCCGACAAGCGGTCGGTCGATCCGGCGTATGGGTCGCCCGTGGCGTCGAACCGCCTGAGCGCGTCCGACACGGTGTTGCCGATGTCGAAGCAGCGCCCCGTCGAGGACATGTACCCCTCGTCCCGCCAGCGCACGTAGCGGCGCATCTGGTCCTCCGGGTCGAATCCGCCCGTCTCGATGAGACTCGCCGCCAGGCACAGCGCCATCGACATGTCGTCGGTCCACTGCCCGGCGCGCAGGCGGAACGGTCCGCCGCCGGTCATGTCCTCGATGGGCCGGAACGTGCCGGGCGCCTTGAACTCGAGGGTCGTGCCCAGCGCGTCGCCCGCCGCCAGCCCCAGCAGGCAGCCGCGGAATCTGTCTTGTGTTGTGATGCTCATCACGGAACTACCTCGACTGAGTTGACTCAATATAGCCTCCTCTCCCTTGACGGGAGAGGATTGAGGTGAGGGTGAAAAGGCAGCCGCTACCCCTAAAACGGCCTGTACCTGTTCGCTATCGGCATCCGGCGGTCGCGCCCGAAGTTGCGCGGCGTTATCTTGATGCCCGGCGGTGCCTGCCGTCGCTTGTACTCGTTGCGGTCCGCGAGCGTGATCGCGCGCTGCACGTCGGCCTCGGCGTAGCCCATCCGCACGATGTCGGCGTAGCTGATGTCGTCCTCCACGTAGGCCTTCAGAATCGGGTCCAGCACCTCGTAGGGAGGCAGGCTGTCCGCGTCCTTCTGGTCCGGGCGCAGCTCCGCGCTGGGCGGCTTCTCGATTACGCTGCGCGGGATGACGTCCCCGTCGCCCAGCGTGTTGCGGTACTCGCACAGCCGGTACACCAAAACCTTGGGCACGTCCTTTATCACCGCGAACCCGCCCGCCATGTCGCCGTAGATCGTGGCGTAGCCCGTCGCCATCTCGCTCTTGTTTCCGGTGGTCAGCACCAGCCAGTTGAACTTGTTGGAGAGCGCCATGATCAGGTTGCCGCGTATCCGGGACTGGATGTTCTCCTCCGCGACGCCCCACTCCGTGCCCTGAAACTGCGGATCGAGCGTGTCCAGCATAGACTGGAACGCCGGCTCGATGGGCAGCTCCCACAGCTCGATGCCCAGGTTGTCGGCCAGCGCCTGCGCGTCCAGCACGCTGCCCTCGGACGAAAAGCGCGACGGCATGGCCACGCACACCACGTTGTCCCGTCCCAGCGCGTCCACCGCCACCGTCGCCACCAGGCTCGAGTCGATGCCGCCGGACAGCGCGACCAGCGCCTTGCTGAACCCGCACTTGCGCACGTAGTCGCGCGTTCCCAGCACCAGCGCCGCGTACACCTCGCCGTCGCCCTCGTACTGCGTCGGTTCGCGAGCGGGCAGGGGCGGGCGCTCAGGGCCGGGCGTGCCCGCCGTCGATCCCGCGCCCAGGGAAAGGTCCGCGACGAGCAGGTCCTCCTCGAACTGCGCCCCCCTTGCGATGCACCCGCCGTCCGGTCCGAACACCAGGCTCGCGCCGTCGAACACCAACTCGTCCTGTCCGCCCACCAGGTTCACGTAGGCCGCGTGCACGCCGTAGCGGGACGCCAGCCCGGACACCAGGCCCTCGCGCTGTCGCAGCTTCTCGGCGTGGTAGGGCGAGCCGTTGATGGTGACTATCAGCCGCGCGCCCGCGGCGGCCTGCACCGGCACCGCGTCGTCAGCGTCCTCGAACCAGATGTCCTCGCACACATTGACGCCCACCGCGGCGCCGGCCACGTCATACGTGGGAAAGCTCTCGCCGGGGACAAAATATCGCGCCTCGTCGAACACGCCGTAGTTCGGCAGCCGCCGCTTGTGGTACACGGCGTCGAGCCGGCCGTCCCGGGCGATTGCCGCGGCGTTGCGCAGCCCGCCGGAGTCGTCCACGAAGCCGTACACCGCCGTGATGCCGGAGGTTGCGGCGGCTATCTGCCGGGTGCGCTCCAGGTTCTCGCGGACGAACTGCGACTTGAACACCAGGTCCTCGGGCGGGTAGCCCGTGACCGTCAGCTCTGGAAACGCCACCAGGTCCGCGCCAGCGTCGCGCGCCCTGCCGATGAACTCGACCGCCTTGCGCGCGTTGCCTTCCAGGTCGCCGACCGTGGTGTTTATCTGCGCCAGCGCCAGCCTGAACTTCCGCATCGGACCTCCCAATAGTCCCTTCCCCCTCGCAGGGGGAAGGTTAGGATGGGGGTGAGCCTCACCAAGCCTCTCGCAGAAAGGCGTAAAGGTCGTCCGCGGCGTCCGCCCTCGGCGCGCCCCACGAAAACGACGGCTCCTGCGCGTCGTCCTCCGCGATGGAGCGCCGGTCCTCCTCCGGCACGCCGAGCTCCCTTACGCGGGTGGGCATTCCGACGGACGACAGGAACTCGCCGACCGCTGTGACCGCCGCCTCTGCCGCCGCCTCGTCCGACATCCCGGCGACGCGCACGCCCAGCAACTCGGCGAGCCGCGCCTGGCCCGCCAGCAGCGCCTCGCGGTTGCGGCGCATCGTGGCGCACAGGAACGCCGCGCCGCCCGCTCCCTGGCCGACGTCCTCGTAGCGGTAGCGTATCTGCCTGTCCAGGCTGGTGCTCACGCCGTCTCCGCCCAGCCCCGCCGCGTCCGACGCGCGGTTGGCGAGCAGCGCAGCGGACGCCAACTTGAGCCGCGGCTCGGCGTCCTGCGGACTCTCCACGAGCCTCGGCATGTAGGCGAGCGACAGGTCGAGCGCCTCCCGCAGGTCGGCGTGGCTGAAGGCGTTGAGGTTGCGAGACTGCAGCGCGCTCACCACTCCGTTGAACGTGGTAGTGGCCGTGTCCAGGTACAGCGACAGCGGGGCCGTCAGCAGCGCGGCGGCGTCCAGGATAATCGTGGTGGGGCGCACCTTCGGATCGAACAGCTCCAGCCGGTGGGGACGCTTGCTGTCCAGCACCGCCGCGCCGCCGCGGTTCGCGCCGTTGGTGGGCGTGGTGAGCACCAGGATGTTGGGCAGCTTGGGCTTCATCAGCCGGGGACTGACCGGCGCCTGCCCTGGCGTGTGCTTGGTGCACAGGTCGTACACCGTGCCCTCTTCCGCCAGCATAATCGTGATGGCCCGCGCCGACACCACGGCGCTGCCGCCGCCCACGGCCACTATCAGGTCGGCGTCCGCTTTAGCTGCGGCCTCCACCCCCGCGACCACAGACGGGATGGGCGACTCTCGCCGAGCGCCGGTGTACGCGCCCGCGTACATATCGCCGAGCGTGCGCCCGACGTCGTCCAGCAGGCTAGTCTCCCGCGCCACCGTCGGGCTGCACACCGCGAACGCGCGCTGCGACCCAAGCCGCCGCGCCTCCCCATGCAGATGCGCCAGCGCGTCCGTCCCCGAGAACACGCGGACGCCGGGGTCGCGGTAGCGAAACGTATCGGAAAGAGTCAAGTCGGCCTCCTCACGAAGCCGGCAAATCGCCGGAAATACGCGCAAGCGCGATGGCGCGATTATACACGGTTCTGGAACAGGACTGCGGCGCCCCTGTCGATGGGAAGCGCCCCTGTCCGTTCGATGTCATTCCGAGCGTAGCCGAGGAATCTAAAGCGGTTGCACGCCAGACAGCCCAGTTGCGGATTCACCAACGTTTCAAGATGTGGTCTGCTATCTCGACAGCTATTGGTGCACCCCTCTTGTTTCCGGCAGCGAAGAAGAGATGGAAGAGGGGAGTGTTCCTTGAGTTGTTCAGTGTACGTGGGGTTCGTGCAACCCGCTCGAATGCGCCTTCTAGTCGCGTCTTGTAGCTGGCCGCAATCTGATTGATGCCCCGATTGCGCTCCATTCTGCGTTCGTCGTCAAAAAAGCCCAACTGTATCTGTTCCTGATACATGCGATACCAGTACTCGCGCCCTCCAAACATACGGTCAAGTATTCTCTTCTCCGCTTCGTTCGGCTCTCTGTCCGTAGGCATCAACCGCGCTGCTGCCATGATTGGAAACAAAATCCAGCAGTCTATCTTCTTGGTCGCGGCGATGGCCGCGACAGTACTCCAGGAAACTTCGGTCTTGAATGGATCAAGGAATACGACCGCTCTGTCATCCCAATCCATACTGTTGCAGAACGCCGGAATCTCATCGTTTGCGTCACCTTGGACGACGACGATCCCACGGTCCGGGTGTCGGTCCCGCAGTCCCCTCAGCGACTCCACGCGCTCTGGCACGAGTTCGACGAAAATCAGCCTGTCAAACGGTTTGTCATCGACTGCAAGCGCTAACTGGGTTGACCCTCTCCGAAGTTCATTGAACTCCTTGTATGCGTCTCCTGGAGTGGAATAGGCGCCAGCCCCTGCGAAGGCGTCCATGTAGGTGAGCGAGAAAGGCTGATTCTTCAGAGCTGTCGTGTAGGCGTCCAGATACAATTGAAGGATTTGAAGCTTCTGCTCCGTCCATGGCCCACCGAACCGCGGCGCAGTCATGCCAGCACAGCCTCCACTGCCACGGCCTCCGGCGCGTCCCTCCACAGCCGCCCGTCGATGATAGCCTGCTCGCCGGAGCGCTTCCCCCGCCGGCCGCCGAGTTGCTTGAGGAAGAACGGCACGTCCGCCCTCGCGCACTGGTCGCGCAGGCTCCGCGCCCAATCCGGGTCCATCGGCCGCGCGGCGCGTCCGCTCTCGCCGCCCGTGATCACCCAATGCACGTCGCCGGTGTCGAGCCACTCGCTCAGGTCGACCGGCCCGAGCAGCGGCTCGGCGGACACAAACCGGATGGCCGCCGGGACTCGCGCGAGCACCGTCAGGCGCGGCGCGTACTTCTGCGATTCTACGGACGTACCGAGCCACACATTGGCAGGCCACGAGTCGCCGAACTCGCCCCCGTACTCCTTCCACCACGCGACCGCCAGGCCCGGCCGTTTCGTCAGCACCTGGAAGATGTGCCCGCGCTCGTCGCCAGCCCGCCGCATCACGTCGAAAATGTCGTACACGAAATCGAACGGCACTCGCGGGTGAAACACGTCCGACATGCTGTTGACGAACACGCGGCGCGGTCGCCTCCAGGACAGCGGCGCTTTCAGCCGCTCCGGCAGCAGCCGCACGTGCTGCGGCTCGCTCTCGTATCCGCGCACCCCCATCGCCCTCAGGCGGGGGTACAGCGCGAACATGTAGCAGTTGTCGCAGCCGGGCGATACTCGTGTGCAGCCCGTCACCGGGTTCCAGGTCTCGTCCGTCCACTCTATCGTCGATGGCATATCGCACTTCTCCCGCTAGTCGCCCCGTCCGCTACGCGCAATTGCTTGGCAAATCTAGCACGACTGTCAAGCCATGCCTACCCGGAGGCACCCAAAACCCCTGCTCCAAAGCACCCCAATAGCGTAACCCAGGCGCCTATCAATTGCTCTTTCGCCGGCCCACTTCCGCCACCCGTATGCCACCACTCTGCCACGGAAATTCCCACGTTCAGGCCCTCTTCTACGATCTTATGTCAAGTAGCCCTGCCTTAAGCCAACAGATCGGCGCATTCCCCTTGGCGTAGTGACGAGTCCCCGGCCCGCCGTTTGAGGACGAAGGCTCTCCGCATTCGTCATTCCCGTGAAAACGGGAAGCTGGATTCACATTTCAAGTGCAACAGCTGTTCATTGTAGATTTCCGCCGGGGTGCGGTATTTGAGGCACTTCCTGGGCGTGTTGTTGT
>DAOUJL010000042.1:0-16348 GCA_034422735.1 Dehalococcoidia bacterium | reverse complement strand
GGCGACTGGTACTCTCCGTCAGGCAAGGGCATACCGTCCGACTCAGGGTAGAAGATGGTGGTGGCGCGTCCGGTGGTCATCGCATCCTCCTTGCTGCGGCGATTTTAGCACACCGCCGCCGCATTCCGGCAGGCGCAGGCCGACGCAGGGGTAGCCTTACGAAGAAAGTTCCCGTTCCCTTCCAAGACACGCGGGAGCGGGTGTTGGGACGGCTGGGCGAGGTCCCGGGATGGGGGACGGCGACCAACCGCCGCGAGCCCGCTACCCGCCGCGCAGCCTGGGGTCGAGCTGGTCGCGCATCCCGTCGCCGAGCATGTTGAACGCCCAGACGCCGACGGTGAGAGCGATGCCGGGCCATATCGCCATCCAGGGCGCGCGCTGCATGTAGGACAGGCCGGAGCCGCTCAGCATCGAGCCCCACGTGGGGAACGGCGGCGGCACACCATAGCCGAGGAAGCTCAGCGAGGCCTCGGCGAGTATGAACACGCCCAGGCTGATGGTGGCCATGATGATGATGGGCGCGAATGCGTTGGGCACCACGTGCAGCAGGAAAACGCGCAGGTGGCCGGCCCCGACGGCGCGGGCCGCCTCGACGTAGGTGGTCTCCTTGAGCGCGAGCGCCTCGCCGCGCAGCACGCGGGACGTGCTGATTCCGCGGTCGAGCGAGAGCACCAGGATTATCTGCCACAGGCCCTGGCCCACCACGCTGACCATGGCGAGCAGGATAATCAGTGTGGGGATGGTCATCCAGCCGTCCACGAACCGCTGCACCAGCATGTCTACCTTGCCTCCCATGTAGCCGGTGCCCATGCCGAACACGATGGCGATGAGGAGGAAGCCGGCGACGCAGGAGAAGGCGACGACGAGGGACACGCGCGCGCCAACTACTATGCGGCTGAAGATGTCGCGCCCGAGCTGGTCGGTGCCCATCAGGTGCGAGAGGCTGTGGCCCATCAGCGACTCCTGGAGGTTCTGCTCGCGGTAGTCGTAGGGGGCGATGAAGTCGGCCAGCACCGCCGTAACCAGCAGGACGGCGACGATGACGAGGCCCGTGGCGGCGAGCGGCTTTTCGCGGAACAGCCTCACCACGAAGTCTACCCAGCGGTTGCGTCGCTTTCGCTGCGCAACGCCCTCCAGAGCGACCTCTAGTCCCTGTCTCTGTTCCATCTGGGCCTAACCTTCCTCTAGCGGTAGCGTATCCTGGGGTTGAGCCAGCCGTAGCTCAGGTCGACCAGCAGGTTGATGATCATCACCAGCGTTCCGGTGAACAGGATCACGCCCTGGATGACCGGGTAGTCTCTCTGCTTGATGGCGGCCAGCATGAGCTGGCCCATGCCGGGAAGCCCCCATATCTGCTCCAGCACCACGGTGCCGCCCAGCGCGAAGGCGAAGTTTATGCCGATGAGGCTGACGACGGGGATCATGGCGTTCTTGAGGGCGTGGCGCATGAGTATGGCGCGGTCCACGAGTCCTTTGGCCCGCGCGGTGCGGATGTAGTCCTGGCGCATCACCTCGAGCACGGTCGCGCGCGTCATGCGGGCGACCTGGGACCCCTGCGACACGGCCAGAATCATGGCCGGAAAGAAGAACTGCTGAATGTTCAGCCACGGGTCGTCGAAGAACTCGTTGACGCCCCAGGGCGGGGACCAGTTGAACCACAGCGATCCGAACAGCAGCAGCAGCACGGCGGTCCAGAAAAAGGGCACGGAAAGCCCCAATATGGCGACGCTGCGTAAGACGTAGTCCATCCAGGAGTCCTGGCGTACCGCCGAGAATATGCCGATGGACAGCCCCCAGACGACCATGAGCACGAGCGTGAATATCACGAGCTCGAAGGTTATGGGGAAGCGTCGCTTGATGTCCTCCACGATGTCTATCTTGGTGAGCAGGGACGCGCCCAGGTCGCCGCGGACTATCTCGCCAACCCAGACGAAGTACTGGATGTAGATGGGCCGGTCCAAACCCAGGTCTTGGCGTATCCGCTCTTTGAGAGCGGGATCGATCTCGCCGCCGCGTCCGCCCGAAAGCTGGGCGGCGATGGTGTCCACCACGTCGCCGGGGAGCAGGCGCACCATGCCGAACACGAGCACCGTAAGCACGAACACGCTGGGGATTACCAGCAGAACACGCCTTAGTATGTAGTCTCGCATACGACCCCCTGGGAGGCGCGGCCCCGATAGGCGCGCCATTGGCTCCGCGCGATTGTGGAGCCGGCCGCCCGGATTCAGTCGGCGCTATGCGGGACACCCCGAGACACGGTTCGCGCCGCCGCCTCGGGGTGTCCGTCCGCTTAGTTTCTCAGGCTATCCTATCGGTCTACCCAGGCCAGGGCCAGGTTGTTGCCGATCGGGTAGGAGTACTGGTACTGGTAGTTCACCAGCCATGGCTGAATGGCCACTATCTGGATCCAGTTCGTGCTCATGGCGTAGTACTGCTTCTCCATGAGGTAGCGCTGGACATCGGCCACCAGTTCGAAGCGCTTGGCCGGATCCACCTCCGACTCTTCGGCGTCGATCATGGCGTCGAGGGTCTCGTCCACGAGACCTGAGATGGGCTGTACGTTGAGCGTGTTGCGGGAGTGGTAGCCCCTGTGCAGCCAGTCGCTGGGATCCCAGCCGTAGCCCGGGAAGCCGTAGCCGAGAGTGAAGTCGCCCGACTCCCAGGTCTCGACGCGGGCTGAGCCGTCACGCACGATAATCTCGAGGTCGATGCCTATGTTTCGCAGCGACTCTACCACCAGCTCGCCCTCGCTGAAGAAGCGGTTGCCCAGGTCGTTGGTGAGCAGGAACTGGCCGGAAATGGGGTTGTCCACGGAGTAGCCCGACTCCGCCATCAGTGCCTTGGCGCCCTCCACGTCGTAGTCCAGGTAGCGCTCGCCGGGAATGCCGTCGCCGTCGAAGTCTCCGTACTGTCCGGGCGGCAGCCAGAACTGGTTGCCCGGAGCGAGCGGCGTGGCAAAGGGCAGGCCCCAGCCGCCGAGCACGCTGTTAACCCAGCCCTCTTTGTCGATGGAGAGCTGTATGGCGCGGCGGACGTTGATGTCGTGGAACGGCGTGCCCTCGCTGAAGTTGGGGTAGACGGCGCGCTGGTTCGTGGGGTCTACGAATATCTCCCACACGGTGTCCGGGTTGCTCTTGCTGAGGTCGAGGTAGCGCTCGGTGCTCATGCCGCACGTCTCGAGCGCCAGCGCGCCCAGCTTGCCGGTGCGGAAGCCCGCGTCCTGCGCGCGCTCGTCCTTGATCACGAACATCTCGACGCTGTCGATGAACGGAAGCTGGTTGCCGCGCCCGTCCTCCTTCCAGTAGAGGCTGTTGGCGTCATAGGTGACCGAGACGTCCGGCGTCCAGCCGGTCATCACCCAGGGTCCGGTGCCGTACTGGTCTTCGACGTTGTTCATGGCGTCGGCTACCAGCAGGCTGGGATCGTCGGCCAGGCGCTTCTTGAAGCCGTCCAGGCCGTAGAGCTGCGGCCCGCGGATGGCGAGCTTGTACAGGAAAGAAGCCGTGGGACGGTTCAGAGTCACTTCCAGGGTGTAGTCGTCGATGGCCTTCCAGGACTCCGGTCCGTCGATCTCCGGGAAGCGCGCCCTGAAGCGGCTGGTCTCGGGGCCGAACGCGAAGTCGGCGACCTCCACCCAATCATGGGCGGTGACGTCGCGCTCCATGTCGACGTCGAGCTGGTCGTCGTTGTACTTCACGCCCCTGCGCAGGTTGAAGGTCCAGACCAGGCCGTCGTCGGTCACCGACCAACTCTCGGCCAGGTGGGGCTGCGGCGTGTAGTCGGCGGGATTGGTGCCCGGCCCCTGCGGGAAGGTTACGAGCGTCTCGGCCCACAGCGAGATGTACATGTTGGAGTACGCGCCCTGGTGCAGCCAGTCCCAGTAGCGTGGGAAGGGCCAGCCGTTGGTCACCAAGTCCACGTGCCCGCCCCTGATCGGGTCGTAGTTGGCGGGCGGCTGCGGAAGCTGCAGCGGCACGCCCATCTCAGAGGCGGCCTGCTGTATCACCTCGGAGGCGGTCAGCACCGCCGAGGGCTCCTGCGGCATCGGCGTCGGCTGCATGGCCGGCGGCTGCGTGGGCTGTGGCGCGGTCTGCGCAGGAGCGGTGGTCGGCTCCACCTGCGCCGCCTGCGTGGGCGCCGCCGGCTCGGTGTCAGCCTCATCGGCGCTGCTGCACGCGGCCATTACAAACAGGCCGATGACCAGGGCCAACGGCACAAGCAATAGTCTCCTCATCGTTCCCTCCTCTATAGGGTTCTCATCCCGCACCCCGTCACTTGCCTGTCCAGGCCGACGCCACGGGCAAAAAGCCTCGCCGTCTCGTTCGGGGCTGGCGGATTTTGAGATACTGCCACTTTTTGTTGGCCGTGTCAATAAAATTGAACCTGCCCGCAGTTGACTCCGGCGTTCTGTGCTAGGATTGGCGGCGCGGGCCTTGCCTCCGCTACCGAATCACAGGCCCACGATCCACCAGATGCGCACCATCAGGCTTTCCACCGAGTCCTACGCCCAGCGCCCCGCGCTCGACACCGCCGTGTCCAGGGCGCTGATGCTGCGCGTGGCCGAGCGTTCGGAGCCGGAGACGCTGCGGCTGTTCCGGCCCGGCGACATCGTCGCGTTCGGCGCGCAGGACCGGCGCTCGCCCGGCTACGCCCGCGCCGTCCAGGCCGCGCACGCTCACGGGTTCGCGGCGGTCAACCGCATGGTGGGCGGCACGGCCGCCGTGTTCCACGAGCGGACTCTCGCCTTTACCTGGACGATTCCCGACCGCGACCCGCGCCAGAACATCGACGCGCGCTTTCGAGAGACGGCCTCGCTCATCGCCGCGGCGCTGCGCCGCCTGGGCGTGGACGCGCGCGTGGGCGAGGTGCCCGGCGAGTACTGCCCGGGCGAGTACAGCGTGAACGCGAGGGGCCGTACCAAGCTCATGGGCGTGGGGCAGCGCATCGTATCGGGCGCGGCGCACGTGGGCGGCGTGGTGGTGGTGGGCGACAGCGGCAGAATACGCGACGTGCTGACGCCGGTGTACGCCGCGCTTTCGCACGACTGGTCGCCGGAGACGGCGGGCAGCGTGGAAGACGAGCTGGGCGCGGCGCGGTTCGAGGACGTGCGGCGGGCCATAGCGGACGAGTTCGCGGAGCGCTACGAGCTGTACGAGGCCGCGCTGCCCAGCGCAATCAAAGAGCGCGCGCTGGGCCTGGAGCCGGAGCACGCGGTGGAGTAGCTTTGTCAGGTGCTGTCCGAAAGTTCCTGCGCGTCTATCATCACTACAGTAGTTGTCGGAGCGATGCACCCTGGCGGAGGGTCATGCCCCCGTCTACACCTCGACCAGATCGTCCAAGACAGCGATGGGCAATCCCTGGACGCGGCGGTAATCGCTGTCATTTGTGAGAAAGAGCGCGCACTCGGCCTGCAAAGCTGATGCCGCGTGGAGTGCGTCGGGTGTCTTTAGTCCGGAGGTAGCTCGGATGTGAGCGGCGTCTTCCCAAATGGCCAACGTGGCAGGGATGAGCTCCATCTCCGCAGCGACGAATATGGATCGAAACAGCATCTCAAGCCGAGCATTGCCTTCCCGCAGGGGTTTGACGAGCGTTTCCAATACAACGAGCTCGCTGCTGGCGAGCGTGAACCGGCCCGCTCTGGCTTCCTGCCACATCGGTGCCAGCAACCCTCGATACGGCTCAATGCGCTCTACGCTGTAAATGATCGCATTGGCGTCGACGTAGACGGTTCCGCCAGCGGGCAACATCAGCGGCCCCATGCATCCTTCTCTTCTGACAGGTAGGTTGCTACGTCGGCGGCTGTCTTAAACGCCAAGTGCCCCGGCGCTTCCTCTAGTATGTCAACGACAGACCGTCGTTCTGACGCCGACGATTGGCTGACGACCACGTCAACGGCCTCCCCCACGGGAAGGTCCTGATCCACGATTTCTATCTTGCCTCCCGGCAAGACCGTCGTTCGTATGTGCAACGTTATTTGCATCGTCAGTACTCCATAAGCGAGCGGCCAAATGGTTACACAATTGTCGCATACGGAGGAGCGATACACTAGCGATCCGGTGGAGCGCGCGCTGGGCCTGGAGCCGGAGCACGCGGTGGAGTAGCCCCCTACCCGACCGCGCCGCTCTCCCTCATCGCGGCTATCTCCCCCGCGTCGTACCCCAGCTCGCCCAGCACCTCCGCGGTGTGCTGGCCCAGCGTGGGCGGCGGACGGCGCACCGACGCCGGCGTCTCCGACAGCTTGACGGGGATGCCGATGTTGCGGATCGGGCCCGCCTCGGGATGCTCCATCTCCACCACCATGTCCCTCGCCACCACCTGCGGGTCCGCGTACACCTGCGCCATGTCGTTGATCGGCCCGGCGGGGACGCCCTCGCGCTCCAGCGCCTCCAGCCAGCGCGCCGAATCGCGCGTCTCGAACGTGCGCTGTAGCGTATCGACCAGCGCGTCCAGGTTCGCCATCCTGTCCGCGTTGGAGGCGAACCGCGCGTCGGCTAACAGGTCCTGCCTATCGATGGCGACACACAGCCGCTCCCAGTTGGCCTGGTTGGCCGCGCCGATGTTGATGTGGCCGTCGCTCGTGCGGAACGCCTGGTACGGCGCCGACATCCTGTGCGCGGAACCGAGCGGCGTGGGCGTCTCGCCCGTGGCGAAGTAGATGGCCGACTCCCAGAAGGTGTAGGCCAGTCCAGCCTCCAGCAGCGAGGTGTCAACGAGCTGTCCCCTGCCCGTCCTCAGCCGGCCGATGTATGCGGACAGGATGCCGTATGCGGAGTACATGCCCGCGTTGAGGTCGGTGACGGGCACGCCCACCTTCACCGGATCGGAGCCGGGCGCGCCGGTTATGCTCATCAGCCCGCTCATGCCCTGCGCCACCAGGTCGAAACCGCCGCGCCGGCTGTACGGGCCGGTGCCGCCGAACCCCGATATGTTGCAGTACACCAGTCCGGGATTCAGCTTGAGCGCGTCCTCGTAGCCCAGGCCGAGCCGTTCCAGCGTGCCCGGGCGGAAGTTCTGCACCAGCACGTCGGCGCGCTCCGCCAGGCGCTTTGCCGCGGCCAGGCCGTCGGCGTGCCGTATGTTCAGCACCACGCTGCGCTTGTTGCGGTTGATGCCCAGGAACGCGGCGGACTCGCCCTCGATGAACGGCGGCCCCATGCGTCGGGTGTCGTCGCCGCCGTTCGGCTTCTCCACCTTGATCACGTCGGCGCCCATGTCCGCCAGCAGCATCGTGCAGAACGGCCCTGCCATAATCTGCGTGAAGTCCAGCACCCTCACGCCCTCCAGGGGCGGCGTCTGCGTCATGACATTCTCACCACTACCTTCCCCTGAACTCCGGCTGCCGGCGCTCCACGAACGCGCTGCGCCCCTCATGAAAATCCTCGCTGTCGAAGTTGGTGAACGGCAGAAGCTCCTGCTCGGGCGTCAGGCCCTCCAGCGCCGGATTTTCGAGCACGAGCTGGCGTATCCGCTTGTGGCGCGCCTGGGACAGCGGAGCCAGCGGGACCATCTCGCGGGCGAGGTCGTACACGCAGTCGTCCACGTCGGCGAGGGGCACGACCTGGTTCACCAGGCCGACCCTGAGCGCCTCCGCGGAGTCGAGCAGCCGCGCGCTCATCAGAATATAGGAGGCGTTACCCGGTCCCACCAGGTTGATGAGACGCCGCATTTCGCGGTACCCGACCAGGATGCCCAGCCGCGCGACGGGTATGCCGAACCGGGAGTTGTCGGCGGCTATGCGTATGTCGCAGGCCATCGACATTTCACAGCCGCCGCCCACGCAGAAACCCTTGATGAGGCACAGCGTTGGCTTGGAGACGGCCTCTATGGCGTCCATCGCGCCGTCGAACGCCTCGGCGTACACCTGGGCCTTCTCGGAGTTGTCGCGGTAGCTCTCGAAGTCCTTGATGTCGGCGCCCGCGGAGAAGGCCCGGTCGCCCGCGCCGGTGAACACCACCACCCGCACGCTGTCGTCGCGGTCCAGGTCGATGGCGATGCGACGCAGCTCCAGCCAGCCGTGGTAGTCGATCGCGTTGCGCTGGTCGGGCCGGTTGAACGTGACGGTCGCTATGCCGTCGGTGCGGTCGAGAAGAATATCGTCGGACACTGCGCGGGCCTCCGCTGGGGTTGGTTGGGGCGTAGGATAGCACAGACTGGGGCGGGCCGCGCCGCTGCGCACGGTATGTGTTATCATGGCCGCGCCGCCGCCCCCGGCGGCCCGCGACGCCTGCATTTAGCCGCAGAGAGGTGCTTACGCCATGGCCACCGACGCTCAGCCCACCGACCATTTCGTCGAGGTTAACGGCCTCAACTACCACTACGTGGACTGGGGCGGCAGCTCCAACCGCGTGCTGCTGTTCGCGCACGGCCAGGGCGGCAACGCGCGCAACTGGGACCACGTCGCGCGGGAGCTGCGGGACGAGTTCCGCGTTATCGCGGTGGACCAGCGCGGCCACGGCGACACCGACCACACCCGCGAGGGCTACGCGGTAAAGGACTTCGCCGCGGACCTCGCCGAGTTCGCCGAAATCGTGGGCATCGCGCCCTACGACTACTGCGGCGCGTCGCTCGGCGCGCGCAACGGCATACCCTACGCGGGCGACCACTCCGAGCACCTGAAGCACTTCGTCTGCCTGGACTACGGCCCGGAGATGAGCCGGGTGTCCGCCCAGAACCAGATAACCGGCATGAACGCCCGCCGGCTCGGCTGGCGCAGCCTCGAAGAGTACATGGAAAACGGCATGGCCCAGAACCCCAGGGCGCGCGAGGAGCACCTGCGAAACACGTTCGAGCACGGCTTCAGGCTCAACTACGCCGGCAAGTACGTGCCCAAGCAGGACCCGGAGATGTTCTGGATCAACGGCAGCTTCGGCGTGAGAGAGGTGCCCTACCTGTGGGACCAGTGGGCCAAGATTCGCTGTCCCATTCTCGAAATGAAGGGCGCCGAGAGCAACTTCCTGTCCCCCGAGATTCTCGGCCGCATGAAGGAGCTCCAGCCCGGTATGCAGCTCGTCGAGGTGCCCGAGTCGGGCCACGGCATATCCGGCGACAACCCGGAGTTCCTCATCAACGAGCTGCGCCGCTTCCTGGTCGACTAGGCGCAACTCGGGTCTCCTCTCCCCTGGCGGGAGAGGATTAAGAGCCTGCCCTGAGCTTGCCGAATGGGTGAGGGGGAAGAGACGGACTGACTACCCATGACTGACCTGCTAATCGAGAACGGCCTCATAATCGACGGCAGCGGCGGCCCCGGCTACCACGCCTCCGTGAGCGTGCGCGACGAGCGCATCGCCATTCACCGCGGCGAGACGCCGGAGTTGGACGCGGCCCGCGTCATCGACGCCACGGGCAAGGTGGTGTGCCCCGGCTTCGTGGACCTGCACTCCCACGCCGGACTGACCATCCTGGGCGAGCCGCACCACGACCCCAAGGTGCGCCAGGGCGTGACCACGGAGCTCATCGGCATCGACGGCATATCCCACTCGCCCTTCAAGTCCCACGAGGAGCTGCGCCGCTACATCTGGCTGGACTCCGGCCTTAACGGCTACCCGCCGGAGCCTGCGGACTGGCTGAGCGTGGCCGACCAGCTCGACAAGTACGACAACACCGTCGCCATAAACATGGCCTACATCCTGGGCAACTCCTCTGTGCGAATATGGGGCGTCGGCTGGGGCGCGGAGCCAGCGTCGGACGCCCAGCTCGCGGACATGCGGGCGGTGGTTCGCGAGGCGATGGAGGAGGGCGCCTGGGGCCTGTCCACCGGCTTGGACTACCCGCCGGGGGCCTACGCCAGCACAAGCGAGCTTGCGGCACTGGCCAACGAGTCGGCGAGACTGGGCGGCTTCTACCACACCCACACGCGCGCCAGCCTGAGGGTGAAGGGACTGCTCGCGCCGTGGGAAGAGGCGCTGGACATAGGCCGGCGCGGCGAGAGCGCCGTGCACCTCACCCACTACCGCCAGGGATCCCAGGGCGTGGGTAGCCACCTCGACTACCTGGGACTGGTGGAGGACGCCCGCGCCGAGGGCATGGACGTCACCTTCGACTGCTACACCTACCCCTACTCGGGCACCACCGTCACGATCGGACTGCCTCATTGGGCGAAGGACGGCGGCCCGGAGCGGCTGATGGAGGCGCTCAACGACGCGGACGACCGCGAGCGGATGAAGCGCGAGGTTCGCCCGGAACGGCTGTACAACAACTGGCTCACCAACTTCACGCAGCCTCAGAACCGCATCTACGACGGGCGCTCCATCGAGGAGATCGCCGAGATGCGCGAGCAAGAGCCGGCGGACGCCCTGTTCGACCTGCTCATCGAGGAGAACCTTGGCATATCGACCGTGGGCCTCGGCACCAACGAGCAGACGCTGCCCGCGTTCGTGTCTCACCCTCACGGCATGATAGCCAGCGACGCCATACTGTTCGGCGAGTTCCCAAGCCCACGCAGCTACGGCTGCTTCCCCATCGTGCTCGCCGAGTTCGTCCGGGCCGAGAAGCACCTGCGCCTACCCGAGGCCATACGCAAGATGACCTCGTTCCCGGCGCAGCGGCTGGGGCTGCCGGACAGGGGGCTGCTGGTGGAGGGCTTCAAGGCCGACATCGTGGTATTCGACCCCAAGACCGTGAAGGCACCCGCCACCAAGCGCAATCCCAAGCAGTTCCCCATCGGCATCGACTACGTGATCGTGAACGGCCGCGTGGTCATCGACGACGGCGAAAACACGGGCGCGCTGCCGGGCCGCTCGCTGCGCCGGGGCAGGACCTCGACCTAGCCGCGGCGGGGCATAGAAATTGCCTCCGCATTCTATCGACTTACCTTTTGAGCGGTGCTACACTGGCGCCCCTTCATCGGCCTACAGGTGGATATACACGCATGTCAGAATTGTCGGCAACCGAGGTCTGGGAACGCGCCCTGGACGACCTGCAAATACAGGTAACGCGGCCCACCTTCGAGACTTGGCTCAAGCAGACGACGGGGGTCGCGGTGAACGATGCCTCCTTCGTCGTCGGCGCGCCCAACGCGTTCGTGGCGGAGATGCTCGAGCAGCGCATGTCCTCGCTAATCGCCCAGGCGGTCGAGCGCCAGACGAATCGCCGCCTGGACGTCCGCATCGAGGTGGGGAACGGGGCCGCGCCGGCCGCCCATTCCGGCAACGGAGCGGACAACGGCACGGACGTCGCGGTTCCGCAGCAGCATTCGCCGCTCCCGCCTAAGCCCGCTCCCGGCGCCGCACGAGGCCGGAGCGCGCGCCTCAACCCTCGGTACACCTTCGAGTCCTTCATCGTCGGCAAGTCCAACGAGCTGGCCCACGGCGCGGCTCGCGCCGTAGCCGACCGGCCCGGCCTGGTCTACAATCCGCTGGTCATGTACTCCAAGGTGGGCCTGGGCAAGACGCACCTGCTCCACGCGATAGGCCATCTCGCCGGCAGGCAGGCCGCGTCGCTCATCTACACCACCACCGAGGACTTCACGACGGAGTACATCCGCGCCATCCGGGAGGGCACGACGGCGGAGTTCCGCGAGACCTACCGCGCCGCGGACGTGCTGCTGCTGGACGACATCCAGTTCCTCATCGGCAAGGAGCAGACGCAGGAAGGCTTCTTCCACACCTTCAACGCGCTCCACATGAGCAACCGCCAGATAGTCATCACCAGCGACCGGCCCGTCTCGGCGCTGACACTGCTCGAGGACCGCATACAGTCGCGGCTGCAGGGCGGGCTGGTGGTGGACATCCAGCCGCCGGACCTGGAAACGCGCATGGCGATTCTGCGCGCGAAGGCCGATGAGCGGGAGATCGTTCTCCAACCGCAGGTGCTGGATTTGCTTGCCGGCCGCGTGCGGAAGAACATCCGCGAGCTCGAAGGCGTGCTCAACCGCGTCATCGCCTACGCCGACCTCACCCGGGCGGAGATCACGCCGGAGCTGGTGGCGCGCGCGGTGGCCGAGCCCGACGTGGAGGGCAAGAACAGCCGGAGCTCCGAACGCGACGTGATCGACGCCGTTTCGGAGTACTACGACGTGGAAGAGGACGAGATCAAGGGCCGCCGCCGCGACAAGGCCACCACCCTGGCGCGGCAGGTGACCATGTACATACTGCGCGAGGACGCCAAGCTCGGCGCGTCGGCGATCGGCCACATCCTCGGCGGCAAGACCCACGCCACCGTGCTGCACGGCTGCCGCACCATCGAGGCCCGCCAGAACCTGGACCCCAACCTGCGGCGCGACATCATCGCCATACGCGGCGCCCTGGAGAGTTGGTAGCGCTCCAACCCCCATCTGTGCTCGGCCGGTTACCGCAGGGACGAAGCCTCTGCCCCGCTCCGGCGGCCGCGCGGCCTTGGAGTCGGCGTCGCGAGCACCAGCAGCCCACGGCGACTATCAGCGCGAGCACCAGCGGAGTCATCACCACCTCGCCCGCGTTTATGCCGGAAGCGGATATGCCGGTCGCCCTGCCGCGCAGCCGAACGAGCCAGTTGGCGAAGAACACGCCGGCGACGATACGCCAGCCATAGTAGGCGCGACGAACCCGCCGCAAGAGACCGGCGACGCCGCGTTCGTTTTGGCCGAGTCCTAGCAATCAGTTGGCCTGAACACTAAACCCAGAATCAACGCCGCCCTCCTGAAAATGTTGATAACTGCCCTGATATCGTTGATAACCGGCCCGAACTGTTGATAACAACGGGGATAGCCTGGCAGTAACGAGCCGTCCAAACCGCCTGTTCGCACAGTTGTGAACAGGCGGCCGATTCTGCAAGCAGCCTGCCATGCTACAATTGCGGATACTACGGCCTAGCTGGGCCTACCTGTCGTCAACACTATCGACACGCTTATCATTATCGTTGTTATCTCCCGAGCATGATAGATAAAGCCTTCATAGATATAAACAGCGGTAACGGCGGCGATGGCGTGGTAAGCGGTCGCCGTGAGAAGTACGTCCCACGCGGAGGGCCCGACGGCGGTGATGGCGGTGATGGCGGCGACGTCTACCTCCGCGCCGACCCCAATCTGAACACCCTGGCTGGCTTCCGGTACAAGCGCAAGTTCACCGCGGGCCACGGCGGCAACGGCGCCGGCGCGCGCAAGCACGGCAAACGCGGCGAGGATGTCGTGGTCACGGTCCCTGTGGGCACCCAGGTGTGGGCCGAGGGCGGCGAGGCCCGCATGGTTGCGGACGTCGACTCGGAGGGTCAGTGTGTGCTCGTCGCCGGCGGCGGCCGGGGCGGTCGCGGCAACACGCACTTCGTCACGTCCCGCAACCGCTTCCCGCGGCTGGCCGAGGCGGGCGAGCGCGGCGAGGTCCTGCGCCTGCGCCTGGAGCTGAAGCTGCTCGCGGACGTCGGCATCGTCGGCGCGCCCAACGCGGGCAAGTCCAGCCTGCTGGCCGCGGCCACACGCGCCCGGCCCCGTGTGGCCGACTACCCCTTCACCACGCTGGAGCCGTCCCTGGGCGTGGTCGAGCGCAGGCGCGAGAGTTTCGTCCTTGTGGACATACCCGGCATCATCGACGGCGCTCACATGGGCGCGGGACTGGGCCACGAGTTCCTGCGCCACGTGGAGCGGACTCGGCTGCTGGTGCACCTGCTCGACGGTTCGCTCGAGGACGCGGTGTCGGAATGGCGCTTGGTCAACGACGAGATCCGCCAGTACGACGAGCGACTGGCGCACAAACCGCAGATCCTGGCCGTGAACAAGGTGGACCTGCCGGAAGCGCGGGATCGGCTACAGGCCCTGGCCGAGGAGTTCGGCTCGCTGGGTGTCGAGGTGTGGCCTGTCTCCGCGGCAACGGGCGAGGGCGTCGAGGAGCTCATGGACGCGGCGCTGCGAGCCCTGGCGGAGGCGCGGCCGCCGGCGCACGACGATACTGACGAGCTGCCGGTGCTGAGACCGCAGCCGCGCAGGCCGTCGGTGCGCGTGAGCCGCGACGGCGAGGACTTCGTGGTGCACGCGCCCGCGGCGGTGCGCATCGCCCAGGTGCTCAACGAGGACGACTGGCACGCCCGCGCGCAGTTCTACGCCTACCTCAATCGCGTCGGCGCTATCCGGGCGCTGGAGGCCGCGGGCGTCGCCCCGGGGGACACCGTCCGCATAGGCAAGCTCGAATGGGAGTGGGAGTGAGGTGCGCGTAGGCGTCTTCGGCGGCACGTTCGACCCGGTCCACGTTGGCCACCTCATCGCCGCGGAGCGGTCCGCGGAGCTGCTGGACCTGGACGAGATGCTGTTCGTTCCCGCGGGCCAGCCCTGGTTCAAGTCCGGGGAGCCGGTGACGGACGCCGAGCATCGCCTGAACATGGTGCGGCTCGCCGTCGAGTCCAACCCGCGGTTCAGCGTGTCCGACGTCGAGGTCGTCCGTCCAGGGCCCAGCTACACGATAGACACACTGGAAGAGTTACGCGCGCATGCCGGGGAAGGCAAAAAACTCTTCCTGGTGCTGGGCCTGGACGCCCTGGCCGAGATGCACCGCTGGCGCAGTCCGGCGCGGGTGTTCGAGCTGGCGACCGTGGTGGGCGTCGCGCGGCCCGGCGCGAAGTTCGACCCCGGGACCCTGAGCGGCATCTTCCCAAGCGCCGCCGAGCGCGTCATAATGCTCGACGTGCCATTGGTGGACGTGGGCGCGACGGAGTTGCGCCGCCGCGCCGAGCAAGGAAGTTCGCTGCGGTACCTGGTGCCGGACAGCGTGGAGCGATACATCCGCGAGCACGGTCTGTACAGGTGAGAGGCGAATGACAAAATCGGATGGGAGAGCCGAGGCGATACTCGAGCTGGCCAAGCGCCTGGGGGCCCTGCAGTTCGGGGAATTCCGGCTGTCCGCGGGAGACCTTACCTCATACTACTTCGACGGGCGGCTGCTCACGCTCAACCCGGAGGGCGCGAACCTCGTGGGCGATGCAATGCTTGCGATGCTCGCCGGCTGCGACGCCGAGGCGATAGCCGGCCCCACGCTGGGCGCGGACCCCATAGTCGCTGCCGTAGCCGTGCTCAGCCACCAGCGCGGCGCGCCCATCCCGGCGGTCATCGTGCGTAAGGAGGCGAAGGACTACGGCATGGGCCGCTCCATTGAGGGGGCCATGCCGGACAATGGCCGCATCGCCGTGGTGGACGACACCTGCTCCACCGGAGCCAGCCTGTTCCACGCCATCGACGCCGTGGAGGCCGCGGGAGGCCGCGTGGTCAAGGTGCTGTCCATCCTGGACCGCCACGAAGGTGGCAGCGCGGAGCTCCACCGCCGCGGCTACAACTTCACCGCCCTGCTGGAAGCCAACGAGAAGGGGGAAATCGCGCCCACCAACGCCTCCTTCCCTGTCACTCCGAGCGCCTCTTCCCCTGTCATTCCGAGCGAAGCTGAGGAATCTAACAAGCCATGAAAATCCTGATGATCCGCCACGGCGTCACCGCCGCCAACGCCGAGTTCCGCCTGCAGGGCCACGCCGACGTCGAACTGTCCGCCGAGGGCGTCGACCAGGCAGAGAGGCTCCACCGCCGGTTCGCCTCCGAGGGCCTGCAACCCACCCATATCTACTCCAGCCCGCTGCGCCGCACCGCCGCGACCGCCAGCATCGCCTCCAGCTCCTGGGACGTCCCCATTGTCCACTGGGACGACCTGAAAGAGACGGACGTGGGCGCGTTCACGGGCCTCACCATAGCCGAGGCCGAGGTCCGGTTCCCCGAAATGACGCGCGCCTTCCTGCGGGACGACGACTGGGACGTCGTCGACAACGCCGAGGGCTATCAGGCGCGCAACGATCGAGCGCGGCGAGTCGTGGACCGCGTCGTCGCCGACCACGCGGACGGCGACGTGGTGGTGCTGTTCGCCCACGGCGGCATACTGCAATGCATCGTGGCCGCGCTGATGGGCACGGACAGGGTGTGGAGCGTGGCCGTGGGCAACACCGCCGTCTTCGAGTTCGAGATCGACCTGGAGCGGTGGCGACAGGACGTCGACCGGCAGAACAACCGGCGCTGGAACATCCTGCGCTTCAACGACACCGAGCACCTGCGATAGGCGACCCTCACCCGTTCCAGGCCGATAGTCCAATTGACGTCCCGCGCGGCCGTCGTGTAACGTAACCCTGTGGCATACCCGTCAACCGCAAGGTGGGACATGAGCACACCGGACACTTTCGCCAACGCCGCCGGGGTACGCGAGTTCTTCGTGTTTCCGGACCCGCCCGAGCGCGCACCCGAGGACATGACCAACTTCCGACATCTGGGCATCAACGGCAACGCATACATGCTGAGGGAGTACCTGGGGAATGCCGAGACCACCCTGGTTGCCGGAGAGCATTATGTCAGTCTGGCGGTGACCCGCGACATGAGCGGGGTGCGCTACCCCGACTTCCTGGTGGCCTTCGACGT
>DAOUJL010000041.1:0-3506 GCA_034422735.1 Dehalococcoidia bacterium | reverse complement strand
CGGTTCAACCTGATGCTCTAGTGGGTCGGCCGCACATGTGGCACACGAACCCAGACGAGAGAGGCCCGTCCCCGCACGACCAGCGCGACCGTTCGTTGCTCAACGGCCGGCCAGGGGCCACTGAAGGGGGCGTCCGGGACCGCCGCACTCATGCTCTCGCTGGTAGACTCTCAAACCCAACCCTCCAGCTTTCCCCCGCAATGCCTATCCGTACCTAGCGGGGCAGTCCCAAGCCTGACCCCATGGAACTTCTGCTGCTATCACTTAGGCATGTAATTCCCGCTACGGGCGTGGTTGCCCAGTAATCCTCTAGGGATCGGACTGGAGACGTGCCCCGCCATAGTGAATCAAACGGATAGGGAGAGAGTAGGTCGTGGCGACAATTCCTGCAGAGCCAGTAGCGAATGGAGGCACGTTCTCATTTTCGAGCGTCGTGAGCTTTGCGTTCACGCTGAGTCTCCTCTGGTTCCTTGGAAACCCGGGGCAGGTTCACGCCTGCAAGTGTGCCGAACCCGGCTCTCCTTCCGAAGAGTTGAGGAAGTTCGCTGCCGTCTTCGCGGGAAGAGTCGTCTCGATCCAACACTCCCTTCACCCCAATGCAGCGACTCTTTCCCGAGAAGACCTCACCACGATCGGCTTCACTGTAAGTACTGTGTGGAAGGGCACGGTGCATGAGGAAATGTACGTCACCACCCCACCAACTGGCGGCAGCTGCGGCTTCTCCTTTAAGGAAGGAGAGACGTACATCGTCTATGCTCACGACAGCGCCTATGCTGACGGCGGCTATACGGTAAGCATATGCAGCCGTACCGCCCTCCTCCAGCATGCGCCGGCTGACGTCGCGGCGTTCGGAGCAGGCCACGCTCCTCAAGCCGGGATTGGTGGGCCGATTCTGGTCCAATCACTGCTGCTCCAGCGGCCCGACCAGCCTGATGTCAGAGTCGAGGTCGGTGTTGGCTCGATCAGCCGCGACGGCCAGCGGATCATAACTAGCGGGTTCGTGCGCGACGGTAGTCTCGGACAGACCTATGCCGTCGTCCGGCGCGAACGTGACGGCCAAGTGGTGCGCCGCTGGATCGCGCCCGACAGCCCACTGGTCCATGCCGTCCCCTGGGCCATCGTGAACACGCAGTACACGTTCCCGGTGGGGGTGATCTTGCCGATCCCGCTGGACGACCAGTATCCGTGGCCGAACCAACTGGTGCGGCGCTTCGATGGTGGCGATGACCGCATCTTGGCCTACGATGCGGCGCTGGGTCAGTGGCGGCACGTGCCGGACGTGGCGACGTTCCAGGCGCGCGGCTACTACCGGTGCAACGTGACGGCAGCGGACGCGGGCTTCTTCGAGCGCATAGCGCTGGGACCGCCTTATCCGGCGAGCACCTTGCCGGCCCGGGCCGACTACCCCGTGTGTCAGACGTAGGCTCGAATGTCGCCGGCCCGCGCTCCCACTTGTATCACCCGCGCTCCTGAGCGGGTGCAGCATAGCAAGCGGCGGTGGGCGGCGGCTCCGGGCGCTGGAGCGGAAATGAACCGGAAATCGGATTCTGCTACCATTCTTCTGGGTACAATCCCGAAACGAACCGTACATGACCACCGCCCGCGTCAGCCGCTACTCCGTCTCCCAGCAAGCGGCGCCTGCCGCGCCGGTAGTTGCAAGTTGGGCGGATAAGCCCCTTACGATAGCCCTGCCTGTCATGGGCCTGTGTTCAGGCACTCTACTGCCTGCCAGGCTTTCGGCGGAACTGCTGATGAAAAGGCCCAGAATACCGGCGAATTAGGGAGGAAGCGATGACTCTATGTACACCTATCGGCTCACGGGCAGTGGTCTGGCCACTCGCCATGGCCGTCATCGTCGTCTTGGCCGCGTTGCTCTTCGCCCTCGTTGGCGGCGCCGGTCGGGCGGCGGCGGCCGCGGCCGACTGCAAGTTCGTGCTGGGCTTCAAGGCATTGCACGCCATGATCCCCGACACGGTTGGCGACTGCGTGGAGAACGAGCAGCATCATCCCAACAAGGGCGTCACGTTGCAGCGGACGAAGAATGGGTTACTCGTCTGGCAGAAAGCCACCAACCATACATCCTTCACCGATGGTCACCGCACGTGGGTGCTCGGACCGCTGGGACTTCAGCAGCGGCTCAATACCGAGCAATTCGACTGGGAGCGCGACTTGGCGGTCGTGCCGGCATTTGAGCCTGATGCTCCGCTGGTCTTTGATCCGCTGGTGATTCGCGGCACTCTTGCCAACGGCCTTAGCTACTACATCAGGCACAACGAGGAGCCTATCGGCCGGGCCCAGATCTCGCTCGCCGTAAAGGCCGGCTCCGTCCTCGAGACGGACGACCAGCAAGGCCTGGCCCACTTCCTGGAGCACATGGCCTTCAACGGCACCGAGCGCTTCGCCAAGCATGAGATCATCGAGTACCTCGAGTCCATCGGCAGCACGTTCGGCCCTGACCTGAACGCCCGCACCGGCTTCGACGACACCCTGTACTTCTTTGAGATTCCGACCGACGATCCCGAGATAACCGAGAGAGCGTTCCAGATTCTCAGCGACTGGGCCTTCTCCATAGCGCTCGAACCGGAAGAGGTCGAGCTTGAGCGCGGCGTCGTGCTGGAGGAGTGGCGCCTCTCCCAGGGATTCGACTCGCGCCTCCAGCAGAACCTGCTCGATCTCCTCTTCAGCGACTCGCTCTACGCCAGCCGCGCCCCCATCGGACTCACCGAGGTCATCGAGAACGCCCCCGTCGAGGCCCTACGGGCCTACTACGAGCGCTGGTACAGGCCCAACTTGATGGCTGTGGTCGCCGTGGGCGACTTCGACGTGGAGGAGATCGAAGCCAAGATCAAGCAGTACTTCGCGCCCCCGCCCGAGGGCGAGGCTGCACAGGAGCGCGCCGCCATCGGACAATCCACCGACAGGCCGCAGATCGACGTTCCGGGCCACGAGACCCCGCTCATCGAGGTATTCACCGACCCCGAGTCTCCCGCCACCCAGTTCGTGCTCATCCGCAAGTACGATCCCGCACCGGTCGAGGACGAGGCGGATTTCAGGCGTGCTATCGTTGGAAGGCTCGCCTTCATGATGCTCAACGCGCGGCTGTTCGAGCGCGGCCAAGTCGCTGAACCACCGTACATCACCGCCAGCGCGACCCGCTACAACTACGTCTACACGCTTGACATCGCCACGTTCTCGGCCTGGGTCGAGACCGACGGCGTCGAGGCCGGCCTCGCGGCCATGCTCGAGGAGATTCAGCGTGCCCACCAGCACGGCTTCACCGAGGGCGAGTTGGAGCGCGAGAAGAGCAACCTGCTCACCTCGATCGAGAGCCGGTACAAGCAGCGGGACCAGACGCCCTCCACGGCTTTCGCCGGCGCGTACGCCGACCACTTCTTCCTCGGAGACCCCGTCCCCGGTATCGAGGCCGAGTGGGAGCTGTACCAGCGGCTCTTGCCGCAGATCACCCTGGCCGAGTTCGCTGACGTGGCGCGGTCCTGGGCACAGAC
>DAOUJL010000040.1:0-52959 GCA_034422735.1 Dehalococcoidia bacterium | reverse complement strand
GCAAGGACTACGAAGCCCTGACCGAGACAACCGAGGCCTGGGTACACATAGCCATGATTCATCTCATGATCCGTCGCCTCGCCCCTTCATGACACGCTTTGGAAACACCCTCTGAGAGATTGCTCGATCAATACGAGAGGTGAGTCAAAGATGGCTGAATACTACAGAACGCACTTCACCATCGAGAGCACTTGCACGGAGCCAGACGTGCGGGGCATGGATCTAATGTCGAGGGTCGAGAGCACTGTGCGGGAATGGGCTTCAAGGCGCCGTGGTGACGACTTTCAAGAGACGGAAGACGGAGGTTGGGAATGTGAGGATGGGGCCTCTCTAATCTTCGACAAGGGGGAAGACGACACGGCCGGCTTTTGTAGGCTCTTATTGCAGCACCCCCACGGCGAAAATGAGGCTGTAACTTGGCAGAGTGACTTTCGCCTAGCGACCATTGGGGAGGGTGTAGATGTTGAGGTTGAAGTACGAAGGATAGACGAGGGCGAAGAAAGTAGTGACATCCATATACCTGCCAGCCGCCCCAAAGTGCTAGTGCAACTGTTTCAGAGATTCCGATGCAGCTTCGATGGCAGTCGATTGACCACAGAAGCGCAAGAGATCAGTGAAGATGACTCCGACCAGTTTGTATCCGGTCAATTGACCGACTCCAACAGACGAATCCCGATAGTTGTTGTAGCCAAGAACGATCTTGGCGGCATCTTTATGAGTCCCGACCAACTGCAGTCCCGCCTGATAGGTTTGGCGAAAGTGTATACGTACGACAAGCCTGTCGCTTGGTCCATTACCCAGCAGATAGGGAGTCGCCTAGGATGTTGGAACGGGGCGATCCGGATTTATAGACCAGGCTGCACGCTACAAGACGGTTCCAATCAGAATCGGTTTTGGACATGGGCGCGAATGAACTACATCTTGTGGAGTAGCAATAGGAGATGGGATCCGCTTCTGACTGAGATCTCAGACGAATGTCAACGACATTCTCTGCCCCAGGCTGGCCGGCGACTGTACGATGAAGTGTCACTTCAAGTGAGCCTAGCTCAATCGCGCAGGCTTGTAGAGATGATCAAACAAACGGCTCCAGATGAGGACGAGTCGGCGAAAGATGAACTGCTCAATGAAGCGGCGTCAAAGATAGTAGGATATCAACGCCAAGATGCGGAACAACGTCACAGAATCACTACGCTTGAGTCTGAAATTGAGATATTGCGGAAAACAGTGGAACAGCTCAACGTTACGCTGTCCTACCAGGAGGCTGAGGATCCGGAACCAGATGTTCAAGACGCCGACCCAGAGCCAGAATTCAGTTCGGTTTACGACGTTGTGAATTACGCAGAAGAAAAACTACCTGGGATTCGCTTCTTTTCTCTCGCGCGCGAAAGAGCGAAGGGCTCACAATTCCAGCGATACAATGAGGTTTACGAAGCCTTCCTGGCTTTGAATGAATGTGCTGCGGAGCGAAGCCAAGACTCGCTGCGCAAAAGCGTGAAAGAGTGGCTAAGCGACAGGGGCATTGACTATAGTCCCCACGAAAGCAAGTCCACAATGGGAAAATACGGGGACAAGCGAATGTTCCATGATGAGATTACGAAAGATCGAGTCGAGATGCAGGAACATGTCAAGCTGGGCGGAGGTCTTGGAGAGCACAACCAACTCCGAATTCATATGAAGTGGGAACCTGAAGAGGGCCGATGGCTTGTCGGCTACATCGGGCGACACCTCAAGACGGTTACCGGCTAGTTTGATGTGGCCTGCGGGGGAGGGGTAATTAACTCGAGAATCTCACTTGCCAATAGGCTGGAACACGCAACTCGGAGGCAGTTTGCAGGTCAACCGAAGACGCCCGGTTCCATTCCCTTTCCCCTCCACGTCCGTCTTTCCGTCCGATAACGTCACGCCTGCGAAAGCGGGGCCTGTCCACCAGACAACAGGGAGTAGGCATCCAGGGACCCCTCGCCTTGCGGCCTAGCCGCCGGCGGGAATGCCGGGGATGGCGAGGCGGACGCGGTAGAGGCCGGTGCGGGCGGTGAGGTAGAGGCCGCGCAGGTCGGAGTCGCCCCAGGCGCAGTTGGCGGGTACCTCGGGCGGCATGATGCGGCCGAGCACGCGCGCCGCCGAGTCGAGCACCCACACGCCGCCGGGGCCCGTGCAGTAGACGTTGCCCTCGACGTCGATCTTCATGCCATCCGGCACGCCCTGCTCGTCCCCCTTTAGCTCGGCGAACACCCGGCTGTTGCCCAGCGAGCCGTCGCTCTGCACGTCGAATGCCAGGATGTGGCCGAGCGCGGAGTCGTCCACGTACAGGATGCTCTCGTCGGGGGAGAAGGCGAGGCCGTTGGGACGCTCCATGTCCGCGGCGACGAGCGCGATGTCGGAGCCGTCCGGTGACACGCGGTAGACGCCGTTGACGTCCTGCTCCTTGCCCTGCGACTGGCCTGCGAGGCCGAAGGGCGGGTCGGTGAAGTAGACGCTGCCGTCGGACTTGACCACCACGTCGTTGGGGCTGTTGAAGCGCCGCCCGTCGTACCTGTTGGCAAGCACGGTGAGGCGTCCGTCGTTGCCAGTGCGCGATACGCGGCGGTGGGTGTGCTCGCACGTCACGAGCCGGCGCTCGCGGTCCAGCGTCATACCGTTGGAATTGCCGCTGGGGTAGCGGAAGGTTGTGACGCGCGACCCCTCCTCGCCGAGCTCGTAGCGCACGATGCGGCTATTGGGGATGTCGGAGAACAGCAGGTGGTCGCCGCGCCAGACGGGGCCCTCGGTGAAGCCGAACCCCGTAGCGAGGTGATCGAGGCGCGGGCTGTCGCCGATGATGCGGTCGAACGCGGGGTCCCTCTTTTCGAAGACTTCATTCATGTGATGTGCTCCTTTACAACGCGGCGCCGTAGACGCGGTCGGGGACGACGATGACGGCGGCGCGGCGGTCGTCGCGCATGGCCTCGTCGTACTCGTCCCAGTTGGGATGCTCGGAGCCGCTGGCTGCGACGTAGACCGCTCTCAGGGCGTCGCGCAACTCGTCGGGGTCGGTGTTGTCGGCGGCCCGGACCTCCGCGCGGCCCTCGAGGACGAGGTAGCTCGACCAGTTGGCGGCGGACACGAGAATCGAGCAGCGCGGGTCGCGCCGCAGGTTGGCCAGCTTGGCACGGCCCTCGGTGGTGGTAAAGGCGGCCCCGCCGGCGTATGGGCCGACGGTGACGATGCTGAGCTGCGCCGCTCCGCTGCGGCGGAAGGTGGTCACGACCGCGTTGTGGTTGCGGGTGAGGAAGTCTCTTACGCTGTCATCCATGGGGTGGTGCTCCTCTTAGCAGTCAGCAGGAAACGCGAAGTCTATCTCGAACATGTCGTAGTGCGAGCGGGTCATGCCAAGGCTGTCGTAGGTCTGCTGCGCGACGGTGTTCTCCTTCTCCACGTACAGGCGGACGCCGCACACGTCATCGCGCGCCTCGGCCATCTCGACGACGTGGTTGTGCAGCGCGCGGTACACGCCCCGTCGACGCCACGCGGCGTCCACGTACACGCTCTGTATCCACAGGAAGGTCGCGGCGCGCCAGTCGCTCCACTCGTAGGTTACGAGCAAACTGCCGGCCACCTCTCCCGCGGCCTCGGCCACGATGTAGAACCCCTTCTGGGGCGAGTCGAACACCGCGCTTGTGCCCGCGGCGAGCACGTCCGGGTCCAGGCGCTTGCCCTCGGTCTCCAGCGCCATGTTCTGCTGGAATTCGCACAGGCGCGGGATGTCCGCGCGTGTGGCGTTTCTCACGGATATGGCGGTATCTTTCACGAAGGCCCCCTGTCTGAGCGGTGGGCACAAGTATAGCACAGCGCTTGACGCGCACCGGGGGAGGCGTAATCATGGACGCATGGATGCCGATATGTATGACAACGACCTCCTGGTGGTGGGCGCCGGCGCCGCCGGGCTGATGGCGAGCGCGATGGCGGCACAGGCGGGTCTGCGTGTGTTGACGCTGGACGCGGTGGACTGGCTGGGCGGACGGCTCATTCTCCAGACGCAGCCTCTGCAAGGGCCTAATACGATCTACCGCGGACTGACCGGTGTAGACTACGGCGCAGGCATTGCCGCCGCGGCCCTTTACGCCGGCGCGGAATTGGCTTTCGGCAACACGGTCAAGCGCATAACTCCGTTCGATCCTCCTGAATCAGGTTTCGAGGTCTTGTCAATCCCAACGCGCTACAACGACCTCTGGGCCGAAGACCCCGATTGGGCCGCCGAGCGCGCAGCGCGGCTCTGGGTACGCGCCATTGTGCTGGCGACCGGATCGGTGGAACCTTGGCTGGACGTGCCCGGACTGCCGCTACGCGGCGCGGCCATCTCCGGCGACGTGCAGGAAGCCCTCACGCGGCGGGGCGAGGTCCCCGGCCGGCGGGTGGTGATGGCCGGATCGGACAACGCCGGGCTGCTCATTGCGGCGAACCTGCTAGATGCCGGCGTCGAGGTTGCGGCGGTGGTGGACGAGTCGCCGCGCGTTGTGGGGCGCGAGGTGAACGCCGCGCCGCTGCGGGACGCCGGGGTGGAACTGCTGACGTCGACGCGGCTGGTGGAGGCGCACGGCGAAGAGCGGCTGGAGGCGGTGACGGTGGAGACGGGTGGGGCGCGGCGCGTGATCGAGGCGGATTGCCTGTGCATGGCAGGGCCGCGCAGTCCGGACATCAGGCTCGCGTCCGATCTGGGACTGCCGATGCTCGACCTGGCGGTGATGGGCGGGGACACGCCGGCGCACGACAAGCGTTTCGGGACGCCGGTTGCGGGCGTGTACGTGTGCGGCGACGGCGCGGGGGTCGAGAATGGCGCAGTGGCGCTGGAGAGCGGGCGGCTGGCGGGATTGGCGGCGGCGGACTTCCTGGGCAGGGCGCATCCGGACGCCGGACGGCAGACGAGCCTGGCGCGGGGGCGGCTGGCGTACCTGCGGCGGGGCGGCAGGGGGCTCGCGCGGCGAGAGGCGAAGGCGGCGCTGGCGCGGGCGGCACGGGGCTAGGGACGGTCAGGTGGACAGCGGGAGATCGATCACGAACACGGCGCCTTGGCCGGGGGTGCTCTCGGCGCGGATTGTGCCGCCGTGGGCCTCGACGAGCTGCCGGGCTATGGTCAGGCCGAGACCGGCGCCGCCGGTGATGCGGCTGCGGGACGGGTCCACGCGGTAAAAGCGGTCGAATACGAAGGGCAACTGCTCTTCTGGGATGCCCTCTCCGGTGTCGCGTATGGAGACCGTCGCGGTATCGGCGCCGACGTCCATCTCCACGGATACGCTGCCGCCCGGCGGCGTGTGGCGTATGGCGTTGTCCAGCAGGTTGCCCACCACCTGCGCCAGCCGCGTGCGGTCGAACGACATTTCGGGCGCGTTTGCGGGCAGGCGGGACGCCAGCGCGACGCCCTTGGCCTCGGCCCGGGCGCGAACGCCCTCTACGCACTCGCGCAGCGCGTCGGCCAGCAAGCCGCGCTCGCGGTGCAAGCTGAAGTCGCCCGCCTCGGTGTCGGCCAGCAGCCGCAGGTCCTCCACCAGTTCGGACAGGTACAGCACCTGTTGGTGGATGGTCGCCAGCGTCTGCGCGTCCGGCTCCAGCACGCCGTCTCGCAGCGCCTCGACGTAGCCCTGCACGTTGGACAGCGGCGTGCGCAGCTCGTGGGCGACGTCGGCCACCAGGTGGCGGCGCTGGCGTTCGGCGCGCTCCAGGGCGTCGGCCATGCCGTTGAAGGTGCGCGAAAGCTCGCCTATTTCGTCGCGCCCCCCGGCTTCCACGCGCTGCGTCAGGTCGCCTGCGCCCATGCGCCGCGCCGCAAAGGTGAGGGCGCGAACCGAGCGCAGCGCGCGGCGGGAAGTGAGCGACACGAGCAGCAATCCGCCGACGCCGGCGACCGCGACCGCCCACAGGAGAGAGCGGTTGGTAAAATCCGCGAACCTGGCCCACGACGGCTCGTCCAGTTCACCGACGTCCACGTGAGGCCGCTCTGGAGGCACGGGCGCTTGAGGGGAGGCCGGCGACGCGGGCGGCTGGAAGGAAGCGGGCGAAACGGGCATAGGCGGGAGAGGGGGCTGAGTGGGCATCTTTGGGGGCGTTACACCCCACGCGCTCTTGAGCGGGCCGACGTACACCTTCGCCTCGCTGCCGGAACCCACCTCGAACCGCGTGAACTGCCTGCGCCTGTCAAAGTAGGCGGCCTTGTCTTGCCTGGTGTCGCCGATGAGCACGCCGTCCCTGTCCTCGACCACGATGTCGCGGCTCAAAACGAAGCCGGTCCTGTCGAGCAAGGGCTGAACGTCCTTCCAGTCCTGGTTGTGCTCGTAGTATTCCGCCAGCGCCTGCTTAACTCTCAAAGCGTGCGCCCTGTCGCTGATGTCCTCCAGACGCACGGCCTCCCTGTCCGCGGCACGGCCGATGTAGAGGCTGACGCCGCCGAGCACGAGCGCGAGCACGAGCGCAAAGCCGGCCACGAGTCGAAACTGGAGGCTGAAGAACCAGCTAGGCATCGCCGAACCTGTAGCCGACGCCATAGACGGTGTGTACCTGCCTGGCGTTCGCGCCTAGCCTGCGGCGCAGGTTGGCTACGTGGGCGTCGACGGTGCGGTCGTAGCCGTCGAAGTCGTAGCCGAAAACCCTGTCGATAATCTGGTCCCTGGTGAAGGTGCGTCCCGGTTCGCGCATGAACATGGAGAGCAGCCGGAACTCGGTCGGGGTGAGCTGCGCCGGCTCGCCCGCCACTCTCGCCGTGCGGCGGCGCAGGTCCAACACGACGTCGCCGTGCGAGATCTCTCCGGGCCCGCATTCCAGCGCCTCGCGCGCGGTGCGGCGCAGCACGGCCTTTATGCGAGCCACCAGAACGCGGGGGCTGAAGGGCTTGGTAACGTAGTCGTCCGCGCCCGATTCCAGGCCGCCGAGCATGTCCGCCTCGTCGACGCGCGCCGTGAGCATCACGATAGGCACAGCCGATTCGTCGCGCATCTCGCGGCAGATGTCCATGCCGCTCATGCCCGGCAGCATCAGGTCCAGCACGACGAGGTCGGGCCTGGCCTCACGGGCGAGGCGCAGGCCCTCGACCCCGTCGGACGCCGCGAGCACGTGGTGGCCGTCCCGCGTGAGGTACAGGCCCACGAGTCTCGCGGTGTCTGGGTCGTCCTCGATTATGAGAATCTTGCCGGGCATGGTGTGTGTTCTTCTTAGACGCCCCGTCACCCCCATCCTGACCTTCCCCCTGCGAGGGGGAAGGGACAAAAGGTATTGAGGGTGTCGGCCTCTTTACGACGTTGGGGGCCGACTACGCGTCGTCGTCGTCATCGTCTGTGTCGGACTTGTCGCCGTGCCAGCCCTTCCAGCCGTCGCGGTCGCCGAACCCGTGGCGGCCGCGCTTACCGCCGAACTCGAACTTGTGATGGTCGCGCTTTGCGCCGAATATCACGTCCTCCGGCGCGGACTCCATCCACGTCTTGTACTCGTCCGCCTGCGCCTGGGTGAGCGCGCCCTTCTCCACCATTGCCGCCAGCATGGCGTCCAGGCGTTCGCCGCCCCTGCCGGGGGCGAAGTAGGGCAGCTTGAAGCCTTCGGGTTTGGCCTCCATCCACGCCTTCCAGTCGTCCGCCTGCTGCTGCGTGAACGCGCCCTTCTCGACCATGGCGGCCAGCTTTTCGTCCATCGCCTCGTCGGCGAGCTCTTCCTTGGCCTGCTCCATCGCGTCCTCCACGTCGTCCGCCTCCAGGCCGAGGATGCTCGCCACCCTCTCGGCGAACGCTGAGAAGCGCGACTCCTTCTCGGTCGCATCCTGGGCCATGATGGCCCCTCCCGCGAGACCCAGCAGCGCGAGCGCGGCGACCAAGCCTCCGATAAACCATCTGCTCTTCATAGTGTGAAAACCTCCGTGGTGTGCAGAATCGGGTTTCGACCGGTCTGACACCCACTATACGGGGGACATGTTAAGGAAGTTTGAAGGGGAGGGGTAGTGTGAAGGGCGAGCGGAGAGTGGCGGGCGTGCAGTTGCGTGTTGTTCCGAGTTGTTCCAGAAGTGCTTGACCTTCCTCTCATCGGTGTGCTAAACTCCATTATGGAACAACGTGGTACAACATCTTGGCTTGAGGAGTGACCTAGATGAACAGCAGAACATATACTGCCACTAAGACGCGCTCGAACCGCAGGGGTTGGAGCGTAACTTTCAGGCACCCGCGCCGAAAGGATGCCCGCGGCAGGTTTGGACTAAAGGTGCGACGTGGCTTGGGCACGTCCGACGACGCAAAGGCAGACGCCCTGGTCGGGCAATTGAACGAGCTGCTGTCCGACCAATCCTGGTGGGCCTTAGACCGACGCGGCGAGGCAACGCTGCAGTACGACCCGATCGTCGTTAAGGCTTTCTTCGACAACATAGAGACTGGCAAAAGCAGGTCCAGAGATCACCGAGAGGACATGTTGCCGATGCCGGGCTGGGAAGAGGGCTATGCTCGCGTAATGCTTGTTGGGTCGACCGGAGCAGGCAAGACTACATTGCTGCGCCAGCTCATCGGTTCCGACCACAAGCGTGACCGCTTTCCTTCCACCTCTACCGCCAAGACCACCACGGCCGAGATTGAGATTATCACCACTCAGAAGGGGCCCTTCAAGGCCGCTGTCACCTTTATGACCGAGCACGAGGTGCGAGGGGCCGTCGATGAGTGCCTGGAAGCGGCGTGCGTCAGCGCAATTCGAGGAGAAGATGACCAGAGAATCGCTGGCGCGATTCTGGAGCACCCCGAGCAGCGATTCCGACTCTCGTACCCGCTAGGGTCATGGCGACAAGAAGCGGCAAAGCAGCAAGCGCCATCGGACGAAGACGCCGACAGGATGTTCGATGACCCGGAAGACAGCACGGAAGAGTTGCCAGAGGATGAGATTGTGTCCGGCGACGAGGTGACAAGAAACAACACACTGCTTAGCGAGTACGTTACGCGGGTCAAGGAAACCGCTCAGGCGGTCCAGCGTCAAGTTCTGCCGGAACTGGGCAGTTTGCAGGACATGAAGAATGCCGCTGGGCGGCAAGAATGGCTGGAGCGCTTCACCGACGCTCTCTACGACAATCAGGAGTTCTCGCAGGTCTCCCTAGACATAATGGATGAAGTCAGGCAACGCTTCGACTTGGTTGATGGGGGTGACTTTGAGGGAGAGTCCACTGATTGGCCTTCTCTTTGGTACTACGAGGAGAGCGACCGTGCTGCCTTCTTGCGGCATGTGAGGTGGTTTACGGGCAATCACTCGCAGCAGTTCGGGCGGTTGCTGACGCCACTGGTTGACGGAATCCGGGTAAGCGGACCGTTTCAGCCGGCCACGGCCGAACTGGTCGACGATGACCGTCGTCTTGTCTTGCTGGACGGTGAAGGGCTCGGCCATTCAGCCAGAGAAGCCACCAGCATATCCACGAAGGTGACCGAGAGGTTCCAGGACGTGGACATGATACTTCTGATAGACAATGCCCAGTCCCCATTGCAGGCCGCTCCGCTCGAACTTCTGCGCTCTGTCGGACAAAGCGGACACGGCCACAAGCTCGGGGTGGTGTTTACGCACTTCGACCTGGTACGCGGCGACAATCTGCAGACCTATCAACAGATGGTCGACCATGTTTACGCCTCCGTCGGCAACGCTTTGGCAAGTCTTCGCGAGTCCGTTGGAGCACCAGTCATTGAGATTCTCGAAAGCAACTTGGCTGACCACAATTACTATCTCGGCGGCTTGGACAGGCCCACTGATAAGATTCCGAGGAGGATCATCGAGGACATCCAGGGTCTTCTGGTGGCGATGCAGCGCTCTGCTGAACCGTCTGATCCCGTCGACGCTGCTCCAATTTACAATGTCGTTCGGTTGGAGTTGGCGCTTCTAGCCGCCACAGATGGATTCAAAAGCCCCTGGTGGGGTCTTCTCGGCCTCCGCTATCACGAAGGCGTACAAAAGGAACATTGGGCACGTGTCAAAGCCCTATGCCGGCGCATCGCCAACCGATGGGACAACGAGTACAACCACTTGCGTCCGGTCGCAGACCTGATAAGGCAGTTGCAAAACGAAATCTCGCGTTGGCTGGACAGCCCCGCGGGCTGGACCAGCCAACCGGCAGACGAGGCCGAAGAGAAGGCAGCGATTGGCGGGATAAGGCAGGACGTGTTCCAGCGCATCCACGAGCTAACCGAACGTCGCCTGATTGAGTCGCATCCCACCGATTGGCAGGAGGCTTACAACTTTAGGGGTACTGGATCCAGTCGCAAAAGGGCAGGCCGCATGGCACGAATCTACGATGCGGCGGCCCCGTCTGTCAGTTCGATTCAGGCACCGGAAACGCAGGCCTTCCTCAACGAAGTCGTCCATGCCGTAAAAGTTGCCGTTGAAGAAGCCAACGGTTCGGTGCAGGGCGTTTAGATTTAGGCCAGCCGTCCGCGCCCGGAATGGCGCCGGAATGAGATGGGCCACCGGGCGCGACGGTGAACGAGTCGAGGCGTGGGCTTGCAGATACAAGGAGGCGGAAAAGTGAGAATCGCAGACATTCATAGGGCCGTTGGAATCAGATTCAGGGCAAGGTGTTCAGGGAAGGTGGTGTATCCGCTCCGTCCCGACGCGGAGTTGGCGGCTCGCATGCACAACTACCAGTTCATCTGCGAAGACATGCAAGCATACTGGTGCATTCTCCACCAGTGTTGGCACATTGGACACAAGGATAAACGCAGCTACGCTCACGCGATGATTGAGGGTGACTACTTGTGGTTCATCGACTGGGAAGCCAATTCTGCGCATGCAGTTTAGCCCGACGCCAAGTGGCCTACGAAGTGGGCTAGCGACGAACCGGAGAAGGCGTGAAGTCTAGCTTGCACCGTCACACCGTCACCCGCGCCCCCTAGCTTCCCGCTCGGGGGCGGGCATTGCAGATACCACCGCGTACTGCAATGTGGGTCAGGAATCCACAGGCCAACAAACTACCGAATCCGGATAACCGAATGCACTGCCGCGTGGACCGAACGCTGGAACCGTGCGCTGAGGGCCCAATAGAATCGGGTCGGCTTGGCATCTCCGCACCGACGTACTTCATCCACGCCCGCGGCCCAGGGTTGCGAGCGTGGGCCAGCCGGCTCAATTCGGCACACTGCACCATCCGGCCATCTCCCTGGTGGGGGTTGGCATCGCTGCTTCCTACTACTGGCCCACACACCTTGCGGACGACGCCGTGCCCGCGGCGTCAGCCGCTACCGCGGGTAGGTCGTTGACAGTATCATCTAGGTGATGTCAACTACTTTGTGTCACAACCTTAGCTGTTGCTGCGCTGTCCATCTCCGGTTTTCTGATACCATGTTCGGGCGCGCCCAGACTGGCGCGGCGTGCGACTGCGACACCCACACCGAACGAAACCTCACACCTGGATTTACATGACAACACGCGACAATCCGACTACATCCCGGCCCTCACGCGCGCCCGGCGGCGAACGCGGCGCCGTTATCGCCGTGGAGAGCCTGACCAAGCGGTACGGCAGCCTGATCGCCGTGGACGGCATATCGTTCGGCGTTGCGGAGGGCGAGGTGTTCGGGATACTGGGCCCGAACGGCGCGGGCAAGACGACCACGCTGGAGTGCATCGAGGGGCTGAACGTGCCGACGTCCGGGCACACCGAGGTGCTCGGCATGGACTCGCGACGCGACTCCGCCAGCATCCGCGAGCGCATCGGCGTGCAACTCCAGGCGTCCGCGTACTTCGATAATCTCACGCTGAAAGAGATACTCGAGCTTTTCGGCAGGTTCTACCAGCGTAGCGTGCCATACGAGGAGCTGCTGGAGACGGTGGGACTGAAAGACAGGGCCGGCTCGACGGTCGCCAAGCTGTCGGGCGGCCAGCAGCAGCGTTTCGCCATCGCGGCGACGCTGGTGAACGACCCTGAGGTGGTGTTCCTGGACGAGCCGACGACCGGCCTGGACCCGCAGGCGCGGCGCAGCCTGTGGGACTTCGTGCGCGCCATGAACAGCGACGGGCGCACCATCGTGCTCACGACGCACTACATGGAGGAGGCGGAGCAGCTCTGTGACCGGGTGGCGATCATGGACGAGGGGAAGATTGTGGCGCTGGACACTCCGGCCAACCTGGTGGCGTCGCTGGACGTGCCGTACGAGGTGAAGATGGCCACGGGCGAGGCGCACGGCGTCGAGGAGCTGCGGGGGCTGGCCGGCGTGGAAGACGTGCGCCAGGACGATGACGGCGCGTACAGGCTGAGTTCGTCGAACGCATCGGCCACGGTGCCCGCGGCGATGGCGTGGGCGGCCGCGTCGGGAGCTACGCTCACGCACCTTGAGGTCATACCGGCCAACCTGGAGGACGTGTTCCTGTCGCTGACAGGGCGCAGCCTGAGGGACTAGCCGTTACCGTGATCGTTTACCACCTCGCTCTGGCGAACATGAAGATGATTGTGCGGGACCGCCAGGCGCTGTTCTGGGCGCTGGCGTTTCCGCTGATGTTCGTGCTGGTGTTCGGCCTGTTCTTCCGGGACGTCGATTCGCCGCAGACGATCGGCGTCATCGACAACGCCGACGACGAGATGTCGCGCAGTCTGGTCGCGAGCCTGTCCGAGTTGGGCGGCCTGGTGGTGGAGATGAGGGACGACGAGGAGGAGGCGCGGCGGCAGGTGGGGGACGGCGACCTGGGGCATCTGCTCATCATCCCGGAGGGCCTGGCGCGGACCGCGACGACCAATCCGCCCGCGCGGCTGACGCTCGTTTTCGACCAGAGCAACGCGTTCGGCGGCATAGTCGTCGGCGCGGTGTCCAGCTTCGTGGACGGCGCGAACCTGCAAATGGCTCAGTCCCCGGTGCGGCTGGCGCTGGACGTGCGGGGCGCGGGCGAGTCGGAGCCGTCCGAGGACGTCAGCTACATCGACTTTCTGCTGCCCGGCCTGGCCGTGTGGGGGGTGATGAGCTTCTCCATCATCGGGCTGGCCACCACCATCGCGGTGTACCGCGAGAAGCGCATTCTGATTCGGATACAGTCCACGCCGCTCAAGGTGAGGGTCTTCGTGACGTCGCAGATCCTGGCGTCGCTGCTGCTGTCCATCGTACAGGCGGCCATCATACTGGCGGTGGGCATGGCGATATTCCGTGTGCCGATACCGCTGAGCCAGGCGCCGCAGCTATGCGTGCTGGTGCTGATGGGCAACCTGGTGTTCCTGAACCTGGGCTTCATCATCGGGGCGTTCTCCAAGACCGTCGCCGCCGCGAGCGGGTTGGGCAACGCGGTCTCGCTGCCGCTGATGTTCCTGTCCGGCGTGTTCTTCCCCACCGACAGCCTGCCCGCGGTGCTGCTGTTCGTGATAGAGTACCTGCCGCTGGCGCCGCTGCTGGAGATGTTCCGGAGCGTGGCGCTGGATTCCGGCAGGTTCTGGGACTATCCCACGCAGCTTGCGATTGTGGCGGGGTGGATCGTGCTGAGCGCCGCGGTGGCCATGCGCACGTTCCGCTTCCGCTGAGGGGGCACCCCCATCCTAGCCTTCCCGCTGCGAGAGGGAAGGGACATCACGAGGAGCACGACACGATGGACGCCTGGGAGATCGCCGACCTGCTGGAGCAGCGCGCCGGATCGGGCGAGCGCTACCTGGAGTTTTTCGAGAGCGCCGACCTGAGCCTGGGCATATACAGGCTGGCGGCTGGAGAAAATGACCCGCAGCAGCCACACACAGAGGACGAAATCTACTATATTGTTCGTGGGCGCGGTCAGATAAGCGTTTCGGGCGAGGACCGCGCGGTGGTTCCGGGATCGGTGGTGTTTGTGGCCGCCCGCGACGTGCACCGCTTCCACTCCATCGAGGAGGACCTTGAGATGCTGGTGGTGTTCGCGCCGCCGCGCCGGTCGCGGGCTTAGGCGCGGCGCGGGGACAGGATCAGAAACGCAGACGGATGACAGCATGGCGTTCGACAAGGTAGCCAAGAGCTTCGACGAGGCCGTTTCGGACATACCGGACGGGGCGACGCTGATGATAGACGGCTTCGCCGGTCCGGGCGGCACGCCGCAGAACCTGATACGCGCGCTGCGAGACCACGGCGCGCGGGACCTGACCATCGTAAGCAACACGGCGGGGCTGGCCAGCGTCATCGGCTTCGGCACGATACCGGGCACGCGCCCCATAGACATCGGCGTTCTGGTCGACAACGAACAGGTGAAGAAAGTCATCGCCTCGTATCCGGTGTCGCCGTCGCCGTCCAGGCCGACGTCGTTCGAGCGCGCCTACCGCGAGGGCAAGGTGGACCTGGAGGTGGTGCCGCAGGGCACGCTCGCCGAGCGCATCCGGGCGGGCGGCGCGGGCATACCCGCGTTCTACACGCCCACCAGCGTCGGCACGCTGCTGGCGGAGGGCAAGGAGACGCGGGAGTTCGACGGGCGTGAGTACGTGATGGAGCTGGGCTTGACCGCCGACTTCGCGCTGCTCAGGGCGCACGTCGCCGATACGCTGGGCAACGTGACGTACCGGGGCACGTCCCGCAACTTCAACGCGGTGATGGCCACCGCCGGGCGCATCACCGTAATGGAAGTGGACGAGATAGTGGAACCGGGCGCGCTGGACGCCAACTCGATTCACACGCCGGGCATCTACGTCAATCGAATAGCGGTGATTCCTTAGTCCCTTCCCCCTCGACAGGGAAGATGAGAATACCTTGAGTCCCTTCCCCCTCGACGGGGGAAGGTTAGGATGGGGGTGATGCGGTGCAGACCAGCACATTACCCAACAACATGGGACGGTTCGGACAGTTCGGCGGGCGCTTCGTTCCGGAGACGCTCATGCCCGCGATCGCCGAGCTGGAGAGCGCCTACGTCGCCGCACAGGCGGACGAGGAGTTCCAGGCGCGGCTCGCGGAGCTGAGCCGCCAGTACGTGGGGCGGCCCACGCCGCTGTACCACGCCGAGCGGCTGTCCGAGGAGCTGGGCGGCGCGCAGGTGTACCTGAAGCGCGAGGACCTGGCCCACACGGGCGCCCACAAGATCAACAACGCGCTGGGGCAGGCGCTGCTGGCGAAGCAGATGGGCAAAGATCGCGTCATCGCCGAGACCGGCGCCGGCCAGCACGGCGTCGCCACCGCCACGGTGTGCGCCATGCTGCAACAGGAGTGCGTGGTGTACATGGGCGATGAGGACATCCGCAGGCAGGCGCTCAACGTGTTCAAGATGCGGCTACTCGGCGCCGAGGTGCGTCCCGTGTCGTCCGGCAGCCGCACGCTGAAAGACGCCATTAACGAGTGCATACGGGACTGGGTCACAAACGTCGAGACGACGCACTACCTGATAGGCAGCGCCGTCGGGCCGCACCCCTACCCACGCATGGTGCGGGACTTCCAGGCGGTGCTGGGGTCGGAGGCGCGCGAGCAGATCGTAGCGGCGGCAGGCAGGCTGCCGGACTACGTGGTGGCGTGCGTGGGCGGCGGCAGCAACGCGATCGGGCTGTTCTACGACTTCATCGGCGACCCGTCCGTGAAGCTGGTGGGTGTGGAGGCCGCCGGGCTGGGCGTCGAGACCGGCAAGCACGCCTCCACGCTGGTCGCCGGGCGCGTCGGCGTGCTGCACGGTAGCATGTCGTACCTGCTGCAGGACGAGCACGGCCAGGTGATCGAGGCGCACAGCGTCTCCGCCGGCCTGGACTACCCCGGCGTCGGGCCGGAGCACAGCTACCTGAAGGAGACGGGCCGCGCCGAGTACGTGAATGCCACGGACGCCGAGGCGCTGGAGGGCTTTCAGCTTCTGTGCCGCACGGAGGGCATCATTCCGGCGCTGGAGCCGGCCCACGCGCTGCACTACGTGTCCCGGCTCGCGCCCACGCTCGCCCGCGACCAGATCATCCTGATGGGGCTGAGCGGCCGGGGAGACAAGGACATGGACACCGTCGCGGGCGAACTGGGGGTTACGATCTAGGGTGTTGCTTATGACTTCCTCTCCCTTGATGGGAGAGGATTGAGGTGAGGGTGAGAGAAACTGGTGATTAGCATCGACCTGATACGCAGGCAACCGGAGCTTGTGCAGGAGGCGGGACGCAGGCGCGGCGAGGAGATTCCCGTCGAGCGCATCCTGGAGCTGGACACGCAGCGCCGCGCCGCCATCGCCGAGCGCGACAACCTGCGCGCGCTCCGCAACCGCGTGAGCCGCGAGCTGGGCCAGGCGAAGGAGCGGCCGCCGGAGCTGATACAGCAGATGCGCGATACCGGCGGGCGCATCCGGGAGCTGGACGAGGCGGTACGCGCGGCGGACGGCGAAATGGACGAACTGCTGGCGCAGGTGCCCAACATCCCGCGCGACGACGTGCCCCAGGGCGCGGACGAGTCGGAGAACGTCCCGGTACGCACCGTGGGCGAGTTGCCCGAATTCGAATTCGAGCCGGCGCCGCACTGGGAGATCGGCGAGCGGCTCGGCATCATCGACTTCCAGCGCGGCGTCAAGCTGGCGCGCTCGCGCTTCTTCGTGCTGCGGGACAAGGGCGCGCGGCTGCAGCGGGCGCTCATAAGCTGGATGCTCGATCTGCACACCGGCGAACACGGCTACCGGGAGGTCTACCCGCCGTACCTGGTCAACACCCAGTCGGTGGTGGGCAGCGGTCACCTGCCCAAGTTCGCCGACACGATGTACCACGACACCGAGGACGACCTGTGGCTGGTGCCTACCGCCGAGGTTCCTATCACGAACCTTCACCGCGACGAGATTCTCTCCCACGACGCGCTGCCGCTGGACTACGTGGCGCACTCGCCGTCGTTCAGGCGCGAGCGTGCCGCCGCGGGCCGGGACACGCGCGGCATCAAGCGCGTGCACCAGTTCGAGAAGGTGGAGATGTTCAAGTTCGTGGAGCCGGAGGAGTCCGACGCGGCGCTGGAGAGGATGCTGGCCGACGCGGAGGCGGTGTGCGCGCGGCTGGAGGTGCCCTACCGAATCGTGGAGCTGTGCACCGGCGACCTGGGATTCGCGGCGGTGAAGACCTACGACCTGGAGATGTGGGCGCCCGGCTGCGGCGAGTGGCTGGAGGTGAGCTCGTGCTCCAACTGCACCGACTTCCAGGCACGCCGGGCGTCGATACGCTACCGGCCCAAGCCCGGCGCGTCGCCGCGGTTCGCGCACACCCTGAACGGCTCGGGGCTCGCCATCCCGCGCACTCTCATAGCCATACTCGAGAACTACCAGCAGCCGGACGGTTCCGTAACCATCCCGCAGGTGCTTCGCCCGTACACCGGGTTCGACCGGATAGAGGCGGAGTAGTTGTCCGCGGCCGGCGATGAGCGGTTAGTGGAAAGGCACGTATGACTCCACACATATTCGCGGGCAACCCGCTGGACCGGGGCGAGGCCGAACGGCGAGACGAGAACTGGATCGCCGACCGCGCCCGGCAGGCGGACAGCCGCTTTCTGCCCATGCACAACCTGAACGTGCTCGTCAGCACGGAGAACCCGCCCGCGCTCGCCTGGCTCGACTACGACGAGTTCGTCGACCTGGACGCCGACTCTGAGCCGGTGTTCCTGGGGCTGCAGGACGGCAGGGCGCACTTCGTGGTGGACGTGTCCGGCGCGGCGGGCGCCCGGAGCCTGGCCGCGGACGGCGAGCGCAGGTTCGAGGACTGCCGCTCGGCCGCGGAGCGCATGGGGTTCGATCCGCAGACCGGCATGATCGCGCAGGCGAGGGCGCAGCTCGACTGGCACAACCGCCACAGCCACTGCTCGGTGTGCGGCGAACCGACGGCCATGTGGCGCGGCGGGCAGGTGCGGCGGTGCCCCTCGTGTCGCGCCGAGCACTTCCCACGCACCGATCCGGTGGTAATTACGCTGGTGACCGACGGCGACAGGTGCCTGCTCGGCCAGTCCCGCGGCCGGCTCCAGCAGATGAAGATGTACTCCGCGCTGGCCGGATTCATGGACCAGGGCGAGAACATCGAAGAGGCGGTGGCGCGCGAGATAATGGAGGAGGCGGGCATAGCAGTGAAGAACGTGCGCTACCACTCCTCCCAGCCGTGGCCCTTCCCGTCCTCGCTGATGATCGGCTGCCACGCCGAGGCCGCCACCACCGAGATCGCCATGGACCCCGAGGAGATGACCGACGTGCAGTGGTTCGACCGCGACGAGGTGCTGCTGGCCCTGGAGGGCAAGAGCGACGTGCTCGCGGTGCCCAGTCCAATCGCCATCGCTCACCACCTCATCAAGGCCTGGGCGACCGGGGAGACCCAGTCGTAAGCAAACTTCGCGAACCATCGGACGTAACTTGGTGCATTAACGGCGTTGATGCAGTGAGGCAATGAATTGGATGATGCACTGAAGAGACGAGTGACATCGGAGTCCTCGCCATTCCGGCTAGTGACCGTGCGTGGAGGTGGTGTACGCCCCGGTGTCGATCTCGACTGCCCGAGAGCGCTCGATTCGCAAGATGACGAATCCCGGTTCGGGCGAGAGGGCAGGCGACTTGATCCGTTGTGTCCCGGTGGGATGTAGCGCCAGTTCGCGCCGAGGTTTTCACCCTCACCTCAATCCTCTCCCGTCAAGGGAGAGGGGACCCATCAGCCGCCGAAAAGGAGAGGAATCATGCAGCCCAACCACGAAGTGGAGATGCGTCTGAACGTGAGGACGCCCATGCGGGACGGCGTGGAGCTGTCATCGGACATCTACCTGCCCAGGGCTGAGGGCAAGTTCCCGACGGTGCTCATGCGCACGCCGTACGACAACAACACGGCGCCGATGATCGAGAAGGGCATACGACTGGCGAACCACGGCTATGCCTGCGTGATCCAGGACGTGCGAGGCCGCTGGGACTCCGACGGCGTGCACTACGCGCTGTTCAACCACGGCGAGGACGGCTTCGACACGCAGGAGTGGATAGGCCGGCAGTCCTGGAGCGACGGCAAGATAGGCATGGCGGGCGGGTCGTACCTGGGCTGGGTGCAGTGGCAGAGCGCGCCCCACCGCAGCGAGTTCCTGAAATGCCTCGCCCCGCGCGTGATGTGCGCGGACCTGTACACGGGACTGATCCGCCCGGGCGGCGCCTTCCAGCTCAACGTCGCGCTCACCTGGGGGATGCGCACGAACGGGCGCACCGCACAGAGCATCGACTACCACAACTGGACCGAGGCGTTTCGCTCGCTGCCGCTCGTGGACATGGACCAGCTCGCGGGGAGGTCGCTGCAGTTCTGGAAAGACTGGGCCACCCACACCGAGTACGGCCCTTACTGGGAGACCGTCAACGTCGAGGAGAAGTTCGACCAGATGGCCGCGCCCGCGCTCATCATGGGCGGCTGGTACGACCTGTACTCCCAGAACACCTTCATCAACTTCAACGGCCTGAAGCGACGCGGACTCACGCCGCAGGCCCGGCAGTCGCGGCTCATCGTCGGCCCGTGGCCCCACGCCCTCAGCACGTCCACCAAGACGGGCGACGTGGACTTCGGCGCGAACTCGCTTTACGACCTGGAGTCGCTGGAGCTGCGCTGGTTCGACTACTGGCTGCGCGGCATCGACAACGGGATAGCGAACGAGCCGCCGCTCAAGCTGTTCATCATGGGCGTGAACGAGTGGCGCGACGAGCACGAGTGGCCGCTCGCGAGAACCGACTGGCAGAAGTGGTATCTGCACTCCTCCGGCGGGGCCAACACGCTGCTCGGCGACGGCGCGCTGTCGCGCGAGGCGCCGGGCGACGAGCAGGCCGACCACTTCACCTACGATCCCGCCTTTCCGGTGCAGACGATGGGCGGCAACAACTGCTGCTCGCCCCACATCGTGCCCTGGGGTCCGTACGACCAGCGTCCGGTCGAAATGAGGGCCGACGTGCTCTGCTACACCAGCGAGCCGCTGGAGCAGGACCTGGAGGTCACCGGGCCCATAATCGTGGTGCTGTACGCCGCCACCGACGGTCCCGACACCGACTGGAGCGCCAAGCTGGTGGACGTTTCGCCGACCGGATACGCAAAGAACCTGTGCGACGGCATCATTCGCGCGCGCTACCGCGACAGCTTCACCGAGCCGACGCTGCTCCAACCCGGGCTTGTCTACGAGTACGAGATAGACCTCGCCGTCACCGGCAACGTCTTCAAGAAGGGCCACAGCATCCGGATCGAGGTCTCGTCGTCCAACTTCCCGCGCTTCGACCGCAATCTCAACACCGGCAACGACCTGGCCACAGACACCGATATGCGGCAGGCGCGCCAGCGGGTCGAGCACTCCCGCGACTACCCGTCCCATGTATTGCTGCCCGTCATCCCGGCTGGATAGCGGAGCGTAGAACCGGAGGCCGCGATGACCCGAATCGACGGACGCTCCCCAGGCGACCTGCGGCCCGTGCGTATCGAAACGGGCGCGCTGGCCTACGCCGAAGGCTCGGCGCTCATTTCGACGGGCGACACCCGCGTGCTGTGCGCGGTGAGCGTCGAGGAGGGCGTTCCGCGCTTCCTGCGCGGCCGGGGGCAGGGCTGGCTCACGGCGGAGTACGCCATGCTGCCCCGCTCCACGCTTACCCGCACGCCGCGCAGCGCCTCGTCCGGTGGCCGCGCCAGGGAGATACAGCGGCTCATTGGACGGTCGCTGCGGGCCGTGGTGGACCTGCGGGCGCTGGGCGAGCGAACGCTCACGGTCGACTGCGACGTGCTGCAGGCGGACGGCGGCACTCGCACCGCCGCGATTACCGGCGCGTACGTCGCGCTGCGCCAGGCGCTGGACGGCATGGCCGCGCGCGGCGAGTTGTCCGGCTCGCCGCTGAGGGCCGCCCTGGCCGCGACGAGCGTGGGCGTGGTGGACGGCGAGGTGCTGCTGGACCTGTGCTACGAGGAGGACTCCACGGCCGAGGTGGACGTGAACATCGTAATGACGGACGCGGGCGACTTCGTGGAGGTGCAGGGCACGGCGGAGGGAGCGCCGTTCTCCCGCACCACGCTCGACGCCATGCTCGCACTGGGCAAGCGCGGCATAGACAGTCTGCTGGCGGCGCAGCGGGAGGCGCTGGGCCGGTAGGCGTTGTTCGCGAACCACCCAAAGGAAAGGTGTGGTCGGCCCGCCCGCCGCTTGAAGCGGCTCGCGGTCAGGAAGTACCTCCGCCACGGGGCCTTCGGGGCAGACTCGAAGGCCCCTTCTTTGCGTCCGCGGCCAGCTGCGCGTCGCGGGGGCGCGAACCACTGGTTGGCCGCGTTGGATTCCGGCTCGGGGGACAGAATGACGAAGGGAAAGCGTGGGCCGGACGGCGCGCAAAGTACTTGAGAATCGCTGACTTTTACGTAGACGAAATGCAGGTTTTAGTTATAATATATTTTGTACGTGTACGGAAACTTTCCGATTTTCTGGAGGAACTTATAATGAACTCGTTCGACTTCAGGACGAACAGGAGCGTGCTGGCGCTGCTTGGAGTGGCGGCGCTGGCGCTGCTGGCCGCCGTGTGGGCGGCCGCACCGGCCATGGCGCAGTCCCCGCCTCCCCTTCCCAAGATCTACTCGGGCACAGCGACCGTCGCGGGCGACCCCGCGCCCGACGGCTCGACAATCGTAGCGCGCATCGGCGACGAGTACGAGTCCGAGCCCGTAACGGTGTCCGGCGGAATGTACTCGGACCTTATCGTGATCGCTCCCGACGCGTCGTTCACGGACAGGACGATCGACTTCTTCCTGGACGGCGTCGTTAAGGCTAACGAGACTGCCCGATTGACCGCCAGCGCCGTACCGGAGATCAAGGACGGCTTCTCGCTGACGTTCTCGCAGTTGCCGGAACCGACGCCCACACCCACGCCGGTGACTGTGGCGCCCACGGTGTTCTCAGGCCAGATCGCCGCGGCAGGCTCCGGAGTGCCCGCCGACGCAGTGCTGGTCGCCCGCATCGGTGACTACACGTCCGAGCCCGCCCGCATCGACGGCGAAAGCTACAGTAACCTCATAGTGGACCCCAAGACCGAGGCATTTGTCGGCATGAGCGTTACGTTCGAACTGAACGGCGTTGCCGCGTCCTCGCCGACGGACCTGGTGTTCCAGCCCAACATGTTCGAGACGGCGAACCTGATCTTCACCGGGCTGCCCACGCCTACGCCGGAACCCACCAACACGCCGGTGCCCACCGCAACGCCGGAACCTACGGCCACGCCGGTGCCCACCGCCACACCAGAGCCGACGGCCACGCCGGAACCTACGGCGACACCGGTACCCACAGCCACGCCGGAACCTACGGCCACGCCGGAACCCACCGCCACGCCGGTGCCCACCGCCACGCCCGAGCCAACGGCCACGCCCGAACCCACAGCGACGGCCGTACCCACCGCTCCGCCGCCGGAGCCGACGACTCCTCCGGCGCCGGAAGAGCCTGAGGACGCGGGCGGCGGCTTCCCGATAGTGCTGGTCGGCGTGATTGTCGTCGTGCTGATCGTAGTGCTCGTCGGTGTGGGCCTCTACATGAACGCCAACCGCAGAAGATAGAGCCGGCAGCCAGCGCGGAAACCGCGCGGCCTAGCATAGTCGTTGCTCGCCAGCCCCCTCTCCTTCGCGGGAGAGGGGGCTGGTCGTCAGTTGCCCCGTAGCGCCGATTTCCTATAGAATGCTGCCACAGCCGAAGGCGTCCGGCCTATGGCCCGCGCCTACGTCTATCTTCCCGATTGGAGGGTAACTCATGGCAAGCAGCATCACCGTCACTGTCAACGGCGCCCAGCACACCAGCGAGGTCGAACCGCGGCTGCTGCTGGTGGACTACATTCGGGAGACGCTCAACCTCACCGGCACCCACGTCGGTTGCGACACCTCGAGCTGCGGCTCGTGCACCGTGCTGCTCGACGGCGCGGCGGTGAAGGCATGCACCCTGTTCGCGGTCCAGGCCGACGGGCGCGAGGTCACCACCATCGAGGGGCTGGCCCCCTCGCGCGGCGAATTCCACCCGATCCAGGTCGCCTTCTGGGAGGAACACGGCCTGCAGTGCGGCTTCTGCACGCCCGGCATGATAATGTCCACCTACGGCCTGCTGGCCAATACGCCCAATCCCTCCGAGCAAGAGATACGCGATGGGCTTTCAGGCAACCTGTGCCGCTGCACCGGCTACCACAACATCGTCAAGGCCGTGCAGACCGCGGCATCCAATATGGGCTAAGTCGCACCCTCTCCGCTAACCGCAGGAGAGAGTTGCACAAGACTCGATGACCACGGCTCAAACGCCGGACAGGAGGCGAACATGGTCACAAGCTCGTTCCAATACTATGCCCCCACGTCGGTCGCCGAGGCGGCCGAGTTGCTGGAACAGCACGGCGAGGACGCCAAGCTGCTGGCCGGCGGCCACAGCCTGATTCCGCTGATGAAGTTGCGGCTGTCCGAGCCGCAGGTCGTCATCGACCTGGGCAGAATCGGCGACATGGCCTACATCCGCGAAGAGAACGGCGGCCTCGCGATAGGCGCGATGACCACCTACGCCCAGCTCGAGTCCTCGGACCTGGTGGCGGCGCGGGCGCCCGTGCTTGCCGAGGCGGCGTCCCAGGTGGCCGACCCGCAGGTGCGCAACATGGGCACCATTGGCGGCAGCCTCTCCCACGCCGACCCCGCGGGCGACCTTCCCGCGGTGGCGATCGCGCTAAACGCGCGCCTCATCACCAGCAGCACCGGCGATCACCGCACGCTGAGCGCGGACGACTTCTTCGTCGACCTGCTGACCACGGCCCTCGCGCCGAACGAGATACTCAACGAGATCGCCATTCCCGCGCTACCCGCCGGATCGGGCAGCGCCTACGCCAAGTTCGGCAACAAGGCCTCGCACTACGCCATCGTGGGCGTCGCGGCGGTGGTCTCACTGGACTCCAACGGCGTTTGCGAACAGGCGAGTATCGGCGTAACGGGCGCGGGCCCGGTCGCGACCAGGGCGGCGGCTGCGGAAGCGGCGCTACGCGGATCGCGGCTCGACGACGCGGCGGTCAGCGCGGCGGCGGCACAGGCGGGCGCGGGAATCGACTACCTGGACGACATCCACGCCTCGGCGGAATACAGGGCGCATCTGACGTCGGTGTTCGCCGCCAGGGCGATACGGCAGGCGGCGGCCAGGGCCGGCTAGAGCTGTAACCCCAGCCGGGACCAGAGCGACGGCAGGTCGGCGCGTTCCTCCAGCAGCCGCGCGAACGCATCCAGCTTCTGAGGATGGTCGAAGCGGGCGGCGTCGGTAAGCGTGGCTAGGGCATCCATCGTGTCCAGAGTGCCCGGCTCCACGATGATGATCGGCACCTCGTCAAGCTCCGCCTCGTTCTGCACGTACTCGATAGGCTCCTTGCCCTCGGTGCAGATGAGGCAGACCGTGGACGTCATCAGCGCCGCCATCTGAATGTCCGGGCGGTCTCCCCTGATTATCACCGCCTTGTCGTCGTGCATTCCGAAGTACAGCTCGCCCGGGTCCATCGAAAACCCCAGCGTCATGAACCGCTCCACCAGCGCGTCGTCCTCGCAGTCGTTCAGCAACCGCCCGTCCAGGTGTCGCGTAACATCGCGGACGCTGGGAGAGAGCAGGCGGCGCTGTTCGGGAATGACGCCGAGCACGGGGAGCTCGGAGCGGGCGCGAAGTTCGGCCTCGGCCTGTGCGCCGGCGTAGCGAGTCACGCAGTTGGCGATGCCGCCGGCGGCGCGCTCCTCCAGCGCGTCGCGCCAGGCGCTGAACGTCTCAGCTAGGTCCGGGGAGTGCCTGCCGACAACCAGCACGCGGGCGTCGATGGCGTCGGCGAGCGCCCGCGTGTCGCGGGGCGAGAGGGCGCTGCTGCTCTCCACGATCGTCACGTCGGCGTCGCTTCCGGCGCTCTCCACCGCGGCCCGTATATCGGCGATGGTCTCAGGAGTAAGCTCCCCGGCGGGCGGGCCCAGCGGGGCGGAGCCGGACGGCTGGCCGAGCAGGCCGGCGTACACGCGCGGGTCGGCGTCATCATCGGCGGCGAGGCCCTCCGCGGCAATCGGCTTGCACACGGCGGCGCGGACGCCCTTGCGGCCCAGCAGATGCGCCAGCGCGGCGCACAGGGCCGTCTTGCCCACTCCCTCAGCGTCCGACGCGACGATGAGCACGGCCATGTCGTCTCCTTGCGTTGAACTCTTGCGCGGGCAATTATAGCAGAGCGCGCGGCAGCGGTGGCGCGGCCCGGTCCGGCGGTTGTGTGATACCATTATCCGACCATGATGCGGAGTCGGCCTGTGCAATCCAGCGGGGGCGTCGGCGCGGGCCGGCGCCGGTCCGTCCGAGTCGCGGCGGCGCTCGCGGCGCTGTGCCTGGCGCTGTTCGGCCTGGCGTGCGACTCGGCGTCCGAGGTACCCACGCTCGAGCAGAGGGAGCAGCGGCTGAACCGCGCCATCATGTGCCCTGTGTGCCCGGGCGAGTCCATCGACCAGTCGCGCAACCCGCTCTCGGCGCAGATGCGCGGCGTCGTGCGGGACAGGCTGGCACAGGGCTGGAGCGAGGAGCAGATCACGGACTATTTCGTAGAGAGTTACGGGCCGAGCGTGATCATGGAGCCTCCCGCGTCCGGGTTCAGCCTGCTGGCGTGGGCCGGACCGCCGGTCGCGCTGGCGGCGGCGCTCGTGGCGCTCGTGATCGCGCTGCGGACTATGCGCCGCAGGGCGCCCGAACCGGAGGCGCGGCTTACGGACGAGGAGAGCGAGGAGTACTTTGCGCGCGTCGAGGAGGCCTTGAGGAGATAGTGGCTTCCCACGGGCTTCACCCTCACCCCAGCCCTCTCCCGTCGGGGGAGAGGGGGCGTAGATAGCATGATCGAAGCAGGCCAGATCGCCCTGCCCATCGCGCTGCTCACGGCCGTCTACGCGGCGGTGGCGTCGTTCGCGGCCGCATGGCGACGCATACCCGAGCTCTCGGTCAGCGGGCGCTACGCCTTCTACGCCGTGCCCCCGCTGCTGGTGGTGTCCTCAGCCGCGCTGGTGTACGCGTTCGTCACCAGCGACTTCAGCATTCGCTACGTCGCCGAGAACAGCAACCTCGCCATGCCCAGGGCCTACACGTGGGTCGCATTCTACGCGGGCAACGCCGGCTCGCTGCTGTTCCTGGCAGGGGTGTTCGCGCTTATCGCCACCGTCGCAGTGCTGAGCATACGCCGAAAGTTGCCCTACACCGCGCCCTACGCCACCGGGATCATGGCGCTCGTGCTGGCGTTCTTCCTGGCCATCATCGTGTTCTTCGCCAACCCGCTGGAACGGCTGCCCATCACGCCTCCCGACGGCCAGGGCATAAACCCGCTGCTGGTGCACTTCGGGATGTTCATACATCCGCCCATGCAGATGACCGGGCTGATCGTCGTCGCGATTCCATTCAGCATCGCTATGGGCGCGCTGCTCGCCCGGCGCGGCGGACGGGACGAGTGGGTCGATCTGGGCAGGACCTGGGCTATGATTTCGTGGCTCATCCTGACCTGCGGCCTGCTTCTCGGTAGCTGGTGGGCGTACACCATACTGGGCTGGGGCGGGTACTGGGCCTGGGACCCTGTGGAGAACTCCGCGCTGCTGCCCTGGCTCGCGCTGACCGCGTTCGTCCACTCGATAATGGTGCAGAAGCGGCGGGGCATGTTCCGCACCTGGAACATGGTGCTCATCATCGTGGCGTTCACCCTGGCGCAGATGGGCATGTTCATCAACCGCGGCGGGCCCGTGCCCTCGGTCCACTCGTTCGCGCAGTCCACGATGGGCTGGCTGTTCCTGGCATTCATGGCGAGCACGCTCATCCTGTCGCTGGCGGCGTTCGTGTGGCGCATGGACTCGCTGCGGAGCCGGGAAGGGCTGGACTCGCTGCTGTCGCGAGAGAGCGCGTTCCTGGCGCAGAACGTGCTCTTCCTGGTGGTGGCGTTCGTCACGCTGTGGGGCACCATCTTCCCGGTGTTCTCGGAGGCGGCCCAGGACGTGACGCTGACGGTGGGCGCGCCGTTCTTCAACCGCATCAACGGCCCGCTGCTGCTCGCGATAGTGTTCCTGATGGGCGTCGGGCCGCTGCTGCCCTGGCGGAGGGCGACGCCGCGCAACCTCGTGCGGACGCTGCGCTACCCGCTCATCGCGGCGGCGGTCGCAAGTGTCGTGCTGTTCGCGGTCGGCGTGAGGCAGATTCCGGCGCTCGTGGCGCTGGCGACCTACGCGCTGGTGTTGACGGGCATCGCGCACGAATGGGCGCGCGGCGTCCGGGTGCGGCACGGCAGGGGCGAGAACTACGCGCTGGCGTTCGGCAGGCTGCTTTCGGGCAACCGGCCGCGGTACGGCGGCTACGTGGTGCACCTGGCCATCATCATGCTGGCGGTAGGCGCGACCGCGTCGTCGTTCTACAGCGCGCAGCGCGACGTGGCCATGTCGCCGAACGAGACCGCGACGCTGGGCGACTACTCGTTCACCTACGTCGGCGTGACCACCGTGGAGTTCCCGGACCGGACGGAGGAGACGGCGGAGTTCGACGTGTACGAGGGCGACGAGTACCTGGGCAGGATGTACCCGTTCCGCGCCGTCTATCCCGAGTTCCGCATCGCCTCCACGCGGGGCGCGATTCGCAGCACGCCGGTGGAGGACTTCTACCTGGTGCCGTCCGAGTTCAACGACGACGGCTCAGCCATCTTCCGCGTCCTCATCAACCCGATGGTGTGGTGGATGTGGGCGTCGGGGCCGGTGCTCGCGCTGGGCGTGCTGCTCGCCATCTCGCCGCGCCGCCAGCCGTCGCCGTCCACGCTGCGTCTCCCGGCGAACACCCGCGCCGCCGGGGCGTGACGCGGGGCGCGAGCACAGCTTATGGAGATCGTCCTCGCTCTGCTGCTGGCGCTCATTCCCGCCGCCGCCATCCTGTACCCGCTGCTGCGTCGTCTCGGAAGGGACGAGTTCACCGAGGACGAAAGCTCCCAGGCGGCGGAGTTCGCGCGGCGCTGGGAGGCGGCCCTGGAGGGACTGCGCAACACCGAGCTCGAGTCCGCCATCGGCAACCTGGACGAGGATGACTACCGCTGGCTGAGGCGGCAATACATGGTGGAGGCCGCGCTCGTGCTCAAGAGCATGGAGCTTGAGAGCGCCCAGGAGCGCGAGTTCCTGGAAGAAGTCGAGCGCGAGGTGAGGCGGGTGCGAGAACGCGCGCTCGGTCAAACCGCCGGGCCGTCGGAGGCGTCCGGTGGCTAGGCTGGCGGCGGTCGCGCTGCTGCTGGCCGCGTGGGCGCTGACCGTCATGCCTGCGCGCGCGCAGGAGGCCACCTTCGCGGTGGAGGGCCGCGTGGAGAACGGCACCAGCGGCATTGCCGCCGCGCAAGTCGAGGTGGTGCTGCACACCGTGCGGGGCGCCGGCCGCACCGACGAACCCACGCTCACCGACGACCAGGGCGCGTTCCGCTTCGACGACGTGCCGCTCGACCCGGCGGCGGCCTACGGCGTGTCCGTCGTCTACCAGGGCGCGCTGTACGGCATGGACCTGGACATCTCCGCCGGCCCGCCTGGGCCGGTCACGCTGACCGTCTACGAGTCCACGCACGACGATGGCGCGGTGAGGGCCGTGCTCGCGTCCGTGCTGTTCGCCTCCGTGGACCGGGAGGAGCAGACGGTCGCGGCGCTCGAAATCGTCAGGATAGTCAACGAGTCCAACCACACCTACGTGCCGGGCCCCGAGCCGATGAACCTGCTGCGGTTCGGCCTGCCGCCCGACGCCCATAGCCTGGATGTGGACACCACCCTGCCGGAAGCGGACTACGCGCAGGTGGACCGCGGCTTCGCGCTGCTGGCGGGCGTGCCGCCCGGCGAGCACGAGGTGCTCTACTCCTACAGCTTCCCCTACACCGGAGGAGGCGCCGAGTTCACCAAGTCGCTGCTGTACGGCGCCGAGCACCTGCGCGTGCTGGCGCCGGAGGGCGAGCTTTCGCTGTCGAGCGGAGAACTCGGCGAGGTCGGCTCCGTGGTGCTGGGCGGGCGCCCCTACCACCTGATCGAGGCAAGGGACCTGCCGCGCGGCGACCGCGTGACGGTGCGGCTCGAGGACCTGCCGGAGCTGAGCGGGCCGGAGTCCGTGAGGCAGTGGCTCGAGTCGGTGCCGCCGGAGGCGAGCGCGCTGGGCATTCTCGGCGTGGTGATCGTCTGCGCGTTCGGCGTCGTGGTGTGGCGCCGCCGCCGGGCCGCGCGGCCGGGGCCGGACGATGGCGCCGAGTCCAACGGCGAGATGGGCGCGTTCGCCGAGATAGTCACGCTGCGCCAGATGCTGTCCGGCCTGGACGACGACCTGGCGAGCGGCTCGCTAAGCGAGTCCGACCACCGCCGGCGTCGCCGCATCCTGGAAACGAGGCTCGAGGAGCTGGAGTAGGGAAATTCGTGGAAGCAAGTTGCGGTTGACACCCGCCTTGCCAACCGCTAGACTTGCGCCCAGACAATCGAATGTGCCCCCGGGGGGAGCTTGGAAGGGCCAGGCTGAGAGGGTAGCGCTGACGCTACCGACCCCGAATGACCTGATCTGGGTAATGCCAGCGTAGGGAAAGGGTTAGCATTGAAACCCTTGAGAACCCGCAGCCGCCCGGATTACCGGAGCGGCTTTTTCTTTTGTCCGCGAAATCGGGCGAAGTAGCGCTCGGCGCGGCCGGGACGCGCCCTGAGGGGAGATGCTAGTGACGGCACAACCCGCCACCGCCGTACAGCCGGCGGTAGAGACCGGCGTCAAGATTCGGCTCGACGGCGTGGTCAAGCGCCGCGAGTACGACGGCGTCCCGCTGACCGTGCTCGACGGCGTGGAGTTCTTCGCGCGCTACGGCGAGTTCGTCAGCATCGTGGGCCCGAGCGGCTGCGGCAAGAGCACGCTGCTGAACATCATCGCCGGCCTCGACGAGCCGGACTCCGGCGCCATCCACCTCGACGGCATCAGCGCCGAACGGAGACTTGGGCAGGTCGGCTACATGCAGCAGAAGGACCTGCTCTTTCCCTGGCGCAACGTGGTCGACAACGCCCTCATCGGCCTGGAACTGAAGGGCGTTCCCAGGCAAAGGTCGCGTGAGAGGGCGCTGGAGCTGATGGACTCGTTCGGCCTGTCGGGGTTCGAGTCCGCCTACCCGCACGCGCTCTCCGGCGGCATGAGGCAGCGCGTCTCCTTCCTGCGCACCGTGCTCGCGGACCAGCAGATATTCCTCCTGGACGAGCCGCTCAGCGCCCTCGACGCCCTGAACCGCGCCCAGATGCAGGAGTGGATGCAGCACACCTGGCTGTCGCTGCGCAAGACGGTGGTGCTCGTCACGCACGACGTGGACGAGGCCGTGTTCCTCTCCGACCGCGTCTACGTGATGTCCGCGCTTCCGGGGCGCATGAAGCTGGTCCTCGACGTCGACCTGCCGCGTCCCCGCCCGCTGGACGTGCTCACGGACCCGGAGTTCGTCGCCATGAAGGCGCGGCTGCTGAACGCCATACGCGGCGAGAACGGCAGGGAGGCGCGATGAGCGCCGAACGCGCCGTGCCGCAAGCGGTCGTCGAAACTACCCCGCGCCGCGGGCTCGTGTCGCGGCTGAGCGAGTCGGCGGGCCGGTGGCTCGCGCCGATGGCGATTGTGGTCCTCGTGCTGGGGATCTGGGAGTTGTGCGTCCGGCTCTTCGACATCAAGGCGTGGCTGCTCCCATCGCCCTCCGCCATAGCGACCGCCCTCGTCCAGGACGCCGGACTGCTCGCGCGGCACAGCTGGGTCACGCTGGAGGAGGTCATCGTCGGCTTCGCCGTGGCGCTCATCTGCGGCGTGTCCCTCGGCGTGGGCATCGCCCTGTCGCGCACCGTCGAGCGCTCGCTCTACCCGTTCGTCATAGCGTCCCAGACCATCCCCATCATCGTTATCGCCCCGCTGCTGCTCATCTGGTTCGGCTACGGTCTCACGCCCAAGATCATCGTCGTCGCGCTGATTGCCTTCTTCCCGCTGGCCGTCAACACCGTGGACGGGCTCAAGTCCGTGGACCCCGACACCGTGAACCTGCTACGCACGCTCGGGGCCAGCCGCCTGCAGATCCTGTTGAAGGCGCAGCTTCCCACCGCGCTGCCGTACCTGTTCTCGGGCGCGCGCGTGGCCGTAGCGGTCAGCGTGATCGGCGCGGTCATCGGAGAGTGGGTCGGCTCCAGCGAGGGCCTGGGCTACCTGATGATCCGCTCCAAGCCGCAGTTTCTCACCGAGCGCGTCTTTGCCGCGATAACCCTGCTGTCCGCGATGGGCGTGGGCCTGTTTCTGCTGGTGGGACTCGTCGAGCGGCTCGCGATACCCTGGTCGCACGTACGGCGCGGCGGCGACTCCGAAATCCCTTCCCCCTCGCAGGGGGAAGGTTAGGATGGGGGTGACGCCCCCGCGTCAGCAACCCGAATATCAAGTGAGGTGACGAACATGGAACTCCCCTACTCCAGGTTGGCAAAGGTGACTCTGGTGGCGCTTATCGCGGCGCTGAGCGCATTTGCCGTGTCCTGTGGCAGCGATGACCCGGAGCGCACCAGCGTCAAACTGGCGATGGACTGGTATCCGAACTCGAACCACACCGGCCTCTTCATCGCAAAGAAGAACGGCTACTTCGAGGAGGAGGGACTGGACGTCAACATGTACACGCCGGTGGACCCGTCCACGGTGTTGCAGACGGTTGGCGCGGGCGAGGACGACTTCGGCATCAGCTACCAGCCGGACGTGCTTCTCGCCAGGGGCCGGAAGGTGCCGGTGGTGGCGGTGACCGCCATGGTGCAGCACCCGCTCAACTCGGTGATGGCCCTCGCCTCCTCGGGCATCGAACGCCCCGCCGACCTCATCGGCAAGAAGGTGGGCTACCCCGGCATTCCCACCAACGAGCCGCTGCTGGACACCATGCTCAAGGCGGACGGTTTGCAGGGCCTGGAGGACGTCGAGTTGGTCAACGTGGGCTTCAACCTCGGCCCCTCGCTCATCGGCGGAAGCGTCGACGCGGTGGTGGGCGCATACTGGACCCACGAAAGCATTCTCATAGAGCTCGAAGGACACCCCGTCAACATCATGCGGATGGAGGAATGGGGCGTCCCGGACTACTACGAGCTGGTCATCGTGGCGAGCGAGGACACAATCGCGAACCGCCCGGACGTCGTGGAGAGCTTCGTGCGCGCCGTGAGCCGGGGCTACCGGGACGCCGTCTCCGATCCCCAGGGGGGCGTGGACGTGCTGCTGGAGCTGGCCGGCGAGGAGGTGAACGAGGCGATTGAGCGCAAGGGAGCCGACCTGCTGGCGCCGCTGTGGCAGACTGACACCGCCGAGTTCGGCGAGCAGAAGGCCGGCAAGTGGGAGGCGTTCACCACCTGGATGCAGGAAAGCGGCCTGCTCTCCGAAGACGTGCGCGCCGAGGACGCCTACACCGACCGGTTCTCCAGCGAGTAGGCGCTGCGTATCGTGTACAATTGCCGGATAATACAGCAGCACTTGATTCGACCTGCCGAACGCTGACGCTCGAACGTCAAGAACTAGCTTCGTGCGGTGTGTGGACAATTGGTCAGGAAGGAATTTCACATGACAGACCTTCTGCAACGTGCGTTCAAAGTGGCGTCCGAGCTACCCGAAGAACAACAGGACATGCTCGCCCAGATCCTGCTGGATGAAATCGAGTCCGAACGCAAGTGGGATGAACTCTTCTGCCGTCCCGAATCAGAGGAACTGCTGAACCGGATGGCCGAAGAGACGCTGGCGGATTACAACGCGGGGTTGACTGAGCCTCTAAACCTGGAAGACTTGTAGGCGTGCGTTCACGTGTACGGCGTAGCTTTTGGGACGCTTACAGACGCCTCCCCGAGCATGTACGGCAGCAAGCGCGCCAGTCATACAGACTCTTCGCGTCAGACCCTCATCACCGCAGCTTGAAATTCAAGAGAGTGGATCGGCGGTACCCTGTGTACTCCGTGCGAGTGAGCAGGGGATATCGCGCACTCGGCTTGGTAATCCAGAACCAGATCACATGGTATTGGGTAGGTCCCCACCACGAATACGACAGGCTTCTCAGGCAACTCTAGCGGTACAAATTGGCAACAGGTGTTGAAGACATGTCGTTGACGCGCGAACTACGGCTCAAGTATGATGGCCTCTGGCAGAAGATGGTCTTTCACCCCTTCGTCGAAGAGATGGGCGCAGGCACCCTGCCGACGTCGAAGTTCCGCGCGTACTTCCTGCAAGACTACGTGTTCGTGAACGACCTTGCGACCCTGATCTCGCTCGGCATCGCCAAGGCGCCCACCATCGAGGCCGCGGGCGTGCTTCACCGCTTCCTGTCGGGCCTCGTAGCGCCGGAGGGCGCGCAGGAAAACGACCTCTTCGTGCGCGCCTTCCGCGAGCTGGGCGCGACGGAGGCCGAGTACTCCTCGGCAGCGGCCTCGCCGACCACCCAGGCGTTCGGCGACTTCCTGGTCAGGACCGGCTACGAGGGCGGCTTCGACGACATAGCGACCATCCTGTACGTGACCGAGGGCACCTACCTGGACTGGGGTACGCGGCTGCTGGAGCGGGGCGCGAGGCCCGCCAACCCCATCTACCGGGAGTGGATCGAGCTTCACGGCCCGGACGTGCTGGGCGGCCTCGTCGACTGGCTCGGCCGGCACATCGACCGCGAGGAGGCCGAGCGGCGCAGGGCCAGGACCGAGTACATCTTCCTTACCGCGCTGCGGTACGAGTACCTCTTCTGGGAAGCGGCCTACCACGGCGAGAGCTGGCCCGACAACCGGAGGTGAACACGCCATGACCCGCGTCTACCGCGCTATGACCATCGCCGGCTCCGACTCCGGCGCCGGCGCCGGCATCCAGGCCGACCTCAAGACGTTCGCCGCCCACGGCGTCTACGGCGCCTCCGCGCTCACCGCCATCACCTCCCAGAACACCCGGGGCGTCACCGACGTGCTCGAGCTGCCCGCGTCGCTCATCGAGTCCCAGATCGACGCCATAGTCTCCGACATCGGCGCCGACGTGGTGAAGACCGGGATGCTCTCCAGCTCCGCCGTGATAGAGATCGTCGCGGCCAAGGCCAGGCAGCACGAGATGGACGCCCTCGTGGTCGACCCGGTGATGGTGGCGAAGGGCGGCGACAAGCTGTTGCAGGACGACGCGGTGGACGCGCTGCGCTCGCTGCTGATTCCCATCGCTACCGTGTTGACGCCGAACGTGCCGGAGGCGGAGACCCTGCTCGGCGTGAAGATCGAGACGCTGGACGAGGCCAAGGAAGCGGCCCGCGCCCTGGTCGGTATGGGCGCCCGGGCGGCTGTCGTCAAGGGCGGCCACCTCAGCGGCCCGCCCACCGACATGCTGTACGACGGCGAGGAGTTTCGCGCCTTCACCTCCCCTCGCATCGAAACCACCAGCACCCACGGCACCGGCTGCACCTTCGCCTCCGCGATAGCATCCAACCTGGCGAAGGGCCTGCCCCTCAGGCGGTCCGTCTCCCTCGCCAAGTCCTACGTCACCTCGGCCATCCGCCTCGCCCAGCCGATAGGCCGCGGCCACGGACCTCTCAACCACTTCTACATGCTGGAAGACACGCCAGGCTAGAGGGGGGTGAAACCCGTGGCCCTGTACCTGACCGAAAACGAAGTCTCCCGCCTCCTCGACATGGACACGGCCATCGACGCCGTGGAGGACGCGTTCCGCCACCGGGCCAACGGCCTCGCCACCAACAGCCCGCGCGAACGCCTGCGCCTGGCCGACGGCCACTTCAACCTGATGACCGCCGCCGCGCCCGGCCTGGGCGTGATGGGACTGAAGGCCTACGCGGGCGGCGGCTTTCACGTCCACCTGTCCAGCAGCGAGACGGGCGAGCTGCTCGCCATCATCGAGGCCGGCGCGCTCGGTCGGCTGCGCACCGGCGCGGCCAGCGGCGTCGCGACGAGGCTGCTCGCGCGCGAGGACTCCGCCACGCTGGGGCTGATAGGCACCGGACGCCAGGCGCTGCCCCAGGCCGAGGCTGTGCTGCGAGTGCGCCCCATAGACCGCGTGGTCGTCTACAGCCGCGACCCCGAACGTCGCCGCGCATTCGCCTCCAGCGCCGCGACCACGCTCGGCGTCGACGTCGAGGCGGCCCGCAGCGCCGAGGAGTGCGTGGCCCAGGCCGACGTGCTGGCCGTCATCACCAACTCCGCCGAGCCGGTCGTGCGCGGCGAGTGGCTGCGGCCCGGCGTGCACGTAAACGCCGCCGGCGCGAACAACTGGACGCGCCGCGAGCTGGACGACGAGGCGGTGCGCCGCGCCGACGCCATTGTGGTGGACGACCTCGCCCAGGCGCGCACCGAGTGCGCCGACCTGATGCACGCCGTCGAAACGGGCGCCGCCCGATGGGAGCGGGTGAGTCCGCTGTCCGACGCGCTCGCGGGCCGCTCGCCCGGCCGCCGCACCCCGGACGACGTGACGCTCTTCGAATCACAGGGCGTCGCGCTGGAGGACATAGCCCTCGGCCTGAGCGCCTACCGCCTCGCCGCGCAAACCGGCGCCGGCCGCCAGCTACCCTTCGCGTAGGCGCCACCGCCCCGCGCAGCCGCATTGGGCTCCCCCGGCTCGTTCGCACCTACCCCAGATTGAATGCGTCGGAGTACTCTATCTTGACGCCCAAACCCGACGGGGAAATGTCGTAGGCTGCGACGATGGCCCATCCCGCAATCATCTAGAACTCCCAATCTATCAACCAATCTGAATTCCAACGAGATGGGTGGCAATTGTCCACATCAATGCAAGTGCAAATGGAGCGATGTACACTTTGTCTGGAAGGAAACACTGCTGCGAATCATCCAGCGGCTTCCTTTGTCTGTCACTTCCACGTTGAGGAACGGTGTCTAGAATAAGCCTAGTCCGAGCGTCTTTGGCGAGAAGCAATACCAGAGATGTGGTCCACGAGAGAGCATTCAGAACAAGCATCAATGGCAATGCGACACTTCACAACGTATTGCTTACTGTCGAATCGAGCAATTCACCTTTCCAAAAGAGATAGTTCATTGAGAGAGCGCCGCCCATCCAGATCACTATGAACAAGACAAAATAGACAAGACCAACAACAAAGGTCGGGAACGATCTGTTATTCATTCTCGCGGCCAGATAGACGTAGGGGAATAGGAAGAGCAACGAGTACAACGCTCCCGCCATAGCATAGCGCGAGAGGCTTAGACCCATAGCACTTGCCTTCTCGCCGCAACTCTTTGCTGCAAAAGGCGCCCAAAGCACGCCCAATGCCACTAGCACGGTCGAGAGGCCTAGAGCAAATATCGAACTGGCGATGAGTACCATCTTGATGGCTGCTATCTTGGTTCAGGCAAACTGCCGTTATGAAAGCTAGCGTAGGGATTGAAAGCTAGTTGGGGCGAGGTTCGGTTATCAGTTGAGATATTCCCATCAGAACCCACGGCACCGCCAGCCACACCATCATGTACACGACCGGTATGAGGTACTCCCAATGCGGCAATGTAGTGGTCCGGCATTGGTTCTCCTTGGCTGATTCCCTATCGTGCACGCGGAGCAGCCTGGTCAATGACATGAACCACGTGACAACGCTGATCAACGTCAGTGCTCCAGCGGCATAAGAAAGCTGCACGTGGGGATTTCCAAATTCGTAGTCGTACGCCGAACCGGGGTGGGCAGTGAAGGTTCCGATCAGAAGATAAAGTGATCCTCCAAGTAGCCACGCCGCATGAACGAAGAAGTAGAACAGGCCAATGAAAAAGCGCGGAACTCTCTTGTCGTTCATGCGGGCCAGCAGATAGACCCAGGGCCAGAATAGCAGCAGCGAGTACAAGGCCCCGGCCAAGGCGTAACGCCAAACGCTTAGGCCCTTCTTGCGGGCGGATCTGGCGCAAATGAGAGAAGCGAACGGCATCCAGATTGGACCGATGGCGGCGAGCGCGGCACTAGAGAAGACTGCAAAAGCGAGTGAGAGAACAGCAATAGCGAGGACCAGCATGCCGGCATTGGCGTCATCCATGACTCCTGCACTAGTACTCCCATCCAATTGGCTGCTCGACATAGTAGAACTCGGTTTCCCCAGGCAGTAGCAGGTCAGCCAACTTGTACCTGAAGTTCTGATAGGCTATGTCATTGGGTCGAATTGCCACCGAGTCCAGTGTGACTTCGCTCACAAAGTATCTTCTAAGAGTTGTAGACGACTCGCTGCCTTCAATCTCCGGACAGTGCTCACGGTCTTCTCCGAAATTCCTGTAACTCCAGCACACAATGTAGCTGTCTACGGTGATCTTGCTAACACAACCTGGATCGAATCTCCAACTGACTCCGAAGTGCGGATTACGGTCTTCGGTTATGACGTCTGTTATCCTCGGTACCTCACACGACATGAAGCTGGGAAACTGCTCCGAGTGTTCGACGTCATGCAGCGTGACAGGCCAGGGAGAGTTGATCTTGTTAACACCGTAGTGCATCGTACCAGCTAGAGACCCAAACCCCGTTCCCGTACCAAGAGCTGCGCAGGAGGCCTTGCCGAAATTGCTGGGCATCTGGCAGTCGTACTTATCTAGATCAAGCAGAAACTCGGCATCGGCGACGTGTTTGTTTCGCGGGTTCCATGCCCGATCCATTTCTTTCACATCTCCTGTACCGAGCCACCGCTGAAGGCTGGCGAAGGCAACGTCATGCTTTCGGCACGTCGCGTCGGAGACATCCATCCACAGGGTACACGACCAATCCTCCCCATACTCGAGCCATGTTCTGAACCGGGGACTGTTCAACAGATTGTCAGCTTGAGTCTCCCAGAAGTCGCGCGACGTTGCGAACACCAGGCAGTTGAGCACCTCGATTTTGTACTCTAGCTTCAACCTCCTCCCGTCCACACCGGCAGGCAGGCAGTCGAAGCCGGTTCCGAGCAAGTAGTCTTCAGGAGGTCCATCCTCACCGGACACCCCACCATCTGTCGAGGTGGCGTACAGCGGCGTCGTAAGCACGCCCGGCTCAAACGTGGTGGCCCCCAGGTATGCGACCAGCTTGAGCGTGGAAGAATCGCCAACATTCGCCTCGAACTGCCGCCCGTGCGGCGTCTCCAGCAGCCCCGCGTACACCGCGTTGCCCGCCTTCAGCTTCCGGAGCTCGTCGCGCGCCACACGCTCGTTCGCGCTGAACATGGTGCTGGACTGGGAGGCGCAATCGCCGCCCGCGTCCATCTTCGTCTTCACGTCCCCCGTGTACCGCCCCAGGATGTCGTCGAAGCTGGCGAACGTCACGGCGGGCGGCGTGGTCGGCGCCTGCCCCTGGATTCCCCCGCCGCCGTTCATGCAACTCAGCAGCGAAGTCTGCGCCCCCGTGTACCTCGTCGACGTCGCCACCGCCGCGGACAGCTCCCCTATCATGTCCGCCACAATCGCCCACTCATCCCACGTCACGTACACAGCCTCTGATACCGCAGTCGACGCCGTCGCGTGGCTCACCACCACACGGTACTTCTTCGTGCCCCGCACAGCCGACCACACATCCTTCCTCGACGACGCGCTGGCCGCCCCCAGGTTCTCCCACCGGGTACCGCGCCACTCCTGCCACTGGTACTCCGCCCCCGACGGCACGTCGCCCCCGGCCGTCAGCGTCACCGTGCTCGTAGCGGCGTCCCCGGCACGCGGCCAGGCGGGCGACGACGTGACCCCGACCACCACCGGCCGCCACTCCACGGTGATGGGCGCGGACTCCGCCTTCAGCCTCGACAGGTAGGAGACCTTGACCCTGAACGTCCTGAACCCGGACACGCTGGAGGTCACCCGGTGCACGTCCCAGGTGGTCGCCGACCCCAGATCCACCCACCTGCCGCCTCTCCACTCCTGCCACCAGTGCAGCACCGCCGGACCGCTGCCCGCGGGCGTCGACGCCCTGAACGTCACCTCCTGCCCCACGAACGGCCTGAGGGCGTCCGCCCGGATCGTGGGCGGCAGCGCCACGTCCACGCTCACGCTCGCCGCGTCCGAGCCGCCTCTGCCGTCGGCAGCCTGAACCGTCAGGCTGTAGGAGGCCGTCCCCGCGCCCAGCTTCTTGGCGAGCGTGATGGCGCCATCGGACGCGCCTATGGCGAACAGTCCCGCGCTATCGCCCCCGGTGATGGAATACGAAACGCCGTCGGCGTCCGGGTCTGTCGCCGACACCGAGCCCACGCTCGCCCCCACCGGCGCGCTGCCGGACACGCCGAAGCCGTAGGTAGCCTTCGAAAACTCGGGCGGGCGGTTCGGCGGCGGCGCGGTCACCGACAGGATGGTGTTGATGGTCTTGATGTCGGAGAGCCGGCGGCTGTCGAGCGCGCGCTCCAGCAACTGGGCCTCCAGGGTGATGTTCTGCGCCTCGGCGCACCCGTACAGGGTGAACGACCTGGACACCTGGGATGCCGAGCCCCTGAACTCGGGTGTGAGCTTGTAGCTGCGAGAGCAGGCCGCGTCGAACCCGGCCGCGGATATGCGCGGAACGGCGTAGACGATGATCCGGTAGCGGCGACCGGGGGTCGTGCCCGAGACTACCACGCCGAAGTCGTGCGACCGGCCCGCGACGATGGACGAAGGGGGCGACGTGAAGGACATCGACAGGTTGGGATGCGTGGGCGGTTGCGTGGGCGTCGGCGTGGGCGTGGGACGCTCTACCCGTATCACGACGCTCGCCAGTTGCGCCCCGCCCGACGTGAGCAGCCTGAACGTGTGCGTCCCGTAAGCGCACCCGGTGAACGTGAAGTCGCGAGAACCCGTGAAGGTCCGAGTGGTCGAGGTGGGAGCGGCGCCGCGCGGCCCGCCCGGCTCGCCGCAGTCGTCGCCCTCCCTGAAGAAGTTCGGGTACTCGATCTTGACGCTGAGACTTGAAGGGGAGACGTCGTAGGCCCTCACGGTGGTGCGCTCGTTCGCGCCGATGGTCGCCGGGGACGCGCTCAGCTTGCCGCTGGGCCCGGACGTGGGCGGTTGCGTGGGAGTATCGGTGGGTGTCGGCATCGGCGTATCGGCGGGTATCGGCGTCGGCAGGACGGGTACCTCCACCGCGCCCGTGGTGGCCGAATCGCAGTTGCTTTGCTCGTCGCACCCCCTCACCCTCGCCTTGTACCACTTCCCCGTCTGCACGTTTCTGAAAACGACATTCCCGGCAGAAGTCCTCGTCGCGGTCCTGTACCCGCTGTAGCCGCCACCCTCGCTGCCGGATTGCTCCAACGTTACCGTGAACGACGCCGCCGAAGCGCCGCCCGCCCCTGCCACCCAGCCATAGGAAACCGTCAGATCGTCGCCATTCCGCGTAATGCTCGCGCTCATCGACAAGCTACGAGGATTGGTGACGGGTGTAGGTGTGGGCGTCGGGGTCGCCGTGGCCGCTGGTACAGGCGTGGCGGTGGGCAGCGGCGTTGCCGTGGCCGCCAGTACGGTTATGGATATGGTCGCCAGCCTGGTGTTGGTTCCGGCGACGTACAGCCAGACTTTCCCGGTGCCGCTGGCGCATCCTCTCAGAGTGACCGAAGTCGCCGGACGCGTGTCCTCGGAATCCTGGCCGGTTGCCCCCTCTTGGCACTCTCCCGTCCCGGCGTCCTTGAAGTGATAGGACGACTTAATCTCAACGTTCAGCGTCGAGGGCCGCAGGTTGACCGCAGTGACTTTTAACTGCTCATACAGCGATATGGTCGAGGCCGACGCCCGCAATCCGCCCCTGTACGTGGGCCGCGGTGTGTTGGTGGCCGTGGGCGGGTCGACGCGCCGCCTGGGCTTGGGCGTCGGCTTGGCCGTTGGCTTGGCCGTCGGCACGGGCGTTGGCTCGACCGTGGGCTCGGCCGTGGGCTTGGCCGTCGGTTTGGGCGTTGGCGTGGGCGGCTTTGGCGTAGCAGTGGGCCTGGGCGTGGGGGTAGGCGTCTTGTATCCCCGGCACTCGGGATATCCCCAATAACCGGGATTAGTGCAGTCGGGCAGATCCTCGGCCCCTTTCACCCTGTCGGCGAAGTCCTGGCCGCTGAACTCCCGCGCCGTCGCCGCACCGTCGCCGTCTCTGTCTATCTTTAGCCTCGGATAGTTGTAGTACGCGCCGAAGTCCCACACGTCGCCGCGTCCGTTGACGCTGACGTTCCAGCCGGCATATATGCCGGTGTAGCCGACCGGACCCGTCAACTCCGACGCGCTCCTTGCCTGGGAGACGTCGGTCTGACTCGTCGCGTCGGAGTCGAAGTAGCCGTTGAGGACCGAACCCTCGTTGTGGCCGACGAGGCCGCCGAAGCGCTGCCCCTGTCCATCCACCTCGCCGCGCGAGTAGGACGCGCTGACGCTCCCCCTGCTATGGCCGACCAGCCCGCCCACCGAGTAGGTAGCGTTCGGCTGCGGGTCGGACGAGGACCCCGCGCCGTATCCCGACCTCGCCGCCGGCACGCCGTACACCTCCGCCTTCGCCCACGCCGCCGTCACGCTCGCTCCCGTCTCGACGCTGCCGACCAGTCCGCCCACGTTTCCGAATCCCACAACGCTGCCGATGGCGTACACGGACCCTACCGCGGCGCCTCCGGTCGCGCGACCCGCCAGCGCGCCCACGTTGCGATAGCCCGAAACGACGGCCAGGGGCAAACCCAGGTTGCGCACGGAGGCCCCGTCCAGCACGCCGAACAGCCCCACGTCGTCATCGCCGTCCACGATCTGCGCCGCGCCCTCGCTCGGCTCGTCCCCTGTCCACCGCTTCTCCACCGCGTCGACCCACAGGTTGTGGATGGCGTAGCCGTTGCCCTCGAACACACCGGTGTAGCGCGGGATGGGAACCCAGCCTAGCCCGTAGTTCCAGTAGGCGTCGCCCGGGCTGGCTTTCCCGTCGCCGTTGGTGTCGAAGTCGAGGTTGGCCGTCAACTCGTAGCCGGCGCAGAGCGACGAAGGGCAACCCATGCCGGCGACGGGGTTCGGGAAGGCGGACCGGTAGACGGCCTGGCTGGACGTTGCGACGCTCCCGTCACCGTCGGGGTCCCACCGGATGGCGTCAAGCTGCGCCAGCGTCGAGACATCTATGAGGCCGTCATCGTCGAAGTCGAAGTCCCTGGGCTCGCTCTGCGCCAATACTACGGCGGAAGTGATTATCGCCAGAGTCGCCAGCGCGCAAACAGCCAGAGCCGCTGCGACTCGCGCCCGCCCTTGCGAAGATAGCTTGGCAAACCTGTATGATGTATCCGGCTGCACGCTTTCCCACCGCGTAGTCAAATGAGCGCCCGGAACAGGCCGCTCTGATGAAACCACAAGCTACTATATCACGTGCATAACCGTATATGGGCAACTTATGCATAACTTATTGGTGACATATATGTAATCTGTTATAACTATCAGGCCCGTGATCGGCCTGCCGCGTCGCCCACGCGCCCGAAAATACCGTCTCTTTCCTGCGTCACCCGTTCCCATCCGTGCTCCGCCCGTTCTCATCCACGTCCCACCAGTCCCCATTCGTGCGCAATTTCTCCCCACGAATCCGCCCTGATCCGGCAATCTCGCCACCGCCCTTGAAATATCCGCACGCCCGTGCTATTATCGCTCACGGTAGGGCGGATTTCCATCCCGCTCGTTGGGGTTCAGGCCTCAGGCAACCGTAGGGGCGCCCCTCGTGGGCGCCCTGCGGCAGAGAAGACACGGCCAGTCGGCCCCGTCCGCCTCCCGTCCTCTTCTGCCACGCGACGTGACGCTTATGCCCAGAATTGCCCACGCCGGCATCACAGAATTGAGCAGAACCAACGACCCGCTCAGCTACGAACTCAACACAATGCAACAGAAATGAGCAGATTTAGCCGTCCCGCAGCCCGATGAGTCCCTTCCCCCTTGACGGGGGAAGGTTAGGATGGGGGTGATAAACAGGCCGCCAAGCCCCGCTCGCCTACGTGCTATAATTGCGCCTGCAATTCCCCGGAGTCGAGGTAGCGGACTTGTCCACAGAATCCATCCAAGTATCGCCCGAACTCAAGCGAGGGCGAAACCAGTTGGCGGCAACCGTCGTCGTCGGACACGCAATCAAGCACGTTTACAACTCAGCGCTGCAGTCCATACTCTTCCCCGAAATCAAGATAGGACTCGGCCTCAGCGGAACGCAGCTCGGCACTCTGGCCTTCTCGCGCCAGGCGACCAGCTGGGTCACCACGGTGTTCGCCGGCTTCCTCGGAGACAGGTTCGCCGACCGCGCCTCGCTCATGCTCGGCATATCGCTGCTGATGATGGGCGTGTCCTACTTCCTGCTGGGCATGGCGGACAGCCTGGTCTCCGAGAACCTCATCTTCATCGCCGTCCTCGCCATCATGCTGCTGGTCGGCGTCGGGCCGTCGCTGTACCACCCGCCAGCCATCGGCGCGCTGTCCCGCCGCTTCCCCGACCGCCGCGGCTTCGCCATTTCGCTGCACGGCACCGGCGGCAGCGTGGGCGAGGTCGGCGGTCCGCTGCTCGCGGGCGTAGTGCTCCTCGGCTGGCTGGCGATGAGCTGGGACTCCGTGCTGGTCTACAGCCTCTTCCCCGCGCTCGTGTGCGCCGTGGCCATCTGGCTCTTCATGCGAAACGTGCCCGGCGGCGAGATGCAGGCCGTCGGCTCCGTGCGGGAGTACTTCTCGTCCCTGCTGTCGCTGCTCAAGCGCAAGGCGCTGTACGTGCTGGTCATCGTAACCGCGCTTCGCAGCGTGGGCCAGAGCTCGGTGATGATCTTCCTGCCGGTGTACCTGCGCGAAGAGCTGGAGTTTTCTACCAGCAAGGTGGCGATCTACCTTTCCCTCGCCCAGGTCGTGGGCATCGTGGCACAGCCGGTGATGGGCTACCTGGCCGACAAGTTCGGCTACAAGCCCGTCCTGGTGCCGTCGATGCTGATAATGAGCCTGCTGGCCATGGCGCTCGGATTCGCCGACCATGAGCCGTTCTTCTGGGAGATAAGCTGGCTTGTGGTAACGATTATGGTGATGGGCACCGTGCTGTACGCGCTGCACGCCATATTCATCGCGGCCGCGATAGAGGCCGCGGAGGGAGCGGTGCAATCGACCGTGGTATCGCTCATCTACGGCGCCAGCTTCATCGGCACGCTCTCGCCCGTGATAGCCGGCCTGATATGGGACAACTACGGCGTCGAGGCGACGTTCGTGTACGGCGGCGCGCTCGTGCTTGTGGGCACGCTGGTGCTGGCCGTCATGCTGAGGCTGCCCGGCAGAGTCGGCGCAAGGGCGGCCGCCGGGTAGGTACGGGTAGGATTAGGGGACGCGGCTGTCGCGGGTATACACCCAGGAGGTAACCAATGGAACGACATCACGTTACACTGAGGGACGTGACCAGGGAGGACGTCTCCCGCATACGCACCTGGCTGGACGACGACGAGGTGGCGGAGAGCTGGTTCGGACGCTACTCCTACGGCGACCCCGCCCACCTGGGATACCACCCGAACGAGGTGCTGGACGCCTCCGATGAGGAGTGGAAACGAATCTTCGACGACCCCGAGCATCGCATCCTGTCCATCTACAGCGAGAACGACGAGCACATCGGCGAGATTCATCTCGCCATCGAGGAATCGCTGGGCGACGGGCAGATTTCGATCCTGATCGGACGCAAGGACATGTGGCATCACGGATTCGGCACCACGGCCATGCGCGCCGCGCTGGGGAAGGCGTTCGACGACTACGGCCTGTACCGCGTCTGGGCGGACATTCCCGAGTACAACGCCGCCGCCCTCACGCTGTTCCGCCACCTCGGGTTCGTGCACGAGGGGACGCTGCGAAAGAGCCGCCCGCACGAGGGTTCGCGGTTCGACTCGGTGGTGATGGGGATGCTGGCGACCGAGTACGCCCGCCAGGGCTGAGCGCCGCCGGCCATCCGCACCGAATGATCGAGCACTCACGGCGCGCCGCCGCGCCCCTGCCGGACGAAACGCCCAACGAAACGCCGGATAACACGAAGGACGCGACGGCGCTGCGCGAGGGCGCGGAGCGGCTCGGCGTCCCGCTCACGCCGGAGCAGCTCGACGCATTCCGACGCTACCACCGCGAGTTGGAGCGCGGGAACCGCCGCGTCAATCTCACCTCCGTATCGGACTGGGAACGGGCGCAGTCCGTACACTACCTCGACTCGCTCAGCGTGCTGGCCGCAGTCCCGCCCGCGCTGCTGCGGTCGGGCCGCCTCGCCGACGTCGGCAGCGGCGCGGGCCTGCCGGGCATCGCGCTGCGGATAGCCGTCCCATCACTTCGCGTGACCCTCGTGGAGGCCACCGGCAAGAAGGCCGACTTCCTGCGCGGGCTGGGAGAGTCACTCGGCCTGGACGGAATCGAGGTGCTGGCCTGCCGCGCCGAGACGCTGGGCCGCGACCCTGCGGCGCGCGAGGCGTTCGACGTGGTGACCGCGCGCGGCGTCGCCAAGCTGAACGCGCTCGCCGAGCTCACCCTGCCGCTCTGCCGGATTGGGGGCGTGGTCGTCGCATCCAAGAGCGCGGACGCCGAAGCGGAGGCCGCCAAAGCCGAGACCGCCGTCCGCACGCTCGGCGGCGCCATCCGCGAGGTCAGGCGGGTCGACGTGCCCGGCCTGGACCGCCCCCGCGCCCTGATCGTGCTGGACAAGGTGGCCCCCACGCCGAACCGCTACCCCCGCCGGCCCGGCATACCGCGCAAGCGCCCGCTGTGAGCAAACCGGAGCACCGCGGCGAAGAGGCCGGGCCTCGCCGGAACTCCCCGCCCGCCATGTCGCTGCGGCGGCGAGTCCTCTCGCTGCCAACGCTGCTGTCCTTCGCGGTGGCCGCGGCGTTCGTCGTGTTCCTGTCCACGCGCTTCGACCTGGACTGGGGCGCGACCCTGGAGAACCTCCGCTCCATGGACCCGCGGCTGTACGCGCTGGCCCTGGTGTTGTACTACGTCAGCTTTGCGTTCCGGGGACTGCGCTGGCGGCTTCTCGCAAAGAACGCGGGACTGGAAGACGGGCCGGACACGCGACTGCCCTCGGCGGTCCGGTGCGCCACGCTCATCGTGGCGGGCTGGTTCGTCAACTCCATCGCCTGGCTCAGGCTCGGCGACGCCTACCGCGCCTACCTGTTCTCGCAGGATTCGCGGACCGGCTTCTCGTGGAGCCTGGGCACCGTGCTGGCCGAGCGCATGATGGACATGGCGACGGTGGCCGCGATCATCGCGCTGAGCGTGCTGGCGCTGGCATTGACCGCGGACACGCCGGACGCGAGGAGCCTGGTGTTCAGGGCCGCCGCCATCGCCGCGCTGATGACCGTCGCGCTCGGCGCGCTCGCTCTCGCCATGAAGGCGTTCGGCGCTCGGCTGGCGCGGCTGCTGCCCCAGCGGCTCGAGGCGGCCTTCCTGAGCTTCCGGAGCGGGGCGTTCGGCAGCTTCAAGCAACTGCCCACGCTGTTCGCCCTCGGACTGCTGGGCTGGCTCATGGAAATCGCGCGGCTCGGCTTCGTCGTGCAGGCCCTTGGCGCGGAGGTCGGGCTGCCCATGCTGGCCATCGTGGCGCTGGCCCACGCGCTGCTGAGCACCGTGCCGACGCCGGGCGGCGTGGGGGCCGTCGAGCCGGGCGTGACCGGCCTGCTCACGCTGAGCCTGGCCCGCCACGAGGCCGTGTCCATAGCGCTGCTGGACCGCTCGATCACCTACCTCAGCGTCCTCGTCGTCGGCGGGCTGGTCCTGGTGGTGAGGCAACTCGCGAGCGCGCGAAGCAAGTCCGCACCGGGCTCGCCGGGTCCGACGTAGATTCGACACGGCGAGCCTTCGAGTCCGCGCCCCAAAAACGCTTGACTTGTAGTGGACTTGCGAGTACACTCCGCGCCAAGCGAGGATTATCTGCGGGAGGTACACCTATGCCTAAAGAAGTTCACCACGTAGTAACGCGCCCCGGTCGGAGGCACGGCGACCCGGAGGTTGACATTCCCGTTGCAGAAGACCTCGCTACCGTACCGGGCGCGCCGGTGCGGCAGGAGGACGTTTCCTTCTACACGAGGGTATATCCCCTCGAGACCCAGAACATCGAAAAGGCCGCGGACCGCGACTGGGTCTGGACGGTCTACACCCCCGACGTGCTCGAGTACCGCGAGCGCCACGACGAGCTGAACCAGCCTCTGGTAGACGCCGCGCTGGTCAGCGGCGACATCGAGCCGACCGGCGAGGCCGAAACCGGCATTGACATGACCGACGACATCCGGCTGAAGGCCAGGGAGCTCGGCTTCAACGAGGTCGGCTTCACCCGGTTCGACCACCACTACGCCTACTCCAGCAAGAAGACCTGGGTCAAGTACGAGCACGCCATCTGCGTCGCGCTCGAGCAGGACTACCTGCAGACCCAGACGCTTCCGAGCCTGGAGGCCGAGTACGCCCACTTCGGCACCTACGAGATCGAGGGCGCGCTGGCGCTCGACCTCGCCGACCACATCCGCACGCTGGGCTACCATGCCCAGGTGCACAGCCCGAACGACAACAGCGGCGCGTACATTCCCATGTTCATCAACGCCGGACTGGGCCAGTTGGGCGCCAACGGACAGCTCCTTTCGCCACACTTCGGCTCCAGGGCCAGGCTCGCGATCATCACCACCGACGCGCCGGTGACCTACGACCAACCCGTCGACTACGGCATCAACCAGTTCTGCAAGATCTGCCAGGTGTGCGTGAACCGCTGCCCGGGCAGGGCGCTGCTCAAGGACAGGGTCTGGTGGCGGGGCGCCGAGAAGTTCAAGGTCATCTACGAGCGCTGCCGCCCGGTGATGGCACGCTACGAGGGCTGCGCCGTCTGCATCAAGGTCTGCCCGGTACAGCGCTACGGCATGAAGCCCGTGATGGAGCACTACGTCGAGACCGGCGAGGTGCTCGGCAAGGGCACCCACAACCTCGAGGGCTACACCATCAGGGACAAGGGCTACTTCGGCCCCGGCGAACTGCCCAGGTTCAACCGCCAGTTCTTCGAGATCCCGCACGGCAGGCGCGAGGAGTGGCTGTTCGAGCAGTTCAAGGACAAGCTCTCCGAAGAGGGCGTCCCGGCCTACGAGGAGCTCGTCGGCTTCGCCACCGATCTGAAGAAGATCCTGGACGAAGGCGACAGCACCCGCGGAGACGAATAACCGAAAGCGCGGCAAGAGGCGCGGGCGGCCGCACCAGGCCCGCCCGCGTCGCCGGCCCGTTGAAAACCCAAACAGGGGCCAGCCGCGCGCTGGCCCTTATACGTGAGGCTGCCTACATGTTCAGAAAAGACGACCTTGACGCGGCGTTCGGCGAGCTCGAGAGCGAATGGGGCGAATCGCCCGAGTTCGAGCAACTGTCCCGCCAACTCCATCTCGGCATCGCCTACTCCGACGCGGGCCGCTCCCTGGGCGACGAGTTCGATTCCAGGGTTGTCGCGCTGATCGAGAAGCACAAGCCGGACTAGCGGAGAGGGAACTCACCATGACTACCAGCACCTCAGCATCGCTCAAGCGAAACAGCCACGTGGTGAGCCAGGGTCCGGATCGCGCCGCGGCCCGCGCCATGCTGCGCGCCGTGGGCCTCAGCGACGATGACATGGACAAGCCGTTCGTCGCCGTCGCCAACCTCGCCAGCGACGTGACGCCCTGCAACGTGCACCTCGACAGGCTGGCGCAGAGGGCCAAGCAGGGCGTGTGGGACGGCGGCTCCGTCCCCTTCCTGTTCGGCACCATTACCATCAGCGACGGCATCTCCATGGGCACCGAGGGCATGAAGGCGTCGCTGGTGAGCCGAGAGGTGATAGCCGACTCCATAGAAACCGTAACCTTCGGCGAGAGCATGGACGGCCTAATCGTGGTCGCCGCCTGCGACAAGAACATGCCGGGCGCGATGATGGCCATGGCGCGGCTCAACGTCCCGTCGCTGTTTGTCTACGGCGGCGCGATTCTGCCGGGCAACTACATGGGCCGCGACATCAACATACAGGACATGTTCGAGGCCGTGGGCGCCTACTCCCAGGGCAAGCTCACCCTGGACGAACTGTACGGCATGGAGCGCGTCGCCTGTCCGGGCGAGGGCGCGTGCTCCGGCATGTTCACCGCCAACACCATGTCCTCGGCCATCGAGGCGATGGGAATGTCCCTGCCCGGAGCGGCGTCCATCCCGGCGGTGGACCCCCGCAACGAGGACATGGCCCACAGGGCGGGCGCGGTGCTCTACAACATGCTGGAGAAGGACATCAAGCCGCGCGACATCATGACGCGCGAGGCGTTCGAGAACGCCATAACCGTGGTGCTCGCGATGGGCGGCTCGACCAACGCCGTGCTCCACCTGCTCGCCATCGCGCGCGAGGCCGGCGTGGACCTCCACATCGATGACTTCGACCGGCTCAGCCGCAGCACGCCCTACCTGACCGACCTGCGGCCGGGAGGGCGGTTCGTCATGTCCGACATGGACAAGTCCGGCGGGCTGCCGGTGCTAATGAACGAACTGCTCAGGTCCGGACACCTGCATCCGGACGTGCCGACCATCACCGGCAAGACGCTCGCCGAGAACCTTGCCGAGTTCGACACCATGCCGGACAGCCGCGTAATCTACCCCGTCTCAGAGGCGCGCAGCCCCACCGGGGGCCTGGTGATACTCAAGGGCAACCTAGCCACCGAGGGCGCCGTAATGAAGGTGTCCGGCACCGGCCACCTGAGCCACGACGGCCCGGCGCGCGTGTTCGACGGCGAGCGCGCCGCGTTCAATGCCGTCACGTCGGGCGAGATCAAGGACGGCGACGTGGTGATAATCCGGTACGAGGGTCCCAAGGGCGGGCCGGGTATGCAGGAGATGCTGGCCGTCACCGGCGCCATCATGGGAGCGGGCCTGGGCGAGGACACGCTGCTCATCACTGACGGGCGCTTTTCGGGCGCGACGCGGGGGCCGATGATAGGCCACGTGGCGCCGGAGGCCGCCGTGGGCGGCGTGATAGCGCTCGTCGAGGACGGCGACCGCATCGTGATGGACGTGGAAACGCGCGAGCTTAGCGTGCGAGTGCCGGAAGAGGAGCTTGCGCGCCGCCGCGACCGCTGGACGCCGCCGCAGTCCAACTACACCACCGGCGTAATGGCCAAATACGCCAAGCTGGTGTCCTCCGCCTCCGAGGGCGCCGTCACCGGCTAGAGGCATTACGCGGCTGAAGAAATTCTCTTCCCCCCTAACAGGGGGAAGAGCCTGCCCTGGGCTTGCCGAATGGGTCAGGATGGCGGTGACTCAGCGCCCCTACGGCAACTCCGCGATCGACCACACCGCGAAGCGCTCGAACTGCGTAGACACGCCGTTGACGGCGTGGCCCGCAAAAAATGAACCGACCACTCGGATGCCCCCAGCTTCCATTAGTTTACTCAAGTCAAGGTCAACCACATATGTGTTGTTGATGAACAGGTAGCCACGTTCGCCAAGCATTACTACCATCAATAAGTTTGCGTTGCCGCGGGACGTTGTGATTGTGTCGTCCCACTCGCCCCCCAAGTCTTCCCAGCCGTCCCCCGTCGAGAGGATGTGTTCCCAATATCCCTGACCAGCCATGATGACCGCGTGAACTCCATCGTCGGATCTCCTAAAGAGAAACCCACTGCTCCATTCGCGGTCTGGCACGAAGAATGGGTTGAAGAAACGCGCCTCGATTATGCCGTCCGCCACCCAAACCCTAACCGGGTGTACGTCAACGAAGCCATCGTCAGCGTCGTGCTCTATTGAGCCGTCCTCCGGTCCGTGCTCCAACTCTATCGGGCGCACACTGAAGTCTTTGTAGACGGTGGACTCTCCGGGGTGCTCGTGACCATTGAACCAAACGCCTATCAGACTGACGGAGCCGGCGCCGCTAATCTCGCTCAAATCCAACTCCGCCTCGAATCCCCCGTTGATGAACAACCAGCCCCTGCCGTCTAGTGTTACAACGCGCACGTGATTTTCCGCATTGCGACCCGTTCTGATGTTTGACGAGAATCCGTCTTGAACGTCTATGGCGTCGTATGGCGGCACGTTGTTCCGACGCTTCAGGTACCAATTGCCGTGGCTGGATATGGCGAGAATGTAGTAACGCTGCTCCACCGCCCGTAACAGAAAGCCGTGGCTCCAGCCCTTACCATTCGATGACAACGTGTCCACGAAAGTCGCCTCAATCAACGCATTGGGTAGGAAAACACGGGCGTCCTTTTCCGGGATGAAATTATCATCGTCGTGCTCCAACTTCCCGCTAACCGGCCCGAACCCGCGTCCGGCGGCAGGAGTGGGCGTGACCCGGATGACGGCCGTCGGCGTTGCCCCGGCCACCGGCGGGGACGGGTTGGCCTTCATCGTCGCGAGCCGCGCTTCCAGCACGTTGGCGGACACCGCGAAGCCGATGCCTTGAGCCTCATAGTCGCGGCCTTCGATGTTGCGGCGCGTGAAGGTGTTCATCCCCACCGCTTCGCCCCTGTCGTTCAGCAGCGGCCCGCCGCTGTTGCCCGGGTTGATGGCGGCGTCCGTCTGCACGTACTCTACGCCGTTGTACGACCTGATGGCGGATACGATGCCCCGTGTTATTGTCATGCTTTCGCCCAGACTGAGCGGAAAGCCCAACGCGATTACGTCCTCGCCTTCCCTCACTTCGCCCGCCAACGTCAAAGGCGTCAGTTTACGGTTCGTGCTTACCTTCAGCAGCGCGATGTCGCGGGCCGCATCAGACGACACCACCTGCCCCCACAGTCGCGCGCCGTCGTGGAACACGACCGACACGCGCGTTTCTCCTTCGACGACATGCTCGTTGGTGAGTATGTGGCCGTCGGCATCGATTACGAAGCCGGTACCCCCGCCGTCAGAACTTACTATTCGCACGACGCTCGGCCTGACCCTGTCCACCACGTCGGCGACCGAGAGGCTGGTGACCTGCGTGGGAGTAGCAACTGGAGTGTCGGTGGGCGTGGGAATAGGCGTGGGAGTGGGCGTGGGGATGGGCGTGGGAGTGTAAGTAGGGGTAACTGTGGGCGTGGGAATGGGCGTAGGCCGAGGCGTAGGCGGGGGTCTGCGTGTGGGTGTGGGGGTCGGCGTTGGCGTGTGAGTAGCTGTCGGCGTGGATGTGACGGTTGGCGTCCAGGTAGGCGCGTGGGTTGGGGTCGGAGAGGGTCGCATGGCGACGACCGTCGCCTGCACGCCCGCGGCCACGGTTGCCTCGATATCCGGCTCGGGCGTCGGCGTCGCGGTGGGCATCGCCATGGCGACTGCCGCCTCCACCGTCCCGGCGATGTCCGGCGTCGGCTGGGGGGCAGGCGATCCGCCGCAGCCGACAAGCCACAGCGCCGCGAAAACGGCCGCTATCGCCAGCAGCCCCCATGCCCGGCTCCCTGTAGACCCGAAACGCGCCAGTGTCGTAGAACCCACTCGGTATTAACCTCACAATCGGGTTTACAGCCCTGCCTAACATTGTATTGACATTACGGCGCGCGCAAAAGTCCCATCCCCGGAAAGAACTTCACTCGCGCGCGCCGTCCGTTCCCAACACTGGCAACCACAAGGAATCACCCCTAAGTTCATTCGTCATCCCCGCAAAGCTCGTCCCCGCGAAAGCGGGGAACGGGAACCCAGAGGATAGGGCCACGCGCGACCTCAAAATTGCGGTTACCAGCGGTGTTCCAGAATTTTGATGTCATGCGGGCCATTGACACCCCAGCACATCCGTGCTACGCTCTCTTCATCACAAACAACCCGCCACTGGTCGCTGACCACCGGTCGCCGGCCACCAACGTAACAACCGTGACAACATTCTGTCAGACAAAATCCCATCCAACCGTAATCCGTTCCATCCGCAACCTGAAACGCAGATCGCCCAGCTACGAAATCCGAGGAGATAAAACAAAAGAAACGAAACGGGACACTTTTTTCTAGCTTGTTTGTCCCACCCGGCAGTTTGGCCACTGCCCCTGCCCGGATGCTACTCCGCTTGGTAGCCCGTCACCCGCCCGTACCACCCTTTCCGCTTGTCCCCTCTCCCTCTCGCAGGGGGAGGTTATCCGACAAGTCCCTTCCCCCTCGCAGGGGGAAGGTTAGGATGGGGGTGACCGAGGCGAAAAGCCGTCCGGGACCCGTACCGCGCACGCCACCAGGCCGGCGCGGAGTTCCGGTCCCGGTTCCGCATCACCTTGCCGACGGCGTCCCTGGCCCAATCACGCGGCAGCAGGTCGAGAGGTGCTGCGCGGTCTGTCCTCGTGGCCA